>JAEWYP010000019.1 GCA_023395615.1 Bacillota bacterium
GCGTCGGCGCAAGCGCGCCGACGCCGCGGTTACTATGCCGAGGGAGTGAACCCCGATGAGAGAAAGCAGTCTGGTCAGGCGTGGCGGTTATTTTTTAGCTTTTAATGGGTTAACCCTGTTCTCCTTCCTGTGCGTGCTGGTGATTCCGTTTATTTACGGATTTATCCTTACTTTTACCAACTGGAACGCGATTTCCGATGCGTATGACTTTGTGGGTCTGCAAAACTATCTGACTGTGTTTTCGGATAAGGAATTTCTGCGCCAGTTCCTGATCACGCTGAAATATGTAGTGGTCTCGGCGGTGCTGTGCAATATTTTCGCATTTACGATCGCCTATTTTCTCACCAGCGGTATGCGTGCGCAGAACTTTTTACGCGGCGGTTTCTTTGTGCCCAACCTGATCGGCGGCATCATCCTGGGCTATATCTGGAAGTTCATGTTTGCCAACGTCCTGACTCAGGTTGGTAAAACCTTTGGGATCGCGTGGCTGAAAACCTCGTTTCTCACCAACCCCGACCGAGCGATCTGGGCGATGATTATCGTTACCGTTTGGCAATACGCGGGTTATTTAATGATGATCTATATCGCAGGCTTTGTGGGAATTCCCAAAGATGTGCAGGAAGCGGCGGATATCGACGGTGCGTATGGTCTCCGTAAACTTTTCCGCGTTACGATTCCGCTGATGGTTCCTTCGTTTAACATCTGCATTTTTATCACACTGTCGCGTACCTTTATGGCCTACGACCTCAACCTGTCGCTGACCAACGGCGCGCCATACGGATCTACCCAGCTTGCGGCCATGCATGTGTACCAGAAAGCGTTTATGTCCAAGCAATTCGGGGTTGGGCAGGCGGAGGCCATCGTGCTGTTTGTGGTGGTAGCGCTGATCTCCGTAACACAGGTGATGCTGAATAAAAAGCGGGAGGTGGAGGTATGACCGTCCATCTGCGTAAAAGATACTGGGGGCGCACTGTATTCGTTTTTGCGCTGCTCATTCTTTTTCTGGTTCCGTTTTATCTGGTGCTCAACAACTCTTTCCGTTCTACGGAATTGTTTGTCTCATCGCCGTTTCAGCTCACAGACAGCCTCGACCTGAAAAACTACGTGGACGCCTTTACCAAAATGCGTTTCATGAACGGTCTGGAAAATTCGGCGATGATCACGCTTTGCAGTGTTGCGGTGATCCTGATTACCGCCTCCATGTCTGCGCACTATCTGGTTCGTAACCATAACCGCCTTTCCAGCGCGATCTTCGGCGTAATGGTCGCCTCGATGATCGTGCCCTTTCAGGCGGTCATGATTCCGCTGGCGAAAATTTATGGCTCCATGAACCTTTACAACAACCCCTGGACACTGATATTCTTTTATATGGGATTTGGGCAGGCATTCGCAGTCTTTATTTTTCACGGGTTCATCAAAGGCATACCGGTGGAGCTGGAGGAAGCGGCTCTGATTGACGGCTGCGGGAGACTTAAGAACTTTTTCAGAATCGTTTTGCCCAACCTGAAGCCGGTTATGGTGACGGTGCTGATACTGGATGTGCTGTGGATATGGAATGATTATCTCTTACCGAGCATGGTGCTGCTTTCGCCGGATCTGCGCACCCTGCCGCTTTCCACGTACAGCTTCTTTACCACCTACAGCGTGGATTACGCGCCGCTGATGGCCGGTCTGGTGCTTACGATTATCCCTGTGATTACGCTCTACCTGCTTTGCCAGAAACAGATCATCGAAGGCGTTGTGCAGGGAGCCATTAAGTAAGAGGTGTAAACGGATGGATTACCGTATCGAACCCGAGGAAAGCCGGATTCGTTTCTTTGGCCGCACACTTTATGATAAAAAGCGCGCAGCGATGTTTTTTAACTGGACGGCATCCGGCTTCGAGATGAAATTTCAGGGCCGAAAGGTCGAAATGGAAGCGGTCACGTTTGGCGACGGTTATCCTGGGGAAGGCGATAACCTGCCATGGCTTACGGTATTTTTAGATGAAGAAGCGGAGCCGAAGACACTGCTGAAACTGCAGGAGGGAACGCGCTGCTATACGCTGTTTGAAAGCGATACGACGCAAATCCATACGCTGCGTATTGTTAAACGATCCGAAAACTCTAAGGGGCGCTCGGGAATCAGCATGCTTTCGCTGGAGGGAGAACTTTTGCCCTGCATGCCTGCGAAGCCGCGCCTGAAATTGGAGCTGATCGGAGACTCCATTACCTGCGGATTTGGCAACGATATGGCTGCTGATGAAACGGTATTTGACACGGCCAAAGAAAACGGGCTAAAGGCATATGGCGCGATCGCGGCTAATTTGCTGGACGCGGATTATCAGTGCATCTGCATTTCCGGTATCCCGCTCTGCTGGGCCAGCGACCCTGCTTATCGGCTAATTCTGCCGGATTGCCCCGGCTTTGTGCCACCGGTGCGTTCCATGGAGGATTTTTACGCCTACGCCGATCGAAACCATGAAGAAGCCATGGGCAAGACCGAAGGGTTTACCCCGTGGTCGTTTGAACGGTTTCAACCCGACGCGATTGTTGTAAATTTGGGCACCAACGACGGGTTCAGGCTGCGTGTATCCGGATGCACATCGGAAGAAGAAGCGTATTTTATCCAGCGGTATCAGGCCTTTTTGCATCAGCTGCGCCGCCTGAACAGAACAAAACCGGTAATCGCATGCACGCTGGGTTCCATGGATTACTACCTGTATGACGCGATTGAGAAAGCGGCGGCTGCGTACCGGAAGGAAACCGGCGACGAAAAAATCTTCTGCATGAAATTCGCGCCGATTGATCCGTGGAACGAGGGCTTCGGCGGGCTGGGACATCCCAATACAAAAACGCAGATCAGAATGGGCCATGAGCTGGCAACCGCGCTAAAACCATGGCTTATCGGGGAGGTAACTTTATGATGAGCTGGATCCGCAATACAGAGAAAAACTGGGTTCCCCCGGAACTGCCGACGGAAATACCGCACGGCGATATGCCCGGGGATAGTATCCATATTGGAGAGAACCATCGGCAAAAGGCGAATGTGATTTTCCCGGAACTGCTTTCGATACTATCAGAGATGCAGGCGACGAATCCTCACGAGCGAACGGTCATTTCGGTTTGCGGCGGATCAGGCGTCGGCAAATCGGAAACCGCTTCGCTTCTTGCGTATTACTTTCGCTCGTCAGGGGTAGGCAGTTACACGCTCAGCGGCGATAACTATCCCCGCCGGATTCCGCTGTATAACGACGCGGAACGGATGCGTATTTTTCGGCTGGGTGGCATGAAAGGGCTGGTCGCGGGTGGTATTTATACCCCGGAGCGCGGCGAAACCGTGCGTGCGTTGCAGGCAAAGGAACGGGATGCGGACCCGTCGCTTACAACGGAATACCCGTGGCTAAAAGTGTATCAGCGCGAGGGGCGTACCTCGCTGGCCGGATACCTCGGTTCACTCGCCGAACAGGATTTTGAGGAAGTGAACGCGATTATTTCGCAATTTAAAAACGGCGCACAGACAATTGCCCTGAAACGAATGGGGCGTGAAGAAACAGCCCTGTGGTATGAGCCGGTTGATTTTTCCGACATCAGGGTGTTGCTGATCGAATGGACACATGGCAACAGCGACCACCTGCACGGAGTGGATATTCCAATATTGTTGAACAGCACGCCCAGCGAAACGCTGGCCTATCGCAAAGAACGCCACCGCGACGGCGGTACGGACAGCCCTTTTACTACGATGGTTCTGCAACTGGAACAGAAGCAGCTGGAAATGCAGGCCTGTAAAGCCCGCCTGATCGTTGCGAAAACCGGCGAACTATTGTCTTACCGCGAGTATCGCAGGTTGATGGCGGAGGAATAAACATGAACACACCGGATAACGGAACGCTTTCCTGCGGGCCGATGCTGAACGCTTACCCGGACAGCATGGGTGGTACGCTTGGCTATATTGTTGGTGTATTGCAAAAGCCGGAACTGGCGCACGCATTTTCTTCAGCTTATATCCTGCCCAGCCTGTTTAACACGGATCTGGACCGCGGCTTTTCGGTGATCGATTATGGTTTGAACGAGCAGTATGCTTCCAGAGAAGACCTCAACGCGCTTAGCGCGCTTGGCATCGACTTGAAACTGGATTTTTTACTCAACCATGCGTCTGTGCTCTCCCCGCAGTTTCAGGATATTCTGCAAAAGGGCGACGCCTCGCCTTACCGGGATTTCTTTATCGACTGGAACCGTTTCTGGCAGGGTCATGGGGAAATGACCAATGGCGGGTATATCCAGCCGAATGAAGCGGAAATCCGCGATATGTTTTTCCGCAAGCCTGGTCTGCCTTTACTGATGGTACGCTTTCCCGACGGGCATAGCGTGCCTTATTGGAACACGTTCTATCAGGAAGTGCGTTACCCGCGCGTAGACGAGCAGGATTTGATGCGCGTTGCCAAACTGCAATATGCTTCCGCCCAAAAACTGGCCGCGGTTGTTAACAGGGCGCTGGACGCGGGAAAAACACCCGCAGGGATAGACTTTGGCCCATGGGAGCACGCGCGTCCCGCTGTAATCGACCTACTGGAAAGCGGGCGTAAATATCTGGGGCAAATGGACCTGAACATTCGGTCTCCCAAGGTATGGGAATACTACGAGCAAACCCTTGCGATGCTTGCGGGCTATGGCGCGCGGATTGTACGGCTGGATGCTTTCGCCTATGCACCTAAAACACCCGGCAAACGCAACTTTCTTAACGAGCCGGATACTTGGGAACTGCTAGGCAGGGTGCGAGAAATCGCCGACCGGTACCACCTTACGCTATTGCCGGAGATCCATTCCAGCTATGCCGAAAAAACATATGAACGGCTGACAGCAGAAGGCTACCCCTGCTATGATTTCTTCCTGCCGGGGCTGGTGATCGATGCGCTGGAACGCGCTGACGGGGATTTACTGGCGGGTTGGGCGCGCGAACAGAAGGAAAAGGGAATCCGTACCGTGACCATGCTTGGCTGTCACGACGGCATTCCGTTGCTGGACCTGAAAGGGCTTTTACCGGAAGAACAGATCGAAAAGTTGATTCAGGCTGTGGTCAGCCGCGGAGGACTGGTTAAGGACCTGCATGGGCAAAAGAATGTGTACTATCAGGTGAACGCGACGTACTTCAGCGCCCTGGGAGAAGACGAGCGGAAAATGTTGCTGGCGCGGGCGCTCCATCTGTTCATGCCGGGTAAACCGCAGGTATGGTATCTGGATTTGTTCGCGGGCCGCAACGATCTGGCCGCAGTACAGGGCGCAGGCGCGGCGGGACACAAGGAGATCAACCGTACGAACCTGTCCCGCGCACAGACAGAAGAAGCGTTACAACGACCCGTTGTACGCGACCAGCTCACTTTGCTTCGCTTCCGTAACACCTGCCCTGCATTCGGTTTTGATGCGCGGATGGAGATCACCCAACCAAAGAGCGATACGCTTTGCATTCGATGGACCCATCAGGGTTGCTCTGCCTTCCTGACGGCCAATCTGAGTACATTTGCCTTTACGGTGAGCAGCACAGACGTTGCTGGGATCGAAAACTGCGTGTATCAGCAAGTCTGATTTAATGCATTGTTCGGAACAAGGTAAAAGTGCCGGATGGAACCACGGCATTTTTGCATTGCCGGGAAAACTGAGAACAGAAATGATGGATGTAATATGAACTTCGAACGACTTACGCGCTATCTGGATTCGTTACCGGTATGTCATGGTATCCCGGCGGTGGATTGCAAGATAACGCTTGGCTACGATACGGTGTATCGCCATGACGCGGGCTACTCCGACGCGGCAAAAACCAAACCGGTCGCACCGGATGATCTTTATTACCTTTATTCGGCTACCAAAGTAATTACGGTAACGGCGGCGATGCAGTTATGCGAGCAGGGAAAACTGAACCTGCACGAAACGCTGGATACATATCTGCCGGAATACTCGGAAATGGTTTATGCCGATACTTTCCAGATGGGGCCATGGCCGGTTCGCTGGCCCACCCGTCAGGATCATCTTTGCAGAGCGCAAAACCCGATTCGGATTCTCGATTTGTTTCGCATGACAGCCGGAATGTCCTACGACATCGAATCGGCGGAGATACAGGCTGCGCGGCGTGCCGGCAAGTGCGGAACGCGTACGATGGTAGGGGCTTTCGCGCGGATGCCGCTGCTGTGCGAGCCGGGCACACGCTGGATATACAGTCTTGCGCACGATGTATTGGGTGGCGTTATCGAGTCGGTTTCCGGCGAAACGCTGGGCGATTACTTTCAAAACCACTTGTTTGAACCGCTGGGTATTTCGGATATGTATTTTACGCTGGATCAGCGCAGACAGGCGCGCCTGAGCGTACAGTATGAAGCCGAGCCAACGACGCATGCTATCCGACCTGTTCCGCCGACGAATCGTTACCGCCTTACGGAAACGTACGAAAGCGGCGGTGCGGGGCTGATCTGTACGGTAGACGCTTACAGCCGATTTGTTGAAGCGTTAAGCAACGACGGCGTCGGCGCGACCGGAAAACGCATCCTTCAAAAAGAAACTATTAACGAAATGCGGAAAAATCAACTGGACGACCGAATGCAACAAGATTTTAACGCCTCCGGCAAATTGGGATACGGTTACGGATTGGGATTGCGCACGCTGATCGATCCAACCGTGTCGAAAAGTCCGGTGGGCGAGTTTGGCTGGGACGGGGCGGCAGGCGCGTATGCGCTGATGGACCCGAAGCACCGGATCGGCATCTTCTTTGCGGAACATGTACTGGGGTTGGAGGAAAATTATCATATAATTCACCCCACATTGCGCGACCTGGCATATGAAGCCATTCTGGGATAGTACATCATGCTTACTATTGCTGAAAGATAATTTTCGTATGCGGTTGAAGTGTGGCATTGTAAAGGCGGATGAGGTCCCGGATCGGATTGATATGTGTTCAATGGTTTGAAGAGTCTATGCAAAAGACCGCCCGTCTCTTACCGAGACGAGCGGTTTTTCTTTGGCGGAGAGTTAGGGATTTGAACCCTAGAACGGTTTCAGCCGTTACACGATTTCCAGTCGTGCGCCTTAGACCACTCAGCCAACTCTCCACGCTTCCGGGGTCACAACGTGCAGATTATACTCCTGTGGAGCACGCTTGTCAATTCATTTTCGGTGTTTTTTCTCTTCTCTTTGGGTCGATATTCTGGGATGGCCCTTTAGTTCTTTACTGTCGGGTAATGATGAATTATTGTAAGTTTGGAAGAATAGAGCAGCTAACCGCGGTAAGACTGAGTATCAGATGGGGCGAAGAAGATACCAAAGTCATCAGGCCTACCGAATGTGGGCGGAATATGGTATAATACCTACGTATCAACACAACCAGGGCAAAGGCGGTACAGCATGATTTTCGCCCGACTGTGGTGCTTCATGGTTGCGAGAAAGCACCTATAAATCCGTATACGATGGATGATTCCATCGTATACGTTGGTTCGGACATTCTGCGAGAAAGGAATTCGCAGGATGGCACGGTAAGCGCGCTTCCGCAGCAATTGCCGGTTGCACGGGCAGTGATTCACCCGAACAATCTGTAATTGAATAAGTTGCCATAAATGGCAGGGAGACAGAAGAACAGACATGAACATCCGCAAGGGAATCCTCCGCAACGAACGTCTGGTGGCATATCTGCAGATCGTTGTGGGCTGTGTGCTTGCCGCAATGGCTTATCCTATGTTTTTAGTGCCCAATTCGATTGCGCCGGGCGGCCTGACCGGTATTGCAACCATTCTGAATTATCTGTTTGGCACTCCGGTAGGTACGATAAGCCTTCTGCTTAATATACCGCTGTTCCTGATTGGTTATCGTTCGATGGGGCGTGTGTTTGCTTTTCGTTCGTTAGTAGCTACGATCCTTTTTTCGTTATTAATCGACTGGCTGCCCCTGCGCGCCGTAACAAATGACATGCTTCTGGGCTCCTTATTCGGCGGTGTTTTAATGGGACTCGGGCTTGGGCTGATCCTTCGCGGCGGCGCTACGACCGGGGGAAGCGATATGGTGGCGCGGATGGTGCATGCCCGCTTCCAGCATATCACGGTGGGCGCATTTTTGTTTTTTATTGATTTCTGCGTGGTGCTCGCTGCAGGCTTCTTTATCCGCGTGGAGTATGCGCTGTACGCATTTATCAGCATATTTGCCGGTTCCCGTGTAATCGACATGGTTGTGCAGGGCTTTACGCGCCAAAAGGCGTGCTACGTGATCACTTCCCGCACGGAAACCGTGAAGGAACATCTGATGAACGGGCTGGGCCGGGGGTTGACAATTCTGGATGCGCACGGCGGATTCCGGGGAGAGGAAAGACCGGTGATCCTGTGTATTGTGGGCGCACAGGAGGTAACACGGCTAAAAAATATCGTCCGTACGGATGATGAGCGCGCTTTTGTGTTTATCACCGACGCATATGAGGTGCTTGGCGAGGGTTTCCGCGACCTGAAAGACGCTGAAAATAAACTGTAATTTTCGCAGGGACAAAATGTCGTTTTCAACAGGGCAGGGCTGTCCGTACTTTTTTTGTGCGAGCGATTGTGAAAAAATGAATTTCATGATATGATAGCGACAAAATACGGGGTGTTCAGGATGTCCGACACGAACCGTACAGGGGGAGAAGCGTATGGAACCGAAGTACCAGTACGTCGCTGAAATCCTGCGGCATGATATAGCCAGCGGTCATTATAAAGACGGCGAAGCGCTGCTTACGGAAGCGGAATTAAAGCAAAAGTTTGGGGTCAGCCGGCAGACGGTGCGGCAGGCCATATCACTACTGGAAAACGACGGACTGGTGATCCGCCGTCGCGGAAGCGGAACCTATGTAAACCACGGTGCGCGCAAGCACAGCGGAATGCTCAACGTGGGTGTAATCACCACATATATTACGGACTACATTTTCCCCAGTATCGTTCGTGGCATTGAGAGCGCGCTTTCTGCGGAAAGTTGTATTATGAGCCTGTCTGCCACCTACAATCGTACGGATCATGAACGCTCTTTACTGCAAAGAGTGCTGGAAACCCCGCTGGACGGCCTGATTGTGGAAGGAACCAAAACGGCGCTGCCTAACCCGAACACCGCTCTGTATGAAAAATTATGGGAACGCAACATCCCAGTCGTTTTTATCAATGGATACTATCCCCAGTTGCCAAACGCGATTTCCGTTGTGACAGACGATCTGCAGGGCGGGCGAATGGCCGCTGCCTATCTGGCGGATCGCGGCTACACGCGGATCGGAGGAATCTTTAAAAGCGACGATATGCAAGGACATCTGCGCTACCAGGGTTTTTCCGACGAATTGCAAAGCCGTGGCTTGCGTGTGCGTGACGAAGCGGTTTGCTGGTTTACCACCGAGAACAAACGACGTTTTCTGTCGGACGAAACCGGCACGGAGTTTGTGAGAAGTTTGGAAGAAAATGTGGAAGCCGTAGTGTGTTACAACGATGAGATCGCGCTGGAGTTGCTGAAGTTGCTGGATGAGAAGGGGATTCTGGTTCCTGCCGATCTTTCCATCGTGAGCTTCGACAACAGCGCGTATGCGGGCGTGTGTCACCCGAAACTTACGTCGCTTTCCCATCCCAAGGATGAGTTTGGGCGCATCGCTGCTGAAAAGCTGATTCATATGATCAATGGCAAACATGAAGCCAGCTCGATTTTGCCGTGGGTTATGGTGGAACGGGACAGTGTAAAGTAAACGATAATATTCTATATAACCTGCCTAAACAAGACGTTTAAGTGCATGGTAAACGGCATGGTTCCGGTAGAAATATCATCAACAACGCTTGCCAGAAACATGGTTTTATGGTATAGTAAAAACACTATTGGTACGTACAACTTCAGGGCATGGCCCCTGCAGTTCGAAGGAGGATGTTTTACATGAGTAAATATACCATTGGGGTCGATTACGGTACGCTCAGTGGCCGAGCTGTATTAGTTGAGGTCGGCACAGGGAAGGAAGTCGCCTCTGCTGTATACGAATATCCTCACGCGGTGATGGATACCCAGTTACCATGCGGAAAAAAGCTGGGGCAGGACTGGGCTTTGCAGTATCCGCAGGATTATGTGGATGTTTTGTACCATGCCGTGCCTGAAGTGATGAAACAGTCCGGCGTGAAACCGGATGATGTAATTGGTATGGGTACGGACTTTACCGCCTGTACGGTACTGCCTGTGAAACACGACGGAACCCCGCTGTGCGACTTGCCGGAGTTTGCGGAAAACCCGCACGCCTACGTGAAACTGTGGAAACATCACGCCGCGCAGGACAAGGCGAATCAGCTGAACGAAATCGCGGCGGCACGCGGTGAAAAATGGTTGAAGAACTACGGCGGCAAAATCAGCAGCGAGTGGCTCTTCCCCAAACTGTGGCAGATTCTGGACGAAGCCCCGGAAGTATACGCCGCAATGGATGATTTTGTAGAAGCGGCAGACTGGATCGTATGGCAGTTGACCGGCGTACAGACCCGCAACTCCTGCTGCGCCGGATACAAGGCGATGTATAACAAAACCACCGGTTACCCGGACAAGGCGTTTTTTAAAGCATTGGATCCGCGGATGGAAAACGTGATTGCTGAAAAACTCTCCTGCCCGGTAACGCCTCTTGGGCAAAAAGCGGGCGGGTTAACGGAAACGATGGCTGCCAAGCTGGGCCTGAGAGCGGGTACTGCCGTATCCATCGGCAATGTGGACGCACATGTGTGCGTGCCTGCCGTAGGGATTGACGCACCCGGCAAGATGCTGGCTATTATCGGAACCTCTACCTGTCACATGATGATGGGCACCGCAGAACATCAGGTTCCCGGAATGTGCGGTGTGGTACAGGATGGCATTATGCCCGGTTTCGCTGGCTACGAGGCGGGCCAGAGCTGTGTGGGCGACCATTTTGCGTGGTTCGTGGATAACTGCTGCCCGGCCAGCTATCTGGAAGCGGCGAAAGCAAAGGGATTGAATGCGCACCAATACCTGACGGAGCTTGCCGCCAAGCAAAAGGTTGGGGAACACGGTCTGGTCGCGCTGGACTGGTGGAATGGTAACCGGAGCGTTCTGGTCGACGTAGACCTGACCGGGATGATACTGGGCATGACCCTGCAGACGAAGCCGGAAGATATGTATCGCGCGCTGGTTGAGGCCACGGCGTACGGTACCCGGATGATCATCGAAAACTACCGTGAACACGGCGTGTCAGTCGAAGCTTTCTTCGCAAGCGGCGGTATCAGCCAAAAGAATCCCATGATGATGCAAATCTACGCGGATGTGCTGAACATGGAGATAAAAATCGCGGGCAGCGCACAGGGCCCTGCACTGGGCAGCGCCATTTTTGGGGCAGTGGCAGCGGGTAAAGACGCGGGCGGTTATAACGATGTGTTCACCGCGGCGCGCGATATGGGCAAGGTAAAAGACACGGTTTATCGTCCCATCGCCGAGAATGCGAAAATGTATGACAAACTGTTTGCGGAGTATCGCGTGCTGCACGATTACTTTGGTCGTGGTGCTAACGATGTGATGAAGCGCCTGAAAGCGATCAAAGCGCAGGCTTGAAAAAGAAATGGCGGAAAGCCCCACCGTTCAATCTGCGATAAAGGCTCATCTGCATTATCAGCCACGGGTAAGCTGGAAGCACCATTTGCAAACGGGTAAGCTAAACCTCTTGCTACCCTTGCTTACCGGCACCTGAACCTTTACGTAATCTGTCAGAAGGATTTTCAGCGGCTTGCTGTTTTCTGCTGAACAAAGGAGAAATCTCATGTTAAAATCCCTGAAAGAAGCCGTATACGAAGCTAACATGCTGTTACCTGCGCATCAGCTGGTCACTTTTACATGGGGAAATGTGTCCGGTGTCGATCGTGAAAAGGGTCTGTTCGTGATCAAACCTTCCGGCGTACCCTACGAAGAACTGACTCCGGAAGACATGGTGGTAATGGATTTGCAGGGGAATAAGGTGGAAGGGAAAATGAACCCTTCCAGCGACACGCCTACCCATATGGAACTGTACAACCGTTTCTCAGGCGTGGGCGGCATCGTGCATACGCACAGCCGTTGGGCTACTATTTGGGCGCAGGCCGGGCGGGAGATACCGCCCTACGGCACAACGCACGCGGATTATATTTACGGACCAGTACCGATTACCCGCTCGCTTACGAAGGATGAAGTGGAGCGCGCTTACGAACTGGAAACCGGTAAGGTGATTGCCGCGCATTTTGAACAGGATCATCTGGACCCCAAAGCAGTGCCCTGCGTGCTGGTTCGCAACCACGGCCCTTTTGCCTGGGGGAAGGATGCGATGGAAGCCGTTCATAACGCCGTAGTGCTGGAGGAAGTGGCCATGATGGCCTGGCACGTGGAGGCTCTGCCGATGAACCAGACGCACGAAGATATGCCGGATTATTTAAAAGAAAAACATTATCAGCGCAAACACGGCCCCAACGCATATTACGGGCAGACTAAGTAAAGCAATACGCTCCGACAGTTCGTGACACCCGTCCAACTTTCGGAGCGTATTTATAACCATGGAAGCATGAAATAAGAGGAGGAGGTCTGATAATGAGGCTTGGCGCGACACTCTACATCCGTAACACAGCCGAAGCGGTGGGGTTTTATCAGGAGGCGTTTGGGTTGATGCTGGGGTATCACGAGAAGTACGAGGATGGCTCCTTTCTGCATGCGGCGCTGGAAAAAGACGGTCACGAAGTGTTCGCCATCAGCGAATGCACCAACGAGCCGTTTGTAAAAATGATGTTAGCCTCCAACCTGAAAACCGCGCGCCCAACAATGAGCTATGGGCTGGATTTTGACTCACCGGAGGCGGTACGCAAAGCTTATGAGCTTCTTTCTGTGGACGGAACTGTACTGCTTCCGATCGGCACTTTACCCTGGAGCGCGTGCTGCGCGGAGGTCGTGGACCGCTATGGGGTCTACTGGTACCTGACTGTATAATTACTCGCAATGCGTGCTATTTTTTAAAGAGCGAACCATTAACAGGTTCGCTCTTTTAATGAAATTGCCGGTCACAATAATCGCAGCATATAGCGTTTATTGTTCAGCTTTTTTCTGTTCGGTAAGTTCCCGCGAGCGATTGTGCATCTTCGTAAGAAGGTCAATCCCCAGTGCCATCGCCGCTTCAGCAGTCATATCCGCTTGACGAAGCAGCATTTCCGGCGGTTGGCGAAGACTAAACACAAGTCTGGGGTCCGTGTCGGCGGCAGCAGTATACAATACAATCGGATCGGGCATATACTGATTATCCAGCCGCAGGTGCAGCCCATCGGGTCGCAGGAACAGGTGATTGACCCCGAGTTTTCGGGTTACGGCGCGTAACTGGGCAATGGAGATCAGGTTTTTGACCGGCTCGGGAATATCGCCGAAACGGTCAATCAGTTCTTCCTCAATGTCCATGCGGGAAGTTTGATCCTCAATCATGGCGATGCGTTTATATATCTCGATCCGCATCTTTTCATCCGGTACGAAATCTGCGGGCAGGAACGCGTTCACGGCAAGCTCCACGCGGGTATCCAGTTCCGGAATTTCTTCGCGCCCCTGCGCTTCGCCCACAGCCTGCTCTATCAGCTTAACGTACATGTCATAACCTACCGTGCTCAGGTGGCCGTGCTGTTCCGGGCCCAGTACGTCGCCCGCACCGCGGATTTCCAGATCGCGCATGGCGATACGGTATCCTGCGCCAAACTCCGTAAACTCCCGTATGGCCGACAAGCGTTTCTCCGCGGTTTCGCTGAGCAGTTTGTCGCGCCGAATTGTGAAATAGGCGTACGCCTGCCGATTGCTGCGGCCTACGCGCCCGCGAATCTGGTAAAGCTGGCTCAGCCCGAAACGATCCGCATCAAAGACGATCAGGGTATTGGCCTCGGGGACGTCCAGACCACTTTCGATGATAGTAGTGCAAAGCAGAACGTCAAACGCGCCGGCGTAAAAATCCAGCATCACGTCTTCCAGCGCGTTCTCCCGCATCTGGCCGTGCGCTACCCCGATCCTTGCTTCCGGCACAAGCGTTTTCAGGCGGTCGAACATTTGCCCGATGGTGCGAACACGGTTGTATAGAAAATACACCTGACCACCGCGGTTGATTTCACGGCGGATAGCCTCGGCAATCATTGCCTCATCGTACGGTGCAACATAGGTTTTGACGGGCATCCGCTCTTCCGGCGGGGTTTCCAGTATGCTCATGTCCCGAATGCCGACCATGCTCATGTGCAGGGTGCGGGGAATCGGCGTGGCGGACAGCGTAAGCACATCCACTGTAGTTTTGATATGTTTAATGGCTTCTTTGTGATTTACGCCGAAACGCTGTTCCTCATCCACAATCAACAGGCCAAGATTGCGAAACTGTACATCCTTAGCCAGGATGCGGTGCGTGCCAATCAACAGATCAATCTTGCCATCTTTCAGCCTCTGGATGATTTCCTTCTGTTCTTTTGGGCTGCGAAAGCGGCTGAGCATATCAAAGGTAACGGGGAAGCCTGCGAAGCGTTTTTTAACCGTGTTCAGGTGCTGCTGAACCAGAATGGTCGTAGGCGCAAGAATGGCGACCTGTTTCCCGTCCAGCACAGCCTTGAACGCCGCACGAAGCGCAACCTCAGTCTTTCCATACCCCACGTCTCCGCACAGCAGGCGATCCATGTTGCGTGGGCTTTCCATATCTGTGAAAATTTGCTCCACACACTGTTGCTGATCGGCGGTCAGTTCATAGGGGAACATGTCTTCAAATTCCCGTTGCCATGGCGTTTCATGGCTGAAAGCGTACCCTGGCGTCTTCTGCCGCGCTGCGTACAGTTCGGCCAGGTCAAAAGCCAGTTTCTTAAGCCCGGCCTTAACTTTACTCTTTTGTCGTTCCCATTCGCCGCCGCCTAAGCGATTCAGTTTTGGCGCGCTGTGCTCCGCACCGATAAACTTCTGCACACGGTCAAACTGGTCGGTTGGAACGTACAGTTTGTCATTTCCCAGATAACGGATCAGCAGATAATCCCGTGTGATCCCTTCGGTGTTGAGCTGCACTACGCCGTCAAAAATGCCTACGCCATGGATGTCGTGTACCACGAAATCACCGGGTTTGAGGTCGGTAAAGGACGCAATGCGTTCCCCGGCGTTTTGGCGTTTCTTTGCCCGTTGATAACTGGTACCAAAGAGATCGCTGTCCGCGACCAGACAAAGCCCGGCTGCGGCATTGCGAAAGCCTTTGCTGAAGCTGACGGGCAGCAGGATCACTTCTCCGGCGATCAGGTTGCCGTCCAGCGTATCGGCATAGGTGGCGGGGGTTCCATGTTCGGACAAAGCGCGCAAAAGGCGGCGGCCGCGCGCCTCGCCGCCAGTGAGCAGCACGATTGCCATGCCCTGTTCCTTCCAACCGGCAATATCCTTACAAAGCGGCTCCAAACGGCTTTGGTAGGGCATGACAGGCTCGCTCTGCCAGGCGAACGCCGATTCGGGGTTCAGGCGGCCAAGGCCGCGTGTGAGATCGCTCAACGCGGTGACGGAACGGTGGGCAAACGAAGCAAGCAGATCATCGTAGGTATACAGCAGATTCCGTTGCGCGTCAAAGCCGTCGCCGCGGCGCGCCGCCTCCTGCCATTCTTCCAGAAAAGCGTCGCGTTTTGTTTTCACGCGAATCTGCAGTTGATCCGGCTGATCCACCAGAACGATGGGATCGGTCAGATAATCCGTCGCAAAACAGGCATCTGGGCAAAGCACGTTCATCCACATGGGTGCGGTGCGGATCGGATGGCCGTCCCGCACGCGTTGCACGTCGTCGAGATGGCGCTTCAACTGGGCCTCCCGCTCCTGTTCGGCTGATAGCGTATCCACAGGGCGCGGTGCGTGCGTCGGCTTACCTTTGGCTTTCGCGTCGGCATCCAGGATTGCGGTTGCGGCCATCTCTTTTACAGCGTCGTTTTCTTCGTCCAGCTGATCCAGCGCGGCCAGAAAAGAATCCGTTGCCGACAGCTCTGTTGGTATCCCCGCTTCCGAAGAGGGCCTGATCAGTGTTGCGACGGATGCCACGGCACGATAAGCGGCTTCCAGACGATCTGCGGCAGCGGAAGCGTGATCGGGAATGCATTCCGTAGCCGGACCGAGGCGAACCTCTTTCACCCGCGCAATGCTCCGCTGGCTGATGCAATCGAAGCGCCGGATCGTATCAACTTCATCGCCGAAGAATTCGATACGGATGGCGTCGGTTTCGTTGGGAGGGAAAACATCCAAAATGTCGCCGCGTATCGCGCACTGACCTTTGCCCTCCACCATGGGAACGCGCTCGTAACCGTTTTGCACAAGCCGATCCACAAGCCGGGTGGGGGAAATGGTTTGACTTTCGTTTAGAGACAGCGAGGCGTTGCGGAAACGTTCCACTGGACAGCAACGGTCCAATGCGCCTTCTGCGGACAAACAAAGTATGCGCAGGCGGCCCGCGGCGGCTTCCTCAAGCACCCCAAGCCTTTGCCAGGTGCTTTCCTGGCTGGCGGCAGCGCGGCTGAACTGCACGTCCCGTGTGGGGAGCATCGCGGCGCTCTCGCCCGTTAAGCGGGTAATATCCTGCGCCTGTTTTTGGGCGGTCAGTTCCGTTGGAGAGATCAGCACTACAGGGCGACCCGTACGGTGTGCAACAGCAGCGGCGAAAAAGGGGCGTTCCCCTTCGGAAAGCCCGCCGACGGCTACACAGTTGCGGGCCTTTACCCGGGCAAGCAGTTCTTTCCATTGCGGCAGCGCGGAATATGCGCTGAATAATCCTTCGTTCATTCCGTTGCTCCTGCAGGGTCGGCCGGTTTTTCAACCTGCGGTTTAGGCAGCTTGGGCTTGCGGGTATTATAACGGTTCATAGCGGCAGCCGTGCCATTGCGCATCCATTCCAGCACCGCGTCCGCCGCCTGCTGATACGCCTCATACGCGGCTTTGCGCTCATCCGGGGAATTGTAATGGGAAAGTACCCAATCCGCCAGATCATATTCCGGCGGACAGCCGCCCGTGCCAACGCGCAGACGGGAGAAACCCTCCGTACCGATGCAGGAAACAATGCTTCTCATGCCGTTATGCGTTCCGGCGCTTCCGTTGGGACGAATGCGAATCCACCCCGGGGCCAGGTCGATATCGTCGTAAATCACCAGCAGGTTTTCCGGCGGCAACTTATACCAGGCTAAGAGGTCCCGCACGGCTTCACCACTCAGGTTCATATAGGTTTGCGGTTTGCACAGCACTATTTTTTGCCCTTCGAACAGGCCTTCGCCGATCAGCGCATTGCTCTTTTTACGGTTGATCGGGATATTCAGTTTTTCAGACAACATGGTAAGAACATCGAAACCAACGTTATGCCTGGTGTGATCGTACTTGTCTCCGGGGTTTCCCAACCCGACGATTAAAAACATAAACCCTCCCAACGCGCCGTTACACGACGCAAGGCGAGGATGGACGATCCACCCCCGCTTGAATGCCGGAATATATTTCGCCGCGTTTTATAACTTTCCCTGCTCCTTGCGGCGTTTTACCCAATCTTCTTTGATGACTCCGCGAGCGCGGGCTACAAACAGCGCGTCCTCCGGCACATCCTCAACCACGGTGCTTCCGGCGGCAATATAGGCGTTTTTACCCACATGCACAGGGGCAATCATATTGCAGTTGCAGCCGATAAAAGCGTTATCATCAATGGTGGAACGGCTTTTCACCTTACCGTCGTAGTTCACAAAGACCACACCGCAACCCAGATTGATATGCTTTCCCAGATCACTGTCACCTACGTATGTCAGATGGCTTACTTTGGTACCATCGCCGATATGGCTGTTCTTAATCTCCACAAAATCGCCGATACGGCAGCCCTCGCCGATGGCGGCTTCCGGCCGCAGGTAAGCGAAGGGGCCTACCGTAGTGCGTGCCCCGACATGGCAATGGAGTAACACGCTGTTTTCCACCGTTACGCCGTCTCCCAGAACGGCGCTGTCCATACGGTTGTTGGGGTAGAGGGTGCAGCCTGCGCCGATCACCGTGGCACCCTGCAGCAGATTGCCCGCGTATATCATCGTTCCCGCGCCGATCCGAACATCCGCTTCGATCACGGTACGGTCGGGGTCCGGGATCACTACGCCGCCCGCAATATGCCTCCGTACAATCTCCGCTTGCAGGAATCGGTAGGCGGCACCGAACCCTTCGGCGTCGGTTATGGACACATAGGCTTCGGGGCTTTGCGCGTGCACGACTTTAACGGCTTCGCCGTGATCATCCAGCGCTGAGGTCAGGCTATTCAGCGAAAGCGTGTTCTTCAGGGGCAGTTGGTTCAGCAACGCAGCCGGCAGAGCCATTGCGAGCGGCGTTTTCATATCGGCCAGCAAAACCGCGGCAGGACGCTTTTCCGCCTGCGCGATCAGCGCGCCGTATGTGGCGGCGTTCAGGCAGGGAGCGGTTTCCTGCGTAATCAGTATGGTCGCAACGTCTTTTGCCAGCAGGGCGCGCAGAGCCTCCGGATCCGTGGGCTGTCCGGCAGCAGCAGACAGGCCTGCATCCGAAAGCGCCTGCTCCACATGCGCGCGGCACACGCGGCCTAAAAGCGACATAGAGGAAAAAGGATTACCGGGATTGTTCAGGATAACACATAGAATACGTTTCATATCATTTCACCTCAAAAGACAGATTGAACAACCTGTGATCGTTAAAAGGAAAGGGGAAAGCATCCGATCAGTTGCTTAGCCAGGAGGCGGGACGGACAGTCAGGGTGGAGGGATCATCCGGGTTCACATCCATCACCATCAGAGCTTTTTCTCCCTGAATTCGCTTCTGCGAAGGCGCGACGGTTGCCATTACGAACGCCATCCCAACGACTTCTACGTTAAATTCGCCCATCAGGTCAATCATCCCGCGGGCGGTTCCGCCACCTTTCAGAAAATCGTCAACGATCAAAGCCCTTTGTCCCGCGTGAACCGCGCGCCGACTGAGACTCATGGTTTCAATTCGATCCGCGGAACCGGTGACATAATTAATATTGACGGCAGAGCCTTCGAATACATTGCTGCTGCGCCGTGCGATGACCAGCGGTACACCCAGCGCATCCGCAGTCATCAGCGCGACTGGAATCCCCTTGGTTTCCATAGTCAGTACAAAATCCGGCGAGGCATCGTAATACTGGTCGGCAATGATCACACCCATACCGTGCACTACGGAAGGCGCGCTGAGAATATCCGAGAGATACAGAAAACCGCCCGGCAAAAGACGGGAGGGCTGCATCAGCTCTCCGCAGAGGTCGGTAATCAGCTTTTGTGCGTCAAGCCGCCCCATACTGGGGCGGAAACGTACACCGCCAGCGGCTCCGGTAACCGTTTCCAGTTTTCCAAGTTGAAAGCGGGTCAGTACTTCCTGCAACAGGTCAATGTCCTCGCTCATCGTGGATTTGGCCGCGCCAAACAGGTCGCAGAAGTGCGACAGGGTGAAGATACGATTAGGCGATGCAGTCACAATTTTCATCAGCGCAGCCATGCGCTCGTTCCGTCGGGTTCTATCCAAGGCGGGTTCCTCCCCTTGTGATTCTTTGTAACGAGTATACCATAAAAATGTGAATATTACCAGCCTGTAAATCAACGAACGTTCGGATGATGATGTACTTTGCAGCGGCGAGATGCCATGATATAATGAATTCAATACGGGCTGGCGATGCCGTGTCGGGTCTGGAGGATGCAATATGCCGTCGATTACATTACAGGGTGTGGTACTCCGACATGCCGGATACCGGGAACGGGATCGGATGCTGACGCTACTCACACCGGATCATGGCCGTGTGGATGTGTTGTCCCGCGGATGCAAGAGCCCGAAAAGCGCGCTGATGACGGGCAGCGAACTGTTTGTGCATGGGGAATTTGTCGTGTTCCAGAATCGGGATCGTTTCACGCTGACTTCCTGCTCACCGGCGGATACGTTTTATCCTCTTCGTATGGATCCATACCGCCTGACCTGCGCCACTTACCTGCTCAACCTTGCGCAGGCAGCCGCACAGCCGGAACAACCCGCTGAAGGGTTGTATTCTCTTCTACTGAAAGGACTATATCGACTGGCTTACAGTGCCGATGATGCGCCGCTTGCCGTGGTAAATGCGTTTTTATTGCTGTATGCAGATGAAATCGGGTATCGACCAAGGCTGAACCATTGCGTACGTTGCGGCAAGCCGTTGGTGTCGGGGCAGGGAGCCCGGCTGGATATTCTGGCGGGCGGCCTTTGCTGCGATGACTGCCGGACGGAGCAGGCCTTTCCACTGACCGCACAGCAGACAGACTGGATGCGTAAAACGCTGCCGGAAGGATTGAACGGCAATGTTGGGGACGCGGACAGCGAATTATTTGCCGCTCTGCGAGCATATGTGGAAAGCAGACTGGAAACGTGCATCAAATGCAGCCAGTTTTTACCCTGAATACTACCAATAGAAGAATGATAAAAACCGTGGCACACGCATTTCGTCGCCACGGTTTTGCTGTATCTGCTGTAATGGATAAGATGGTTTTTCAACCGTATCTTCGATGAAATCTTCATACTGCCAGAGTATGATAAACATAATACCTGAAAAAACTCAGGTGCGGCTGTCCGCCTGTACACGATTGCGAATCGCCTGAAATGTTTCGTCGCTCATGTCATGCTCCAGCTTACAGGCATCCTGCGCGGCTGTTTCTGCGCCCACACCCATCTGCACCAGAAAAGTGGTCAACGTTTTATGCCGGTCGTAGATGCGATCCGCAATCGCCATTCCCTTTTCGGTCAGGGTGATCAGACCGTCCTTATCCATGGTGATATATCCGTTCTCACGAAGCCGCTTGGTTGCGTAGCTTACGCTGGGTTTAGTCACGGAAAGCTCTTCGGCGATATCGATGGAACGAATATAACCGTGCCGTTCTTTCATCACCAGCATGGCTTCCAGATAGTCTTCGGACGATTTCAGAATTTCCATATTCTCGCCTCGCTTTGCTCGATCAACAGCGTATCACGTTTGCCAGAAAAAAGCAATGAATTCCGTTCTTTCAAGGATTATGGAAATACCGAATCGGTAACCGGGCACGGATGAAACGCAATTTATCGGGTCTGCACACCGCAGGCGGCGTGGCAGTGCGCACAGTCTCCTCCACAGGAGCCTTTGCCGTTACGGTGATCCCGAATCATTTTCCATACGATGCCGGCTACGGTTAAAACCAGTAGGCCGCCAATGATCCACGTTGCCATCCTGTTACACCTCATTCCCAAAAAGATTCCTTTAAGTTAGATAAATCTAACTCAACACGATAACTGTACCCCAACGGGTCTGATTTGTCAACAATTTAATCGCAACTCATCCTGAAATTGTGATGTAAAAGAGGAACCTTATTTATTAAGATAAAAAGGATTTATGACAATCATGGCATTCGTCGATCATATTATTTAACGATTATGATAGGAGAATCTTAATATTGTTATCGTACAATAAAGATAATCCCGGATCAATTCTTTGAGGAGGAAAAATCATGAAGAAACTTCTGGCACTGCTGCTGGCGGTCGTTCTGGTCGTTGGCTGCACTTCCGCGATGGCCGAAGCCGTCAAAATGGACAAGCTGACCCTCGAGTTCGTTCCCTCCAAGGATGCGGACGTTATTATCACCGGCACTAAAAACCTGCCCGAGCTGCTGAAGGCTGAAATGCTTAAACAGGGGTATGACATCGGCGAAGTCGACATCAGCGTAGGCACGTCCTACGAAGCGACCGGTGAAGCCATGGCGGCCGGTACCATTGATATTGGCTGGCTGCCCGGCGGCACCTACGCCCTGTACAGCGACGAGGTGGATGTCATCCTCACAGCTACCCGCGCTGGATTGAGCAACGACAGCACCGATCCGAAAACCTGGAACGGTGACGCCAACAAAACCACGCCGACCGATGATCAGGTAACCTTCTACCGTTCCCTGATCTACGCCACGCCTTCCGCTTACGGCAAAGAACTGGCCGCGAAAGTGAACGCGGGCGAAGCGTTGACCTGGGACGATCTCAACAAGGCCAACTGGGCGGTATTGAAGACCTCCTCTTCCGCCGGATATATCTATCCCACCCTGTGGCTGATGGATAACTACGACGGCAAGAAAATCTCCGACCTTTCCAATGTTGTTACGCTGAGCGGCTATGGCGAAGCGTTCGCTCAGGCTGCCGCCGAAAGCGTAGATATTATCGTATGTTATGCCGATGGCCGCCGCGATTATGAAGACGCATGGCAGCTGGCGACCGACAAGCAGGATGCGACCGGCAAAGCCGGTATGGGCCGTACCGATACGATCTGGAACGAATTGAACGTAATCGGCGTGACCGAGCCCATCTATAACGACACCGTATCCATCACCAAAGCCAATCCCGCGGTGTACAACCCTGAGTTTATCAAAGCGATGCAGACTGCTTTGATCAACATCATCGGCACCGACGAAGGTAAGGCTATCTTCTCCGTATACAGCCACACCGGATATGCTATGGCGACCGACGCTGACTACGACGGCGCGCGCAAAGCCCTGAAGGCTGTGGAATAACACCTCCGTTTGCAAAATATGGGCGATACGGTATCAGCCGTACCGCCCTTTCTTTTGGGTGGAAGGCCTTGTGTTTGCACAGCGCAGATGGTATAGTGGAAGCGCTTATTTTCTGAGTAATGAGGCGCGTTTATGATCGAATTTGTACATGCCGGAAAAACCTACCCGAACGGCGTTCAGGGGCTGAAAGACGTTAATCTGAAAATTGAACAGGGCGAGTTCGTCGCAATTATCGGGCTTTCCGGCGCAGGAAAATCCACCCTGATCCGCACAATTAACCGTATGATTGATGTGACCGCTGGTAAGGTGATTGTGGACGGCGTGGATGTGATGTCGCTGCACGGCAAGTCGTTGCGCCGCTTTCGCCGCCATATCGGGATGATTTTCCAATCCTTTAACCTTGTTACGCGTTCCACAGTCATTAAAAACGTGCTTACGTCCATGGTGCCGGACATGGGTTTTTTTAAAGTTCTTTTCGGTATTTTTTCCAGGCAGCAGGAGCTGGCCGCGCTTGCGGCGCTGGATAAGGTGGGTATTCTGGATAAGGCTTATACCCGTTGCGACCAGCTGTCCGGCGGGCAGCAGCAGCGTGTGGCGCTTGCGCGGACGCTGAACCAGAATCCTTCCATCATTCTCGCGGACGAGCCGGTGGCCGCGCTGGACCCCGTGACGGCCAATCAGGTGATGAGCGATTTTAAGCGCATTAACAAAGAAATGAATATCAGTATTCTGATTAATATTCACCACGTGGATCTGGCACTGGAATTCGCGGATCGCGTGATTGGCATCCGCGCGGGCGAGATCGTTTACGACGGCCCGGTGGGTGATGTGACGCAGGCGGTTCTGGATTCAATCTATAACGGCGCGCCTGTGCCAAAGGCGGCCGACGAGCAGACCGCAAAGGATGCGGAGAAAATCGCGGCAGTCAAGGCGGCTCTTTCCAAAGAGGAGGAGATCGGTTGATGACACAAGCGAAGGGAAGCTCTGCGGTCAGACCCGCGCTGTACGATCGGGTCTTCAAGCCCCGCACGATGACGGTCGGCGACCATAGCGTGCAAAAACCGCGTTCGCGCGCATGGTTGATTTTTCTATTGCTGGTGGTCGCCGTATGGGGATCGCTGATCGTAACAGAATTTGACTTTGGCATTTTGATACGACGCGGATACCAGTTTACAGTCATTCTGGAGAAGATTTTCAACCCTAAATGGAGTTATTTCGCGAAGGTCTGGGGGCCATTACTGGATACGATCAAGATGTCTGTGATCGGCTCGGCGATCGGTTCGTTGCTGGCGTTGCCATATGCGATTTTTGCAGCTACCAATATAAACCACAATAAAATCACAGTCGGCGTTTTACGTGTGGTACTGAACATCATCCGGACACTGCCGACGCTGGTCATCGCCTCCATCTGCGCGCTGATCTTCAGCCTGGGCACCTTTGCCGGCACGGTTGCGATTGTCATTTTCACCTTCGGCGTGGTGACCCGGATGCTGTACGAGAGCATCGAAACCATCGATATGGGGGCGTTTGAGGCGATGGAGGCGCTGGGCGCGACCAAGTTCCAGGCCTTCTGGAGCGCCTGTTTTCCCCAGATATTGCCCACCTACCTGTCCCACTGCCTCTACTCTTTTGAAATCAACATTCGCGCCGCGTCCATCCTGGGTTACGTAGGAGCCGGCGGCCTTGGCATCCTGATTAACGAACGCATCGGCTGGCGGGACTACGAAGGCCTCGGCATGGTGCTGATCGCGCTGTTCGTAGTGGTGCTGATTATCGATAACACCAGCCAGTATCTGCGCCGTAAGCTGAGTTAGGAGGCCGAGAGATGCAAAAAGTGATTAACCCGATCGAGGCCATGTACGAGACCCGGCCGAAGCACTGGTGGACCTACACGCTTGTGATCTTCCTGATGGTTGCACTGTTGGGTTGGTCGTCCGGCGCAATCGAGTTCAAGGGGTTGGCCGCGAAAGGCAGTGAAGTTGCCTACGGCATTGTTTACGGTCTTTTTCACCCGGATATGTCGCTGTTGTGGAACAGCACGGTGGACGGCGTACCATATCTGCTGTTCCAGACGGTCGCCATTGCGGTGCTGGGTACGCTCTTTGGCGGGGTGCTTGCGATACCGTTCAGTTTTTTGGGCAGTGAAAATCTGGTTCCCAAGTGGGTTGCTTTTATCTCCCGTGCGTTTATCCTGTTGATCCGTACGATTCCGAGCCTTGTGTGGGCGCTGGTGTGGATTCGGGTGACCGGCCCGGGCCCATTTTGCGGCGTGGTTACGCAAAGCATCTGCTCCATCGGCATGATCAGTAAAATGTACATCAACGCCATTGAAGATTTGGATACCCGTATATTGGAAAGTTTGGACGCGGCAGGCTGCACCACATTCCAGAAAATCCGGTACGGGATTCTGCCGCAACTGTATGCCAATTTCGTTTCCACGTTAATTTACAGGTTCGATATTAATATCAAGGACGCGACTACGCTGGGTATCGTAGGAGCGGGCGGCATCGGCGCGGCGCTGATCCAGTGTATCAACAGCCGCCGCTGGAGCATGGTGGGCGCTTTCCTGTTTGGCATGATTGTGCTGATGATCCTCATAGAACTGTTTTCCACCAAAGTACGCAGCAAACTGGCCAGAGGCTGATATGACCGCTAAGCTTACAGTTTACTTTACTTCGGATACACACGGGTATCTGTATCCCACCAACTTTGCGGATATGCAACCGCGGCCGATGGGAATGCTTGCCATGTCGTTCCCGAAGGATGGAAATACGCTTGTCATCGACGGAGGCGATACCCTGCAGGGTTCGCCGCTTACCTACTACTGCCATGTTCGGGGAATCCCTATGCCGATGGCGCGGGCAATGAACGAGGCAGGGTATGATTACGTAACGCTTGGCAACCACGATTTCAATTATGGCTACGACACGATAGCGCAACATCTGGAAACGTTACAGGCACGTTGCCTGTGCGCCAACGTGCGCGATCAGCGCGGCCTGCTGCCGATTTCCAGCTATACGGTACATACGCTGCAAAACGGCCTGAGGGTTGGTCTGATCGGTATTGTAACCGACTGGGTGAAACTCTGGGAAACGCCAGAGAACCTGACGAATTTTGAAATATCTGACCCTTTCGAAGCCGCGCGGGAAGCGGTGGAGGCGTTACATGGACAGACGGATGTGCTGATCGGGATTTACCACGGCGGTTTGGAGAAGGACCCGGATACCGGCAAGGTACTGAGTACGACCAGCGAGAATATTGCATGCAAACTGTGTGAGAAACTTCCTTTTGACCTGCTGTTGACGGGGCATCAGCATATCGCCATGGCGAATAAAACCTGCAACGGCGTTCATGTGGTGCAAACTCCCTGCAATGCCGCGGCGTATGTGCGGATTACAATGGGGGAGGATGGAAGCTTCTTATCGGAGTTGATTACACCGCCATCACGCGCCGCATTGAAGCCATGGGAAGCAGAACTGTACGATGATTTATGCGAATGGCTGGATCGTCCGATTGGGAAATTATCTCGCGCGATATGGCCGGAAGATAAGCTGTCTATGGCATTGCACAGCTCTCCGATTGCGGATTTCATCAACCGGGTACAGCTGGCGGCCAGTGGCGCAGACCTCTCCTGTACAGCGTTGGGTAACGAGCTGCGCGGGTTTGACAGCAAAGTAACGGTTCGCGATGTGGTAGCGAGTTATGTGTATTCCAATACGCTGGTGATCCTGGAAGTTACAGGGAAGGTATTGCGCCTAGCACTGGAACAGTGCGCCCGATATTTCGCGGTAGATCATGCCGGACAAGTTGCGATTTCGGATCCGTTCCTTCGCCCGAAGGAAGCGCATTATAATTATGATTATTACCTTGGAGTCGAATATACGATGGACCTGCGGCAACCGGAAGGAAGCCGGATCACAAGGCTGATGCGCAGCGGCAAACCTGTTGAGGAAAATGATCGGTTTACGCTGGCTATGAATAATTACCGTGCGACAGGCGCCGGGGATTTTGACTTCTTTGCGCAATGTACGCGTGTGAAAGAAATCCAGACGGAGATCAGCGAGCTGATTCTGAATTACCTGCGCGATCGGGACCTTGTGGAAATCCCGGATACGAAACCATACACGGTGATTTTGCCGGACGGAACAACGGTATAAACCAAAGGAGCGGCGGCCGGTTGGCTCCGCTCCTTCGTTTATTATCGCATTGTATGGGTTACCAGGCGCGTTTGCGAACCGCGTCGATGGCATGCGCCGGGCACATTTCCTGGCAGCAGAAACAAGCAATGCAGCCCTTACGCACAATCACGGCTTTTCGATTGGTGATGTCGATCAGGTGGCGGGGGCAGGATTCGGCACAGCGCCCACAGCCGATACAGCGCTCCGGCTGAATGACCGGATAGGTGCGCTTTCTGCCGAAAAAGTGATGGAACAGCCCGTTCACGGAGAAAAACCGTTCTCCTTTCGTGATCGCATCCGGCAGCAGAAAGGGCGGATCGGCAGGGAGCAGCGGATCGCCAACCTGCGTGATAGTGGCTGGATCAATCAACCCGCGCCTGCGTGCCTGCCGAAGGATGGGGGCAAGCGTGGGGCGGATTCCCATCAGGGACGCGGCAACCTCGTCCAACGCATAGACGGATCGCGAGGCCAGCGTATATCCCATCGGGCGCACCTTGCCGCCGCCCGGGCCGTTCCCTTCCATACAATCCACGGCATCCAGCATCGTCAGCGAAGGGCGGACTGCTTCCGACAAATCCAGCAGGCGATTGGCGAAATCCTCCAGATTCGGGTTCAGGTAATGCTGTTCGGGTTTTAACAACCCGGGAATGCAGCCAAACAGGTTTTTCACCCCGGCGCTCATCACCGTTAACCCGTGGGTTTTAAGCTTTGGGCAGTTGATAATCAAATCCGCGTCCAGCACGGGTTTCAACAGCGTAAATCCGCCGCGATGGACGGTTTCAGTGTTTTCGTTCAGCTCGCCCAGATCGGAAAGCGGCAGATATCCGCTGACACTATAGATTTTACGCAACGCCGCGGGTGTATACACGCCGCCGGGGCTGTCCGCGATCACAACCTGTTTTACGCCAAGCTCTTTGAGACGGCGTAAAATCGCCGCCAGAAAAGCGGGGTGAGTGGTGACCGCCAGCGAGGGATCACGCCCCGCCAGCAGGTTCGGCTTTAACAGTACCCGGGTATCCGGGGTCAGGTCCTTCTCAATTTCCAGTGTCTCAAAGTGCGCGCAAACGGCGGTATAAAGCGCATCTGCGTCATATTCCGGAACACGGCGGACGGATACGGTTGGCATGATCGGTACACCTCACGGTTTGTTTAAGCTTTTCCTTTGGAACCGAACAGACGGATTTTGTTCTCCGTCGCTTCTTGGATGGCCTGCACCTGATAAGGGATCAGATCGGTCAGAGAATGTCTCCCTTCCGAGAACCCCTGTTGAGTACCGGCTGCACCCGCAAGGTTTAGGTCGGTAAAAATGTTGATTTTGCTGATGCCGCTGCGGATGGCGTGGCGGAAATCCTCGTCGGTCAGGCCGCTGCCGCCGTGCAGCACCAGCGGCACAGACACAAGCGACGCGATGGTTTCAATTCGCTTAAAATCCAACTTTGGCGGAAAGCGATAGGCTCCGTGTGCGGTGCCAACCGCGATCGCCAGAGCATCCGCGCCCGTCCGAGCGACAAACTCGCCTGCCTGAACAGGGTCGGTGTAGAAGGCGGAGGGATCGGTACTTTCGACGTTATCGTCTCCTTCGGCGTTCCCTACGTGGCCCAGTTCCGCTTCCACCGTAGCGCCGAAGGCGTGCGCGACGGCGATCAGCTCCCGAACCTGCCGCAGGTTTTCCTCATAAGGGAGTGTGGAACAGTCATACATGATGGAGGAAAAGCCGTATTTTAGCGCCAGCATACAGTTTTCAAAGGTGAGGCCATGGTCAAAGTGCAGCACAACGGGAACTGTCGCGCGGCGCGCCATGGGCAGCAACAGGTCGGCCAATTCCAGCAAAGGTCCGTATGGCAGCAGAACCTCCGCCGTGCCGATAATCACAGGGGAATGCAGGGCTTCGGCGGCGGCCAGCACGCCCCGTGCCATCTCCAAATTAACGGTATTAAAAAGGCCTATGCCATAATGCCCTTTTCGGGCAGGCAGCAGAACATCGTTCAGGGTAGCAAGCATATGGTCTCCTCCTCAAACAAATCTAAATCATATATAATCGACAGTTATCCAACCGTCGGCGATTCGCCTGTCTAATGCGGAAAACGGTAGCAGGCCGCTTAACGCGTCGCAGGCCTCCACGCAGCAGGCGCCTTCGGCTGCCGCACGCTGGAAACAGGTTTCCGGCTTGCAGCCTTTCAGAAGCGAGGCAAGGAACGCCGCGATGCACGTATCGCCCGCCCCGGTGGCGGAAACGACGCGCACGGGGCGGTATGCGGGCTGAAAGCCTTTCCTGTCTGCCCAAAGAGACGCGTTCGCCAGAAGCGGGATACTTTTCAGCTCCTGTAGGTTCCCGGTCTGGTAGTACAAACCCTTTGCGCCGCATTTGATCCCGATGATCTTTCCCCCCATGGCGATCAGGCGGGCCGCGAGGGGGGCTATGTCCCTGTCAATATCCAATACAGCGGTCACATCGTTACCCAGTGAGCGCATCAGCCATTCCGCGTACCGGGGTGGATCCAGCATCTGGCACAGCTCTTCGGCGCTGGGGAAAAAGCAATCCACCATAGGCAGCACGTTTTGTAACAGCGCGGGCCAGTCGAGCTGCGCCGCGTCGGACGAGGGGTCTATCGCGGCCATATCCAGCGAGGTGGCCAGCCCTAACGCGTGAGCGCGGGTAAAGAGGCGCTTTAGCGGCTCTCCATGGTCGCGGCACATTGCTGGCATCAGCGGAGGATATCCGAAATGAATCAGTTTTGCTCCCGCCAGCACGGAATCCGGGATGTCGGATTCGCAAAAAGATTCGTTTGCCCCGGCATGGTGCAAAAAGATACGGTCGATTCCCGGCGGCGCAAGAACGACGGAGTACGAGGTGGAGGCATCCCGATCCCGGATCAGGGCGCAATCCGCGCCGGAAGACCCGGCAATCTCAAGGACTGTATCACCGAAATTGTCCTGACCGACGCGCGCGACGAGGCGGGTTGGCACCCCAAACTTTTGCAGCGCCATACCGGTGTTGGCGACGCAGCCGCCGGTATGCACATCGGCCGGACCTACGCGAAGGAGCCTCCCCGGCGTTAAAAGATCGGCCAGGTTGTTCGCCGTTTGCAACTCCGGGGTGATATCCAGGCAGATATGACCGGCGACAACCGCTACCCGATCATCCATCCCTTTTCCCCTCCAGACCAAGTTAGCTACACAATCAATGTTGAACATATCATTCGATAAAAAAGCCGCGTTTCCTTGCGGGCTTCAAACGAAACCCGATTCGACCGCCATGTTGCCGGGCAACCGATTGATCCACATGAGAATGCCCGCGCGAAAGATCGCGCGGGACGGTAAAAAGAACCGCAAGGACATTGCCGGGGGTACAGTGTGCCGGTACAATCCCGGTCAGGCGGATGCGACGCCCGAAAAACACCTGTATCGTCATCAATGAATAATTTCCCTGCGGAGGGTTGGTTATTCCTTGGGATAATTACATTGCGACAGCGCGTCGCCGATCGTTTTTTCCAGTGCCTGATGGCCGTATTTATCTACTTCGCCCTTGTCCTTGGCGCCATGGGTAAGGCAGCCCGCGCCGCCGATACACCCGCCTACGCAGGCCATGCCCTCGATAAAGTTTTCCGGCAACAGGTTCTTGCTTTTTTTGAGCAACGCAACCTTGCATTGCTCAATCCCGTCGCAAACAGCGGGTTTCAGGTCAAAGTCCAGCTTCTGTTCCTTCATTGCCTCGGCTACGGCGTCGGTCAGGCCGCCGCTGCGGGCAAAAATGCGTCCGTAGAAGGAGGCGTTATCCAGCACGTCCTCCGGCAGACTGGTCAGATCAAAATCACGGCTATCGATCCACGCCTGCAGCTCTTCAAACGTAAGCACGCAGTCCACATAGGGGGACACTTCCGGCTTCTGCTGTTCCAGCTTTTTGGCGGTGCAGGGGCCGATGAATACGGTTCTGGCAGTCGGGTCCGTTGACTTGAGAAACTTCGCCAGCTCCGCCATGGGAGAGAGGTTGTGGCTGACCATCGACTGCAATTGCGGAAAATTCTTCTCCACATAGCTTACGAAGGCCGGGCAGCACGAGGAGGTGAGAAAACCTTTTTCCGCAAGCTCCGCCGCCTCTCGGTTGGCAACCATGTCCGCGCCGAGCGCTACCTCCACAACACTGAAGAAACCGAGCTTCTTAAGCGCCGTAATCACCTGTCCCAGTTTCGCATAGCCGAACTGGCTGCTGATAGAGGGGGCGACGATGGCGTATACCTTGTACTTGCGGTTCTCCTCGCTGCCACGCAGCAGGTTGATCGCATCCAGCAGATAGGATTTATCCTGAATGGCGCCAAACGGACACTGGTATACACATGCGCCGCAGCCGATGCACTTTTCCTGCTCAATGGTTGCGCACTGATCCTCGCCCATATGGATCGCCTTTACCTTACAGGCGTTCTCACAGGGGCGCTTGTGGTTGCTGATGGCGGTATAGGGGCAGGCGGCGGCGCATTTTCCGCAGCCGATACATTTGGCGGGGTCAATATGGGCGTGCCGGTTTTCATCCAGCGAGATCGCATCCTTCGGGCAGGCGGCCATGCAGCGGTGCGCGATGCAGCCGCGGCAATCCGGCCCCACCTGATAACCGCTGATGGGGCACTCGTCGCAGGCAATGCCAATGACTTCAACGATGTTCGGGTTTTCTCTGTCACCGCCCATCGCCAGCTTGACCCGCTCGGCCAGAATAGCCCGTTCCTTATAGATACAGCAGCGCATGGTCGGCTTGGGGCCTGGGGCAAGCTGTTTGGGGATATCCAGATAGCTGTCCGCAAGCCGATCATCGTAGGCATGTCGGGCAACTTCACGAAGCACCTCATATTTCAGCTTTTGGACGTCTGTATCGAATATACGCATGGTTACCTCCTAAAAGTAGGAAAGCCGGATATGCTTGCCCATCTTTTCCAACTGTTCGGCTAGGTTTTGGATCAACTGCTGCTTGATGCCGAAAGTGATGGGCAGGTCTGGGTTCTGGTGCGCGGGGTTGATCGCCTGACCGACAAAGAAGTTGATATCGGTGGCGTTTTCGAACAATTCCCGCGCGATGCAGCTGGCGCCGTCCCGCCCGACGACCCACACGGGGGCCAGACGCGCGCTCTGTAAAAAGTCCTTCGCGTAGGAAAGCACCTTGGAAAGGGTCACGACGCCTTCGGTCACCAGATCGACCCCTTCGATTTCGCTCATCGGCGGCACATCCGGGTCGGGATAATCCAGCGAGGGTACCAGCTGCTTGCGCAGATAATCCGCCGCAAGGCGGCTGGTGGTGCCGCCGCAGACGATCTTGGCCCCTTCCTTGGCGAAGAACAGGTTCATCATCTTCATGTCCTGATCCTTGGAGGCGGGCGGCCCGACAACCAGATTGACCGGGTGCCGCCTGCGAACCCGAAGCACCGCGATGGTGGCGTCGTCGCCGGGCTTGCCCTGATAAAGGCGGCTACACTCGTCCGCAATCAGCCCGGCGGTGCTTTTTGCCGAGTTTTCCGGCAGATAATTCGCACTGGCGAACCGGGCGATACTGTCCCGCGTCCAGCCGAAGTTGAACGCTTTGCCGACCCCTGCGAATTCCGCGCCATCGCTGAGCGCGATTAACATATCTCCGCACTGCACGGGGAAACTGCTTTCCCAGATGGTCTTGCCGGCGATTACGCGGGTACTGACGGGGTAATTGAAAACTTCTCCGTTCCGAAGCACGACGGTCGCTGGATTGTCGAACTGGATAATCTGCGCCAACCGGTTTTCCGTAACGCGCAGGATGGTGAAGGTGGAGTACGCGACCTGACGGACGCTGCATACCGGCAGCGTATTGGCGATGGTGGAAACGCATTCCTCAATGGGCATATGGCCGTTGATCAGCGTGCAAACAATTTTGCTGGTCAGCGTTGCCAGAATGCTGGCCTTTACACCACTGCCCAGCCCGTCCGCGAGAACCAGCGTCACGTCGTCCTCCCCGCCGCCCGCGATTTCCACCCGGTCGCCGCAGAGGGTTTCCCCTTGCTTGTTCAGGCTTACGAAGCCCGTTTCGGTCCAAAGATCATTCACGGTTCATCGCATCCTTCAGGTTGGACAGCGCCAGCTTCGTTTCGGCGGTAGTTTCGCCCAGCAGCGAAGCAATCTCCTGTACAACGCGCATTTGCTTGTCAATCACGCGGTCGGCGGTTTCCACCGTCTGGCGGCGAAGGGTGTCGTCCTTGCTGCGCATGGTTTCGCGCTCGGTCACGTCCCGCAAGATGGCGACCACGACGTGGTACTGTCGGTCATACAGGATGGTTTCTTCCACGTAAAGCTGATATTCGGCCAGATAACGGCAGTCGCCAATGCTGTTGCGCGCGGAAACGACAACGTCGCGGTAGGGTTGGGGGTTGAGGATACGGATCACATTCTCGTGCAGAATATCGTTCGCGTTGGTCAGACGGAACAGCTTCACCGCCGCGCGGTTAATCTGTTGCACTTCCAGATCTTCGTTAAGCACAAAGATTGCGTTAGGGGTATTGTTGATGATGGTGTCGCTGAAGCTTTCCGCTTTTTCTTTCAGAAAAGGCAGGCACATTTCCAGCTCCGCTTTCCCTTCCAGAATCGCGACCGCTTTTTCCCGGCAGGTGGGGTAGCCGCAGGAACCGCAGTTAAGCTCCTTTTCCGGGCTGGTCTTTCCCATTTTCGTAAGCATGGCGTTGATGGCGTCGTTGCCGAAGGTAATGGTTCTGCCGCCCTTAAATGTAAATGCGCGGGGGAGGTCATCGGCCGGTGCGGGTACCTCAAAGCGCGCATCGCCCGCGAAAGCATCTACCCGAAGCGTGCCTTTTACGCGACGCTCACGATGCTCCCGGATACAGGGGCCGTTGATACAGCTGCCCTCGCAGGCGCTCATTTCGATAAACACATGGTCAATATTGCCACGTTCCAGCTCGCTAAAGGCCATTCGGCAGTTATCGACGCCGTCGATGGCAACGCGACGATAACCGGGAACCGGTTCCGTAGTACGCAAAATACCACCCGTCGCAGGATAAAGCCGCGAGCGTTTCCCATCGGTTTCTTCCGGCATCACATCGGGAATTTCCAGATGTTTTTCCGCCATCCATTCGCGCAGCTCGTCGTAGGTAAGCGCTGCGTCGATATAAGGGCTGTCGTCGGCCTCCTGCTTCTTGGCGATACAGGGGCCGATAAACACCGTGTAACAGTCCGGGTCATCCTGCTTTAACAACCGGCAGTGCGCCTGCGCGGGGGTAAGTACTTTCGCCAGATAGGGGAGCATGGTTGGGTAATATTTTTCGATTAGCAGGTTGATGGAAGGGCAGCAGCTGGAGATCAGCACACTTTGTTTATTTTCCCGCAGGATGCGTGCGTATTCGTCGCTCACCAGCTGTGCGCCGATCGCGGTTTCCTGTACGGAACGGAAGCCCAGCGCTTTCAGCGCAATTTCCATCCCAGAAATGTCATGCGTGTGAAAGTCTGCGATAAAGGAGGGAGCAAGGCTGCAAACCACTTTTTTTCCGGAAGCGATTGCGTTTTTCACACGCTGGGTATCGCTGCGAATCTGTTTGGCTTTCTGGGGGCAAACGACAAAACAGCTGCCGCACAGGATACATTCGTCCGGCAGAATCTGCGCCTGATTGTTCGCAAAGCTGATCGCTTTTACGGAACAGGTGCGGATGCATTTATAACAATCCTTGCAGTCGTTTTCCTTCAGGCTCAGAATATCGTCCGGCATGATGGTTCACACTCCTTTACCGGGTACCGTGAGAAGAGGGCTAGGAATGGATGGATCCGTTCCCTGTCGGTCCGTGCGTGTGATATGCTCAGCTGATTCGGGGCACGATCTGTTCTTCAAAGAACTGCTTTGTGCTTTCGGGTTTCAGCGAAAAATGTTCGCCGTCCACCGTAACGCAAACGCCGTTTTGACAGTTACCCATACAAAACTGACCCGCCAGCTCCACTTTGTCTTTGACCTGATGATCGGCGACCAGGCGCTGCAGCTCCTCCACGACCTGTCGGGAACCTTTCAGGTGGCAGCTGCTTCCGATACAGATGGTTACCTTTACCATAACCGTTTCGCTCCTTTATTCCACGGTCCGGGGGTGCGAGGGATTGTCCTGCGTCGTCGCCGGCTCCGGGTACGCCGGTATGAGCCGCGGCCCGGCGCAGGGGCACGCGGGTGCCAACTCCGTGCCTGTGCGCTTGGCCGCGGTTCATATCGGCGTACGGGGGAGCAGGCGGCGGCTCAGGCTGCCTGATCGCATCCCAGACGGTGTTTATTCGTAGTCCATCACGTTGGCCCAGCGAAGCAGAAACTCCCGTTCCTCCGGTTTGCCTTTTACGATCTGGCTGGCTGCTACGATGGGAATCCATTTCTGCACATATTGCTTGGCCGTGTCGCTCTTCTTGCAGAACAGAGTCAGGTATTCTTCGGCTCCGTTCATGTCCCCGTCCAGCCAGAAAAGCAGGTAGGTGCGGGCCGCGTCAGCGGAGGCGTTGCCCTGTGTGGCATGCGCCCAGTCCAGGATAAACGCGGTGCCGTCGTCACGGAGTATGATGTTCTTGGGGTTAAAATCACCATGGCACAGTTTGTTGTGCTTGGGCATCCCTTCCAGGCGAGCATGCAGCTCGTAGCGGGTGGTGGCATCCAGCCCGCTCTGGCTGATTTTGCGGTTCATCTTATCCCTTAGCAGCGTCATCAGCGGCGAGGTCTGTTCGTGAACCTGCAGTTGCAGGCTCACGAACAGTTCCATATACTCCGATTTTTTCTCGGGATGTTCTTCCATCAGCTGCGCAAGCGTTTTGCCGGCGATAAAATCGCTTACGATCGCCCATTTGCCGTCCACTTTGGTTACTTCCTGAAGCGTAGGCACATTCAATCCCGTCAGCTCTGCGCGCGCCTGGTTCAGCGCTTCGTTAAGGACGTCCGCTTTGCTGTAATCGCTGTCGAAAACCTTGATGGCAAGGTCTCCGTCGCGGTAAACGGTTTTGTTGGTCCTGACCGCGATCACCTTTTCCAGCTTCATCGCAATCCCTCCCGATGTTTATTTTTGTTCGCCATAATAGGCGTTCAGGTACATTTGCTTAATTTCCTTCATCAGCGGATAGCGCGGGTTGGCGCCGGTGCACTGGTCGTCGAAGGCCAGCTCGGTCATCGCGTCGAGGCGGTTGAGGAAATCCTGCTCGTCAATACCGTACTCACGGATGGTCTTTTTGATGCCGATCTTGGCTTTCAGGTCGTCAATCGCGGCGATCAGGCGTTCCAGCTTCTCCTCGTCGGTCTTGCCGCCCAGCTTCAGCTCGTCGGCCACCATGGCGTAACGGGCCAGCGTATGCGGATGATCGTACTGCGGGAAGGTGCCCATTTTGGCGGGCACTTCGGCGGCGTTATAGCGCAGCACGCCGTCGATTAGCAGGGCGTTGGCGATGCCGTGCGGAATGTGGTGGAACGCGCCCAGTTTGTGCGCCATGCTGTGGCACACGCCCAGGAAGGCGTTGGCGAACGCCATACCGGCAATGGTGGCGGCGTTGGCCATCTTTTCGCGGGCGACCACGTCGTTGGGGCCGTCGTCGTAGGCGCGGGGCAGATATTCGAAGATCATCTTGAGCGCCTGCAGCGCGAGGCCGTCGGTATAATCGGTGGCCATCATGCTGGCGATGGCTTCCAGGCAGTGGGTTACGGCGTCGATGCCGCTGGCGGAGGTGAGGCCCTTGGGGGCGTTCATCATCATGTCCGCGTCCACGATCGCCATATTGGGCAGCAGTTCGTAATCCGCCAGGGCGTATTTTACGCCGCTGGTTTCGTCGGTGATGATGGTAAACGGGGTTACCTCGCTGCCGGTGCCTGCGGTGGTGGGTACGGCGATAAAGTAGGCTTTCTGGCCCATCTTGGGGAAGGTATAGATACGTTTGCGGATGTCGCTGAAGCGCATGGCCATATCCATAAAATCCGCTTCGGGATGCTCATAGAGAACCCACATGATCTTGCCGGCATCCATGGCGCTGCCGCCGCCGATGGCGATAATGCAGTCCGGCTGGAAGTCGTTCATCGCCTTCACGCCGGCGCGGGCGCAGGCCAGGGTGGGGTCGGGCGCGACATCGAAGAAGCAGGTGTGTTGGATGCCCATCTCGTCCAGGCGATCGGTAACCGCCTTGGTGTAGCCGTTCTTATACAGGAAGGAGTCGGTGACGATAAAGACTTTCTTCTTGTCCATCACGTCCTTCAGTTCCCGCAGGGCTACGGGCAGGCAGCCTTTCTTGATATACACCTTCTGCGGCGTGCGGAACCAGAGCATATTCTCTCTCCTCTCGGCGACAGTCTTGATGTTGAGCAGCTGTTTAACCCCAACGTTTTCGCTTACGGAGTTGCCGCCCCAGGAACCGCAGCCCAGCGTGAGGGAGGGAATGAGCTTGAAGTTATACAGATCGCCGATACCGCCCTGCGAAGAAGGCGTATTCACAATGATGCGGCAGGTTTCCATCCGCTCGGCAAAGCGGGCGAGCTTATCTTTCTGCGTGTGAGGGTTCAGGTAAACGCTGGCGGTATGGCCGTGGCCGCCATCCTCAATCAGGCGCTCCGCCTTGGCCATCGCGTCGTCAAAATCCTTCGCTTTGTACATAGCCAGCACGGGCGAGAGCTTTTCATGGGCAAATTCTTCGCTCATTTCCACACTTTCCACTTCGCCGATCAGCACCTTGGTGGTATCCGGTACCGGCACACCCGCCATCTCGGCGATCTTCGCAGCGGGCTGGCCTACAATCTTGGCGTTCAGCGCGCCGTTGACCAGTATGGTCTTGCGCACCTTGTCCAGCTCGTCGCCTTTGAGGAAGTAGCAGCCGCGAGCCGCAAACTCCTTTTTCACCTTGGCATAAATGCTGTCCAGCACGATCACGCTCTGCTCGGATGCGCAGATCATGCCGTTATCGAAGGTCTTGGAATGAATTACGGAGTTAACGGCCAACAGAATATCCGCGCTGTCGTCGATAATCGCGGGTACGTTGCCGGGGCCAACGCCCAGCGCCGGCTTGCCGCTGGAATAGGCGGAACGGACCATGCCGGGGCCGCCGGTAGCTAGGATGCAGTCGCATTCCTTCATTAAAAGATTGGTCATTTCCAGGCTGGGCACGTCCACCCAGCTGATGATCCCTTCCGGGGCGCCGGCGGCAACTGCTGCGTCCAGCACGATCTTCGCAGCCGCAATGGTGCAGCCCTTGGCGCGCGGGTGCGGGGAAATGATGATGCCGTTGCGGGTTTTCAGCGCGATCAGGGTTTTAAAAATCGCAGTGGAGGTGGGGTTGGTCGTCGGAATCACGGCGGCAATCACACCCAGAGGTTCTGCAATTTTTGTGATGCCGTAGGCTTCGTCGCGTTCGATGACGCCGCAGGTTTTTGTATTGCGGTAGGTATTGTAAATATACTCGGAAGCAAAGTGATTTTTAATCACCTTATCTTCCACAACGCCCATGCCCGTTTCCGCAACGGCCATTTTGGCCAGCGGAATCCGTTCACGGTTTGCGGCCATGGCAGCTGCGAAAAAAATCTTGTCTACTTGTTCCTGGGTGAACTCGGAGTAAGCTTTTTGAGCGGCGCGTACCTGCGCGATGGCTTCCTCGAGGGTTTCAACACTGTCGATGATCTTGTGAGTGTCACTCATGCAATCCATCCCCTTTCTGGTTCGTTAAAAGTTTAACATTACCCGAAGCTTTGTACAATGTAACGTTCGTATGCAGGTATATGAATCCTGATATGTTAAATTAATAACAATAAACAGAAAACGAATAAAACCCATTGTTTACAACGCTTCTGGGCTTATGTCGGTTCGAAAGAGGGCATGTACAGATGGCAAAAATGGTAAGATATAAACCCGGTTCAGCGCGTCAGGGAAGACAACTCGGACTGTACACGGGAAAGCTGGTCCAGAAAAAGATCGTCCATCGGGGAAAGCATGTATTGCTTGCGGTAAATCAGTACATCGCGGTGGCGCGCAGGATAATCCTGACACGGACGAAGGGCGAGGTGATAACGGTTCAGCATATCATCGGGAACAGGCGCCACCCATGCGTAAGCGCGTGGTAAGGTGGCAACCAGTTCAAACTGGCTGGTACGGTCATACAGATAAATGGAACGCTGGCTTTTGGCGCCGGGGAGCAGTTCAGCCTGGCGCGGCTGAGAAGGCACGTACAGGTCCCCCTGCCCGACGGCGGTACTGTCCTGAAGATCAATCATCGAAATAACAGGTTTTCGAGCGGCAGGATGGTCTACGCGCAGCATGGCAAGGTAGCGGAAGGACCATAATTCACGGTATTGCAGGTTTTTTTCTCTGAAAATATCGGTAAAATAGCGGTCATAATCCGCCTGATAACGAACAATCCCCAAATCGTAACCGTCTTCGGCGACGTTGCGGATGGAACGCAGGGCGTTTGTTTCCTTATAATCCAGCGTAAGCTCCGGATCAGCCAATTGTGCGAAACGTTCAAAGGCGGACGCAATATAGCTGGAACGGGGAACAGACAGACGGAGGATAGCCCCGGTCTGCTCTTTTTTCTGGTAGCGTTCGGCCATTTCGTCAAACTGGGAGAGGATGCTGCGGGCGTAATGTAAAAATTCCTCGCCCTGGGCGGTCGGCACAATGCCCTTGGGGGTACGGTCAAAGATGGAGATACCAAGGTCGCTTTCCAGTTCACGAATAGCGCGCGAAAGGTTTGGTTGGCTCATATACAGATTTTCAGCCGCCTCGGTGATCGAACGTGTTTTTTCCACTTCGACAGCATAACGAAGATGCTGTATATTCATCCGCGAACCATCCTTTCTTCAACGTATGGCCTTATTATAACGGAATACGTCGAAAAAGAAAAGCAGGGCGTAAAAGGGAAAAGACTGCGTCTCGGAAATGGGAATTGCTTTTTACGGTAAAAAAAGGTATGATGAATCGAAGTTATCTCTGCGTGAAAGGCGGCGTATCGCTTTGGAAAGAAATGAGAGCTTTGCCACGGGTAGTTTAAACGATTTATCCATACGCCTCGCATGGGCGCAGGTCGAAATCTTCGGGGATGAGATCGACCGGGTTCAGGTGTTGGCGGCAGGAGATGAGAACTCGGTACGTGATTTGCGAATCGTCGCGGACGATGAAGGCGTGCTGACGGTGGAACAGCCACAATACGGCTTATCACTCAACATCACCGAAAGCCACTGGATGCAGGTTTGTGTTCGCGTGCCAAAAACATGGAACCGGAAAATCCATGTAAACACCGTGAGCGGGTTGCTGAACGCCCGGGGGCTTAACGGTAGCGTGATCATATTGGATACAGTATCGGGCGATTTGCATGCTTCCCGCGTTACGGCGGAAATCCTGGCGCTAAAAACCGTCAGCGGAGACATCCGCGCGGATACGCTTGCCGTTTCGGAGATGAGCGCGCGTTCCCTGTCGGGCAATCTGTCGCTGGACAGTACGACTGTAAAAACCGGAAAATTTACCACCGTGAACGGCGAGCAGACAATCCGTCTGACCAACACGTTTGAACAGTTGGAAGTGCGAACCGTATCCGGCGACGTTGCGCTTATGGCTCCTGTAGAAAAAATGAATGTTTCCATGCGCAGCATCAGCGGTCGCGTATCAACCGACGGTGTACAGCTGGCCGAAGAAGCGGGTCTGCCTGCCGTTCGGATTACGGGCGTATCTGCGAATCTGAAGTTGATCTGCGTAAAACAGTAACGGAGGAATTACCGATGGGAAAGAATCAATTCGGCGGCTTCGGCGGTTTTGGCGGGGGCGGCGCGAACATGCAGCAGTTGATGCGCCAGGCGCAGAAACTGCAGGAACAAATGGCTAAAACCCAGGAAGACCTTGACACACGCGAGTATACTGCGCAGGCGGGCGGCGGTATGGTAACCGTTGTGGTCACCGGCAAACGGGAACTGAAATCCATCGAAATCAAGCCCGAATGTGTTGATCCTGAGGATGTGGAAATGTTGCAGGACCTGATTCTTGCGGCAGTGAACGAAGCCATCCGCAGCGGCGAGCAGGCCCGCGAGGAACAGATGGGCAAACTGGCTCCCGGCATGGGAGGCATGCTGTAAGCTATGGCGCAGCAGTTGGAACCCATCGCGCGTATGGTAGCGCAGCTTTCCAAACTGCCGAGCATCGGGCAGAAAAGCGCGCAACGGCTGGCCTATCACATCATTGATATGCCGCTGGAGGATGTACGCGAACTGGCATCGTCAATCTATCAGGGCCGTAAAGCCATCCATTACTGCGAGGTTTGCGGAAATTACGCAATCGGAGAGCGTTGCGAAATCTGTGATGATCCTTCGCGGCAAAACGGGCAAATCTGCGTGGTACGCGATCCCCGGGATGTAGCCGCCATCGAACGGATGCGCGATTTTGCGGGTTCCTACCACGTGCTGCATGGGACCCTGTCGCCTATGGAAGGCATCGGGCCGGACGACATCCGTATTAAGGAATTGCTGGCCCGTCTGGCCGACGGCAGGATCAAAGAAGTGATTCTGGCGACCAATCCGGATATTGAGGGCGAAGCCACCGCAAGCTATATTGCGCGGTTGGTTAAACCCATGGGGGTGCTGGTGACCCGCATCGCGCACGGCGTGCCGGTGGGCAGCGACCTGGAATACGCGGACGAAATGACGCTGGCAAAAGCCATGGAAGGCCGCCGCCCGATTTAGCGGCGGCTTTGCCATTAGGAGGGTTTATGGATTTATCGACGCTTCAGCCCTGGCAAATGGCCCTTCTCGGAGGAGTGGCGATCTCGGTTATACTGCTTGTGATTATTCTGGTGGTTGTTTCCAGACGCAACTTGGGTGAAAGGCGACAACTGGATGAAATGCGGGACGAGCTGGAGGAAACCACCCGTGCGCTGGAAACAGAAATTGATCGGCTTAGCCTTGCCCAAAGGGAAGAGCAGCTTAAGTCCCTGCAAAAAATCGGGGACAGCCTGGCAAACCTGATTAACCGCGGCACGGATCAGCAAAGCAGCCAGTTCGCCCTGTGGCAGCAAAGCGCCTACGAGCACGACCGGGCATCGGACGGGCGACAGGCGCGCATGTACCAGATCACGGAGGAAAGCCTTGCGAAGTTTGAGCAGCGAATGAAAGCCGTGGACGAAACGCTGAACCAGAAGCTGCAACAGAACGAAGCGCGTATTGAACGCCTGCGGGAAACCATGGACAAGTCCATCGGCGATATGCGACAGGAGAATACTCGCAAGCTGGATGAAATGCGCCAGACGGTGGATGAGAAGTTACAGGATACGTTAAACAAACGCCTCTCCCAAAGCTTCACGCAGGTCAGTGAAAGGCTGGAACAGGTTTATCAGTCTTTGGGCGAAGTACACCGGCTGGCCGAAGGCGTTGGGGATTTAAAACGGGTGTTGGGAAACGTAAAAAAACGTGGGGTATGGGGCGAGATCCAACTGGGGAGCTTATTGGAGGAGGCGTTAACTTCCTCTCAGTATGCGGTGAACGTACAGGTTCGCCCACATGTGGAGGAACGGGTAGAATACGCCGTATGCCTGCCAGGGAAGGAAGAGGGCGGCCCTGTATATCTGCCCATTGACAGCAAGTTCCCACAGGAGGATTATGCAAGGCTGGCGGAGGCCAGCGACCGCGGCGACGCTGAACAGACCGAAGCCGCCCGCAAGGCGTTAATGGCTGCCGTACGTGTGGAAGCGAAGCGTATTGCCGGTAAGTATATCGAACCACCGTACACCACCGATTTCGCTGTGATGTTCCTGCCTCTGGAAAGCCTTTACGCGGAGGTAGTTCGCGATGCCGAACTGGTGGAACAGGTACAGCGGGAGCAACGCGTGGTAATTTCCGGGCCGAGCACGTTGCTGGCGATGCTTAACAGTCTGCAGATGGGTTTCCGAACGATTGCGATTGAAAAGCGTTCCGCTGAAATGTGGAAGCTTTTAGGCGCGGTGAAAACAGATTTCGGCAATTTCTCGCAGGTGTTGCAAAAAACGCAGGAAAAACTGCGACAGGCAACAGACAGCATTGACACGGCATTTGTCCGTACCCGCAGCATTCAGCGAAAGCTGCGCCGTGTGGAAGCGTTGGACGAAACTGAAACACAGAAACTGCTGGAGGCGGACGACGGCTTCGCTGACGATGGAGATGAAACTGCGGATTCGCCGGAAAAACAGGAACCGTGATGTGTTCTCCTTAAGAAATTTGCAGTTGTAACAATTACAGATTTGCAGGCGCAATCCGTTGAAGGGATTGCCTTCCGGCGTATGTGTATGGGAAAGGGATACGGCTGTTTCCATAAAACAACCTTGCTATTTCAGAAAAACAATGATTTAATAGGGAAGCATTAGGAAAAACGATTGTCAGAAGGGTTTTCACAGGCTTAATGCCTGCTTGGGCAAATCACCATCCGTCCGCAAGCGCGGATAAAGACTCTTCGGAAGGGGGACGCTCCCTTTGGAAATACAATGGTACCCGGGACATATGGCCAAAGCGAAACGCGCATTGATCCAGCAACTGGGAAAAGTGAACCTGACGGTAGAACTGTGCGACGCGCGACTGCCGCTCTCCAGCCGTAACCCGGATCTGGAGCGGCTGCTAGTCGGGAAACGCCGAGTTCTGCTGCTTTGCAAGGCGGATCTGGCGGAACCGGAACAGACGAAGCGCTGGCTTGCTTACTTTTCCGCGCAGGGCGTGGAGGCGATGGCGTACGACGCAACCCCGGCGAAAACCAAACAGGCGAAAGCGCTGATTGAAAAAGCCGCAAAGGATATGCTGGATCGCGGGCTGAGCCGCGGCATGAAAAAAACGATTCGCGCGATGGTGGTTGGCGTACCCAACGTGGGGAAAAGCACCTTCATCAACCGCCTGTACGGTGGAAGCATCACGGCGGTAGGCGACCGGCCCGGCGTTACGCGCGCGACCCAATGGGTCAAGGCAGGGCTCTATCTGGAAGTGATGGATACACCGGGCTTGCTGTGGCCGAAACTGTCGGATAAACTGGCAGCGACCCGCCTTGCCTACATCGGCACTATCCGTGATGCGGTGTACGACCAGCAGGCGCTTTGCATCAGCCTTCTGAAAGACCTGCTGACGGTACGACGTACGGCAACCTGCGAACGATATAAAATCAAGAACCCGGACGCGGAAGGCTTCGCTCTGCTGGAGGAGGTCTGTCGGGGACGCGGCTTTTTACTGAAAGGTGGCCTGCCGGACACGGACCGGGCCTGCGCAGTCATCTTAGACGAATTCCGTGCCGGCAAGGTAGGGCGCATAACACTGGAACGCGCCCCCGAACGCCCGGCGGCATTGCCGCCGAAGGAGGCGCCACGGGATGGCGACGATTAACGCAAAGCGCCTTGAACGCTCCAAAGCCCTTGTGGAGCACGATACGGTATATCCCGCGTTCGGCGTATCGCTCGCGGGGATGGACGAGGCGGGCCGCGGCCCTTTATTAGGCCCTGTGGCGGCTGCCTGCGTGATCATGCCGGCTACGCCGATCCTTCCGTGGGTAGACGACAGTAAAAAGTTGTCCCCGGCCCGACGGGAAGAACTTTACGGACAAATTCTGGAGATCGCGTTGTATGCGCGCGTGGGAGAAGCCGATGCGGAGGAGATCGACCGGCTGAACATCCTGCAGGCTACAAAACTCGCCATGCGCCGCGCGGCGGAAGACGCGCCCGCGACAATTTGTCTGGTAGACGCGATGCAGGGGTTGCAGCTTCCTTTTCCAACCGAAGCGATTGTTCACGGAGACGCGCTCAGCTATTCCATTGCCGCGGCAAGCATCGTTGCCAAAGTAACACGGGACCGCCAGATATGCGAAATGGCAGAAATGTATCCGCAGTATGGTCTGGAACGGAACATGGGGTATGGCACGGCGGAGCACATTGAGGCGATCAGGCGATACGGGGCCTGCCCACAACACCGTCGCAGCTTTATCGGGAAATGGATTTAGTACAGATTCCCGATAAACTCGCAACGCTTTCTTATAAAGAAGCGGGCGTAAACTTGCAAAGAACAGGGTGTTTAGCAGATGAAGAAATGGATATCCGGTTTCCTGCTTGCCATACTGTTAATGAGTCTTTTTTCCGGCTTTGCGCTGGCAGACGGTGCGAATTTGCTGGCAAACGGTGGTTTTGAAAATGTTGGAACTGCGGGCGAGCCTGATGGTTGGTACACCAATGCTTACCGTGCGCAGGAAGGTTTTACCCGGTTTGAAGTGACCGCGGAGAAAGCGCATTCCGGACAATACAGCGCGAAGATCACCAACGCCAACCTGAACGACGCGCGTTACAGCTGTACCATATCCGTCAAGCCCGAAACCATGTATCGTGTTTCGGGCTATATCCTTGTGGATTCGATGGGGGATTCCGGAAACGGCGCTAATTTTGCGATTGAAGACGTACCCTCTTATTCGGAATGCGTTTACGATACGCAGGGCGAATGGAAGTATGTGGAGTGGTTTGGCGAAACCGAAGCGGGACAGAACGAAATACAACTCGACGTGCGTGTGGGCGGATATGGCGCTGAAAGCCAGGGCGCAGCATATTTTGACGATATCTCCGTTCAGCAGGTGGACAGCCTGCCGGATGGAGTGACAGCCTCGCTGTGGTACAACGTGGACTCCGGAACGGTGAACAATGATACGAGCGATACCGAAGAAGCGACTCCGCAGAAGAGCACGCTGCTGTTTGCGCTGCTGGCGGCGGCTTTTCTTTTGCTGGTTGCCATTAGTACTCAATATGCGCTTCGGCAGGAATCCATTTCAAAACCAAAAACGAAAATTACCTATTTTGCTTTCTTTCTGGCACTCGCGGCTTCCCTTATCCTGCGAATCGGACTGGGCGGGAACGTAGCGGGATATCAGGTGGATATGAACTGCTTTTCCGCCTGGAGCCTGCGAATGGCACAAACCGGCCCTGCGGGTTTTTATGCACCGGATTACTTCTGCGATTATCCGCCGGGATATATGCTGCTCCTGTGGCCGGTCGGCCTGTTGATCCAGACCATCGGATACGCCGACTCGCCGACGGTTCGGTTGATTATCAAGACGATCCCCATCCTTTGCGACATGGCGGCGGCAATAATGCTGTTCGTTTACGCGAAAAAGCGGGTTCCTCTCAAAGCGGCGGCGCTGGTGTCCCTGCTGATCGCGCTGAACCCCGCCGTACTCGTCAACGGTGCGGCCTGGGGACAGGTCGATTCTGTATTGATGCTACTGATGCTGCTTGTGACCGTAACGGCGATGGAAAAGAACTGGAAAGCGGCGCTGCCGCTATTCGCCGTGGCAGCGCTTACGAAACCGCAGGCCCTGCTGTTTGCGCCGATAGGCGCGGTGTGGCTGCTGATGGCGCTGGTGCGCGCGAAGCGTAGCGAACGGCGGAAGCAGTGGCAAGGCATTGGCTTCGGCCTGTTGATTGCTGCCGTGTGCACGATTGCGATTGTTCTGCCTTTTTCCATCAATCAGAGCGATCCGCTGTGGCTGGTCCGGCAGTATAAAGCCACCCTCTCCTCCTACGATTACGCAACATTAAACACCGCAAACCTGATGTATCTGCTTGGGGGTAACTGGTCACACCTTACAGCGGGGGATACCTATGATATCACCATCCTTTCCGCGTGGATTCCGGCCCTTTCCGGAGCATTGCTGCTGGCGATCGGGCTGTGGACCGCGCGCCTTTACCGTGGGGTTCGTGAATATGCCTCGCGTCTGCGCACAATGGCGGGCAACCTTCGCCGGGGTACGGCGGAGGCGGATAGCCGCAAAGCGGCGCTGACGGCGTTGCTCTTGCTGTTTGGGCTGACGTTCATGGTATCCACCTTTTTCCCGTGTACCTATCAAACCTATGGCACAACATGGATGGTGTTTGCGTATCTGTTTGCGCTGGTATATCTTGTGACCGAAAGAAAAGCCGATGCTCTGCCTTTTACCATGGCGCTGATGCTTGCAGGCGTGTATGTGCTTGGTCTGAAGGTGCACGAGCGTTACTTTTTCGCGGCGCTGGCGCTGCTGCTGCTGGGATATGTGCGCACTCGCGATAAACGCCTGCTGTGGCTGTGTGCGGGCTTCTCCGTAACAACGTTTGTCAACACCGCCATTGTACTGGATAATTCTATCCTTTTCGGGGCCTCTATGGGGCACCTGAATCAGGATACCTACGCGCTCAATGTTACACTGTGCGTATTGAACCTGTTGCTGTGCGGGTATGCAGGTTGGATTGCCTATACCGGAGTTACCCCACAGACGGAAACAGACTCGATGCCTATAGGAGCAAGAAAAACCGACGCCTGTTACCGCAACGATCTGCTTACCCCCAAAGATGCCCGTCTGCACCTGACGGCACGCGATTGGCTGATTCTGGGCGTTACGATCGTTCTATATTCGGCGCTTACCTTTACCAACCTGGGCAGCACAAAAGCACCACAGACGGCGTGGGTGGCTACGGCCGACGACGAGCAGGTCGTGTTGGAACTGGATCGTGAACAGACGTTCAAACTGCTGTATTACTGTGGAGTCAGCTATAATGACTTCTCTGTCGCCGTAAGCGACGATGGGGTCAACTGGTCCGAGAACTATCCCTGCCAGATGAGGGAAGGGCTTTGTTACCGTTGGAATTACGCCGTTACCAGCACGACCGATACCGATGGCAACGTGAAATACGACGATAATAACCCGGATAATCTGCTGTGGTTGACCGGTAAATATCTAAGGATCAACGCGGAGCAGGCGGGATTGAACCTTTGGGAAGTGATCGTCCGCAATGAAGCGGGAGAAGAAATCCCCCTTACGTTGTACTCGCATACTGGTGGCAAGGATGTGCTGGAAACCGGAAAGCCTCCGGAAAATCTGATCGACGAGCCAGGCACGCTGGAGGGGGAACCGGGCTGGTTTAACGGCACATACTTTGATGAAATTTACCACGCACGCACTGCTTACGAGCATCTGCATGGGATTGCACCCTACGAAACCACACACCCACCGCTTGGAAAATTGATGATGTCGGTTGGCATCGCGATTTTCGGTATGACGCCGTTCGGCTGGCGCTTCATGGGCGCGCTGGTAGGCGTGCTGATGTTGCCAGCGCTGTACCTGCTGGCCAAACAGCTGACAAAGCGGCGCGATATGGCGACATTTGCGATGCTGTTATTTGCATTTGATCTGATGCATTTTACACAGACACGAATCGCGACCATCGACAGTTTTCCGGTGTTGTTTATTCTGTTGTCCGTATTATGCATGGTACGTTATCTGCAAACGGATGTATTTGCGATTCCTGCGGGGATCGCCGCAGAGGCCAGACCAAAGGTGATAACGAAAGCTTACCTGCGTACGCTGATCCCACTTGCCTTAAGCGGATTCTTTATGGGGGTGTCCATCGCCAGCAAGTGGATTGGTCTGTACTCGGCAGTAGGGCTGGCGGTGCTGTTCTTCATTGCAGCGTACCGGCAGTTCCGCACGGGGCTTGTCGCGTACGACCTGGACAAAGACGACGCGTTGCTGACCCCTATACAACAACTGCGCGTTCTTTGGGCGCGGGAGCTTACGTTAAAACGGATTCTTGTTACCTGTGGGTTCTGTGTGCTGTTCTTTATCGCGGTTCCTGCGGCGATTTATTACCTGAGCTATATCCCGTACCTGTCTCCGACGGGTCCCGTCACGATTGACCGGATCGTAAAAGCACAGATCGGGATGTATAATTACCAGAGTACGCCCGGGTTGGGGATGGATCATCCGTTCTATTCGCCATGGTGGCAGTGGCCGCTGATCTTAAAACCCATGTGGTTTGATCAGGACAAGTTTGAACCCACCGGATATGCGAGCACCATCATGTGCATGGGCAACCCTCTGATCTACTATGTGGGGGCACTGTGCATGGTAATCGTGCTGGCGCTGTTTATCCGCAAGTACCTGCAAATCCGCGGCGGGCTGCGCCTGCGTCAGGGTGATGGCGACCTGACCCTGCCGGTGATCGTGATCGGTTTCTGCGCGCAATATCTGCCTTGGGTGCTGGTGCCGCGCTCCATGTACATGTACCATTACTTCGCCAGTGTCCCCTTTATCATTCTGGCGACGATGTATGTGTTCAACCTCCTGCGGGATTCCAAATGGAAAACACGTGCGCTCGTGATTTACGTGATATTGGCGGGAATCTTTTTCGCAATGTTCTTCCCGTATGCGTCGGGGTTGCTGACGCCCACGGGATATCTGGACTGGCTCAAATGGTTCTCCAAACTGTATTATTAACCGAGGGGAAATGAGGGTTGCCTTTTGCTGGCAAAGGCGGTATCCGGTGGGCTGGAAGGTGTAAATGGATTTCTGGTAGATGTGGAAGCCTGCATCAGCAACGGGTTGATCGGCTTTGACGTGGTCGGCCTCCCCAGCGTCGCCGTAAAGGAGAGCCGGGATCGGATTCACGCGGCGATCGCGAACAGCGGCTACCCATGGCCGATGAAAAAGCTGACGGTCAACCTGGCCCCCGCAGATGTACGCAAGGAAGGCACCAGCCTGGAACTGGCCATCGCCGTAGCGTTACTGGCGGCTCAAAAGCCCGGATCGTTCCCGGAACTAACGCAAACGCTCCTGTTGGGAGAACTGTCCCTGCACGGGGAACTGATGCCGATCCATGGCACGCTTTCGATGGTGTTGGCCGCGCGAGAAGCTGGTTTCCGGAAAGTGGTATTGCCGACCGGCAACGCCAAAGAGGTGGAATGTCTGGGCGACCTGCAGGTATTCCCGGCGGCTACGCTTGCGCAGGCTGTGGAGCATCTGACCGGCGAAAAGCCGATACCGCCGCTTTCACAAATCCCGTATGAAAAATTGCTGGATGAGCAGCCGATTGAAAACGATCTGAAGTATGTAAAAGGACAGAAGATTGCGCGGAAAGCGCTGGAGGTGGCGGCCGCGGGTGGCCACAACCTGCTGATGGTGGGGGTGCCGGGCAGCGGAAAAACCATGCTGGCGCGTTGTCTGCCGGGGATTCTGCCTCCACTTTCCTATGAGGAGGCGCTGGAGACAACCTGCATCCATTCCGCCGCGGGAGAACTGGCACGCGACGCGGGCCTGATGACCCGGCGGCCTTTCCGTTCACCGCATCATAACGCGTCGCTGCCCGCGATTATCGGCGGCGGCACGAAGGCGAAACCGGGCGAAGTGTCGTTGGCACATAACGGTGTGCTGTTTCTGGACGAGCTGCCGGAATACCAGCGCCAGACGCTGGAGGCGCTCCGTCAACCGCTGGAAGACGGATATGTGAACGTAACCCGTGTCAGTGGACAAGCGCGCTACCAAAGCCGCTGCATGCTGGTGGCGGGCATGAACCCCTGCCCCTGCGGCAACCACGGCAGTAAAACCAAGCTCTGCCGCTGTAAACCTTACGAAATTCAGCGTTATCTGGGGCGGATCAGCGGACCGCTGCTGGATCGAATTGATATTCAGGTGGAGATGGACGCGGTAACGATTGACGAAATCGAGCAAAGCGGCGAGCAGGAAGACTCCCGCACAGTACAGCGGCGCGTACTGGCGGCCAGAGAAAAGCAGCTGATGCGTTATCAGAACGAGAATTACTTCTGTAACGCCAACCTGACCCAGGAAGGCGTTGAGAAATACTGTATGATGTCTGCGGAAGCGGCGGCGCTTCTGCACCGGGCGACGGAGCAGTTTCACATCAGCATGCGCGCCTATGGTCGAATCCGTAAGGTGGCGCGCACGATTGCCGATCTGGGCAATCATGATCAGCTGGAAGTTCAGGATGTGGCGCAGGCCATCCAACTGCGCAATCTGGACGGTCAGTATTGGAGGTAACCCATGGGCTATACCGAGGAACAACGCCGGTTGCTATGGCTGTCTGCCGCAGAAATTTCGGCGGACAGGCTGCGCAGGCTTCTGGAACAGCGTGGCTCTGCCTGTGCCCTGTGGGAGGACTACGGCAAGGGAATCCCCCTGTCCGCCAACGCCGAAGCAAACCGAACGCTGGCACGCTACCACAGCGAAGCCGCGTTGGACGCGATCTGCGCCCGGATTGAGCAGAAAGGCGTGCATCCTTTATTTGAAAAGGACGAGGCATACCCGGCGTTGTTGCGCTGTATTGACGACCCGCCTTATGTGGTATACGCTATGGGAGACGTGTCCGCGCTCAGCCGGCCCTCGGTTGGCGTGGTGGGCACGCGCTACCCCAGCGCATACGGCCGAAACATGGCGCGTTCTCTTGGGTTTGGACTTGCTCAGGCCGGGTTGTGCGTAGTAAGCGGTATGGCGCGAGGCGTGGACGGGTGCGCCCATGAAGGGGCGCTGGATGCGGAAGGAACGACAGTAGCGGTGCTGGGGAGCGGTGTGAACGTACCTTACCCGTTTGAGCATACCGCCCTGTACCACCGCATCATTGACGGGGGAGGCGCGGTGATCAGCGAGTATCCGCTGGACGCCGAACCGCTGACCTACCACTTTCCTAACCGAAACCGTGTCATTAGCGGCCTGAGCCACGCGGTAATCTTCGTGGAAGGGCGTATAAAAAGCGGCGGGATGATTACCGTGGATGCGGCGTTAAAGCAGGGGCGAGACGTTTTCGCAGTGCCGGGTATGGCGGGGCAATCAGTCGCGGAAGGCCCCAACCGCATCATCAGGGATGGCGCGAGGCTGATTACCTCGGTCTCGGACGTGCTGGAGGATATGGGGCTGCAACCCGGGCAGGACCTTACGGTCGAATCCCGTCCCCTGCCGCCGGAAGGGGATAACCCAACGCAGAAGGCCATTTTACAGGCGCTGCTTAGGGAACCGATGGGAATGGACGCACTTTGCGGAGAAACGGGATTTTCCGCCGATTCGCTGATGGCGGAACTGAGTGTGATGGAAATTATGGGACAGGTTCGAAGGGACAGCGGGAACATTTTTGCGCTGACGATTCGCCTTACCCCCAAAGAGTAGGAGGCGCCTGTATGGCAACGGCAAGCAACCAGAAACTGGTGATCGTGGAATCGCCCGCAAAGGCAAAAACCATTGAAAAATTCCTGGGCAAAGGGTATAAGGTGGAGGCGTCTCAGGGGCATGTACGGGACTTGCCCAAATCTCAGCTGGGCGTGGATCCGAAAAAAGATTTTGAGATGAAGTACATCACCATTCGCGGTCGTGGCGAAATCCTCGCAAAGATCAAGAAGGACGCCAAAGCGGCTTCCAAAGTGTATCTTGCGACAGACCCTGACCGTGAAGGGGAGGCCATCTCATGGCATCTGGCGCAGACGCTGGACATTGACCCGACAAAACCCTGCCGGATTGAATTTCACGAGATCACTAAAAAGGCCGTGAAAGAAGCGATCGACCATGTGCGCGCCGTGGACATGGATCGCGTGGACGCGCAGCAGGCGCGCCGGGCGCTGGACCGGCTGGTAGGCTATAAAATTAGCCCGCTGTTATGGGCAAAGGTAAAAAAAGGATTATCGGCAGGCCGTGTGCAGAGTGTGGCGACCAAACTGGTGGTGCAACGGGAGGAAGAAATCGAGAACTTCATTCCCGAAGAATTCTGGGACGTGATCGCGGACACAGCAGCCTTGAGCGCTCGTGGGAAAAAGATTGTATTTCAGAGTAAACTTTCCGCGCTGGACGGAAAAAAAGCGGTCATCCGCAGCGCGGAAGAAGCGGCGGAGGCAAAGCGGAGGATTCTCGCAAGCCAGTTTAGCGTTTCCGCAGTCAAGCGCGGGGAGAAACTCAGCCGCCCGCAACCTCCGTTTACCACCTCGAGTCTGCAGCAGGAAGCCAGCCGCAAGCTTAACTTTTCCACTGCCCGCACCATGCAGGTAGTGCAGCAGCTCTATGAAGGCGTCGACATCGGCAAAGGCACGGTGGGCCTTGTGACCTATATCCGTACGGACAGCGTAAGGATCAGCTCCGAAGCGATCGATGCGGTACGAAAGCAGATTCTGGACAGTTACGGAGCGGAATATTGCCCGCAGAAACCCAACGAGTATAAGGGCCGCAAGAACGCGCAGGACGCTCATGAGGCAATCCGCCCTACGGATATGACCCTGCATCCCGAAAACGTGAAGGCAAGCCTGACACGGGAACAGTACAACCTGTACCGGCTGATTTACACCCGTTTTATGGCCAGCCAGATGAAACCCGCCGTATACGAAACCGTTACGCTGGATTTTACCGGGCACGATGGGAAAAAGACTGCCGCGAAAAATACGGATGCCGGTACGGTACAACTGCGTTACTACGGCGAACATATGACTTTCGCGGGCTATCGCGCCGTGTACATTGAAAGTCAGGATGACGAAACGGAAGAACCGGAAACCCTGATGCCTGATCTGAAGGAAGGAGATTCCGTCACGGTCAGCAAAGTGGATACCGTGCAGCATTTTACCCAGCCGCCCGCGCGTTTTACCGAAGCGTCGCTGGTGAAAACGCTGGAGGAGAAGGGTATCGGCCGACCCAGCACCTATGCGCCTACCATCACCACCATTATCAGCCGTGGGTATGTATCCCGCGAGAAAAAGCGCTTGTACCCGACCGAGCTAGGCAAGATGGTCACCGCGATGATGCTGGAGTATTTCGCCCCCATTGTGGATACCGAGTTTACCGCCTCGCTGGAAACCAAACTGGATGATGTGGAAGAGGGCACGGTGCGCTGGCGCGCCATATTGGAGGAGTTCTACCCACCATTCGAAAAGATGCTGGAGGTCGCGGAAAAGCAGATCGAAAAAGTGGAGGTCAAGGACGAAGTCAGCGACGTGAAATGCGATAAATGCGGCGCTATGATGGTATATAAAATGGGACGGTACGGCAGATTTTTGGCCTGTCCCAATTTCCCCACCTGCCGCAACACCAAGCCGATCGTTACCTACATCGAAGCGCCCTGCCCCAAATGCGGCGCGCGGCTGATGGAAAAAACCAGCCGGAAAAATCGCAAGTTTTACGGTTGCGAACGTTACCCGGAATGCGACTTTGTCAGCTGGGAAATGCCTGTAAAGGACAAGTGCCCGCAATGCGGCAGCTACATGATCGAGAAGCGCACAAAAAAGGGCGAGCGAGTACACCTGTGCGCCAACGAAAAATGTCATTATAAAGAAACGCTTCAGGAGAAAGAGGAACACGACGAATGAACGCAACGGTCGTAGGCGGCGGTTTGGCAGGCTGCGAGGCGGCCTGGCAGCTGGCCATGCGCGGCATTACCGTATCGCTGTACGAAATGAAGCCGTACGTGAAAACCCCAGCCCAGCATCTGGATACCATGGCAGAGCTGGTATGCAGTAACAGCCTGCGATCCGACCGTCTTTCCAACGCCGTAGGGCTGCTTAAAGAAGAGATGCGGCGGCTCCATTCGCTGATTCTGATGGCGGCGGATCATACGCAGGTTCCCGCGGGAGGCGCGCTTGCGGTGGACCGGGAAAGCTTTTCCCGCGAAGTGGATCAGGCAATCCGTAAGCACCCCAATATCACAGTCATCAGCGAGGAAGTTACAGAAATTCCGGAAGGAAACGTAATGATTGCAACCGGCCCGCTGACCAGCGATGCGCTTAGCGCCGCTATTGCAAAATTGCCCGGCTTGTCCACACTGTCCTTTTACGATGCCGCAGCGCCGATTGTGACCGCCGACTCGCTGGACAGGAGCAAGGTTTACGAATTATCCCGTTATGGCCGCGGAGAAGACTACCTGAACTGTCCTATGAACGAGGCCGAGTATCTGGAATTTGTTCACGCGTTGCAAAACGCGGAAACCGTACCTGTCAAGGGATTTGAGGAATCGGCGGTTTTTGAGGGATGTATGCCTATCGAAAGCATGGCCAAGCGGGGAGACATGGCCATTGCTTTCGGCCCGTTAAAACCGGTTGGCCTGATTGATCCCCGCACGGGCAAAGAACCTTTCGCGGTGGTGCAACTTCGGCGCGACAATTTCGCGGGAACGCTGTATAATATCGTCGGGTTCCAGACAAGATTGACTTTTCCGGAACAGCGGCGCGTGTTCGGGATGATTCCCGGACTGAAAAACGCGGAGTACGCGCGGTTGGGCGTAATGCACCGGAATACCTTCCTGAACAGCCCCGGTTTTTTGGACGATACCTATCGCGTGATGAACCGCCCTGAACTATATTTCGCGGGGCAGATGACGGGCGTGGAAGGGTATGTGGAAAGCGCGGCAAGCGGACTGCTGGCCGGACTTACGATGGCATATCGATTAAAGGAACTGGAACCACCCCATTTTTCCGGGCGTACAGCCATCGGGGCTATGGGCAGATACGTTGCCGCACAGAATCGGCATTTTCAGCCGATGAACTGTGCTTTCGGCCTGATTGACCCATTTGAGTACCAAAAAGGCGAAAGAAAAATACGAAACAAGCAGGAAAGGTACGAACGCATTTCTGAACGCGCATTAGCGGAAGTGGACGCGTTGTGCCGACAAATGGAACGGGAAAACACACGCACCTGAACGGATGGGTGTAAGCTGACCAACGTGGAGGTTATAGGATGAAAAGATGGATGGCTGTTCTGCTGACATTCCTTTTGGTTGTGGGGGGGCTTCCCGCCTCCTCTTTGGCTAAAGCCAAGCAGATGCGGGATGGTGTCCCCGTATGGACGGAAGACACCGTAAAACAATACGCGCTGGATTTCATTCAGGGGAACGATATGGAACGGCTTTTCGGGTATTACGACCTGCAAATCCGTCGCTATATGCCGATGGATACCTTTACCGGGATGCTTAGCGAAATCGAATGGATGACGGGTAGTTTTGTTGGCTTCGGTTCTTATTCCTCCTTCGAGGAAGAGCAGAGCAAGACCCATGTGCTGCATCTTTGCATGCAAAAACAGGATCTGGACCTGTATTTTACGCATAAGAATAAGGCGGATGATTGGGAGATCATGGCTGTTGAATTTGTGCCCTCGGAAAAGCAGGAAGTCATAACGACGGAAGACACTACAGCTGACACAGGGGAAAAACAGTACCGCGAAATCAGCGTGCAGGTAGGGGAGGAACCTTATCTGCTGGAAGGAATCATCACACTGCCTAAAGACGCTACTGACCTGAAGCGCGTTCCGGGCGTGGTGCTGGTGCACGGGTCTGGCCCAAACGATATGGATGAGTCCGTCGGACAGACCAAACTGTTTGCGGACATCGCCCAACTGTTTGCATCCAAGGGGATCGCCACCCTGCGCTACAACAAGCGTACTTATACTTACGGGAAAACCATGACGGCGGATTACATCGCAAACCTGACCGTGGAGGAAGAAACGATACAGGATGCGATTTCCGCGGGCAAACTGCTGGCCGCAAACCCTTATGTGGATGCGAAAAATGTTATTCTATTGGGACACAGCATGGGCGCTATGCTGGCGCCGCGAATCGTTAGCGAATCCAAAGGGATATTTGCGGGGATGATTCTGGTGGCGGGTACTCCAAAAAGTTTGCTGGATATTATGCTGACCCAGAATCAGGATATCCTGAAAAAGCTTACGGGAGACGATCTTGCAAAGGCGCAGCCTCAGGTGGACGAGCTGGAAAAACAAATCACCGCGTTGAAAAAACTGAAAAAAGCCGACGATGCTAAGAAAACAACGATTGCTGGCGTGAACGGCTACTATTTCTGGGAAATGATGCAAAGCGATCCCTGCAAACTGATTATCAAGTTAAAAAAACCCACGCTGATCGTGCAGGGAAACGAGGATTTCCAGATTTCGCTGGAAAATGGGATCGAAGCTTATGAAGATACGCTTCAAAGCCAGTACAAGTTTGTGGAGTACAAATTATTCCGCAAACTGAACCATTTGCTGATGATTTATACCGGGCCTGCGGATAACAAAGGCACTATTGCCGAGTACAATACGCCGGCCACATTGGATACACAGGCAGGACGCTATCTGGCGGACTGGGTGCTGGGCGTGAGCCAGGCTGATGACGAGGAGTGAGGGATACATTTATGGAAATGAGAGGCACAACAATCTGCGCCGTACGACGCGGCAATCAGGTGGCTATTGCGGGCGACGGTCAGGTGACGATCGGAGAAACGACTGTTTTCAAATCATCCGCCCGCAAGGTGAGAAGGCTGTATAACGGCAAGGTAATCGCAGGGTTTGCAGGCTCTGTTGCCGATGCTTTCGCACTTTGTGAACGTTTTGAGGAAAAACTGACCCAGTGCGGCGGCAATCTGGAGCGCGCCGCTGTGAACCTGGCGCAGGACTGGCGCGGGGACCAGGTGATGCGCAAGCTGGAATCCATGCTGATTGTGGCGGATAAAGACGCTATGCTGATACTGAGCGGTAACGGAGAAGTGATCGATCCGGACGACGGTGTGGCCGCAATCGGCTCCGGCGGCAACTTCGCACTGGCGGCTGCTCGCGCGCTGGTACAAAATACTGACTTGTCTGCGGAGGACATCGCCGTGAAAGCGCTGACCATCGCATCTTCGATTTGCGTTTACACCAACGACCACATTTCCGTGGAAACGATTGGAGGCTGACGGAATGAAAGAGCTGACGCCCAGAGAAATTATGCGGGAACTGGATCGCTACATCATCGGGCAGGAGGAGGCCAAACGCGCGGTCGCTATCGCGCTGCGCAACCGCTACCGTCGCTCCCAGCTGGATGAAACAATGCGGGCTGAAGTGAACCCCCGCAACATCCTGATGATTGGGCCAACCGGCGTAGGAAAAACGGAAATCGCCCGCCGCCTCGCCAAACTGGTACAGGCGCCCTTCGTGAAAGTGGAAGCCACCAAGTTTACCGAAGTTGGCTACGTGGGGCGCGATGTGGAAGGAATCATCCGCGACCTGATGGAAAACGCCGTGCGCATGGTACGGGATGAGTTTGAGAAAAAAGTGGAAACCCGCGCCGAGGTGCTGGCGGAGGATCGACTGGTCAGCCTGCTGATTAACCCGCCGAAGAAGAGCAGCGGCAATCCGTTCGAGCTGCTGTTGAGCGGAAAAAAAGAACCGGAAGTACCGCCGGAAGAACAACAGCGCGTAATGGGCCACCGCGAGGAAATCCGGGCGCAGCTGAAAAGCGGTTCGCTGGAAGAGCGGGAAATTGAGATTGAAGTGGAAGAAAGCACGCCCCAGCTGGAAGTTGGCGGCAGCAGCATCAATATCGGCGATATGATGGGCGGTATGATGCCGAAGAAAACCAAGATTCGCCGCGTGAAGGTCAAAGAGGCCCGCAAAATCCTGATTGAGGAGGAAGCGGGAAAGCTGATCGACGAAGATGCCGTGCGCGAAGAAGCCGTGCGCCGCGCCGAACAGCAGGGCATCGTGTTTATTGATGAGATCGATAAAGTGGCCGGCCGCTCTTCCGGCGGGCACGGCGGCGGTCCGGATGTCAGCCGTGAAGGCGTACAGCGCGACATCCTGCCGATTGTGGAAGGATCAACCGTAAACACCAAGTACGGTGCGGTACGCACGGACTTTATGCTGTTTATCGCTGCGGGCGCGTTTCACGTTTCCAAGGTAACGGATCTGATACCGGAACTGCAGGGACGCTTTCCGGTACATGTGACGCTTAAGAGCCTTACGCAAGAAGATTTCAAAGCAATTCTGACCCAGCCCGAAAACGCGCTGACGCGCCAGTATGAGGCATTGCTTGCGGTAGACAAGGTATTCCTTTCCTTTGAAGATTCGGCCATCGACGCGATTGCCCACGCCGCGTATGTGATGAATGAAACGAAGGAAGATATCGGCGCTCGACGTTTATTCTCCGTATTTGAAAAGTTACTGGAGGATATCAGCTTCAACGCGGGCGGCGAGGAACAACCCAACGTATACCTGAACATCAGCGAAGACTATGTGATTGAGCATCTGGGCAAGGATGAAGCGGATTTCGATAACAAACGCTATATTCTGTAATAACCATTCAAAGGTTTGCCAGGCGGGGGAGGATCACAAAGAACTTTGCCAGTCAGAAGCTGTCTACTGACCGATCCGCCGCGTTCGGCGTTCTTCCAAACGGAGCGGATCGGTTTTACCGTCGCATTAAGGGAATGAATTTCCGCTTGACAGTAGATTTATACACCATTATAATATAATAGTTGTTCTGTGGTATCCGGCGCGTTCGTTCGCGAGTGCGCAAAGCCATATGATCATGTAAACTGCAAGGAGTTGTTCTGCTATGTTCCGTACTTTCCAGCCCAAGAAGATCCAGCGCAGCAAGGTACACGGCTTCCGTGCCCGTATGTCTACCAAGAACGGCCGCCGCGTGTTGGCCGCCCGTCGCCGTCGTGGCCGCAAGGTGCTGAGCGCCTGAGGTTGCCAGGCAAGCCGATAGCGAACCGTATGGCCCGCCCCCATAATCCTTCCTTTCGGGTGAAGTGGGTACGGGCTTTTTACGGTACATGGGAAAGCACATCACCCCGCAATCGCATCAGCCCGTTGGTATTACGCATAAACGGGAGCAGTGGCGGGCGGGATCAATGTCTTGCAGCGGTGCCCGGATTCCCCGGGATGAGACCGCGGCAAATGGTACGCAGATGGGGGATTTGCATTGCAGAAGCAGCATCGTCTGGGCAGGAGCCGTCAGTTCGGCTATGTTTATCGCCGTGGGGCTAAGGCTTCCTGCCGGGAATTGACGCTATTGTATATTAAGAATCCTCAACAGCGGGTCGGCTTCTCCGTAAGCAAGAAAGTCGGGTGTGCCGTAACGCGTAATCGTACGAAAAGAAGGCTCCGCGAGTGCATCCGGCCGGCTTTACCGGATTTGAAAAACGGGCTTTACGTCGTGGTGGCCCATCCCAGCGCTGCGGAGCGCAGTTATGCTCAACTTCGGCAAAGCATGTTCGGTTTATTAAAACGAATGTCCCTTTTCCGTAGTGAAATGCCCCCCATGCCCTGAACAGCAACATGAAAAAATTCTTACTTGCGTGCATCCGGTTCTATCGCAGGCATATCAGCCCGCACACACCACCGTCATGCCGCTTTCAACCCACTTGCTCGCAGTATGCGATCACCGCTATCGAACGCTACGGAGCGCTCAAAGGCACACGTCTCGCCGTGTGGCGCGTGCTCCGATGCAATCCCTTTTGCAAGGGCGGATACGACCCCGTGCCGGAAGATCCTACCGTAACCATAAGGAGGAATTAACGCCCGCATGAACGCGATTAATACGTTCCTGGCCAGCATTCTGAGCGGCATCAATGTCGTGGTGAACAACTACGGTTGGTCAATCGTCGTTTTTACCATTTTAATCAAGACGATCCTTTTCCCATTGGATCTAAAAAGCCGCAAGAGCATGCGACGGATGAGCATGCTTCAGCCGCAGGTGGCAAAACTGCAAAAGAAGTATGCCAACGACAAAGAAAAGCTGAACCAGAAAACAGCGGAACTGTACCGGAAAGAACGCATCAACCCGCTTTCCGGATGTCTGCCGATGCTGATTTCCTTTCCCGTGTTAATCGCCATGTTCGCTGCGATGCGCATGGTTGCGAATGATGCGCTGGCCCGGCAGGCGATTGATATGATCACAACCGGCACCCAGCATAACGAAGGATGGCTGTGGGTGAAAAACCTGTGGATGCCGGACAGCCCCTTCGCAACGATGATCGCGGATCAGAACAGTCTTAAACAAATTACGGTGGATATCTGGCGTAATGTTTACCAGTCTCTGTCCGCCGACCAGGTTTCTCTGCTGTCTAAATTGCAGATTACTGCTGATACGATTAGCGGAGACACCATCTTTGCCGCACTGCAGCAAAGCCCGGCTTACATCAGCGAGATGATGACCTGGAGCACCATGCCGGAACTGAACCTGTTGCTTGTTAAACTGACGATCTACGCCAACAACAACGGCTTCTTCATCCTGCCGGTGCTTGCGGGTGTTACTCAGTATCTGATGACGTTAACCCAACCGCAGATGGCGGGCGGCGGCATGCCCGATGCGTCTGGCAACCCGGCCAATGGAACGAACAAGTTCATGAAATGGTTCTTCCCGATTTTCTCGCTTTACATCTGCTCCAGCTACAACGCAGGGTTCTCAATTTACTGGGTAGCCGCGAACCTTATCTCCTGGGTGGAAGGTATTGTGATGAATCGCATCTTCGAAGAACAAGATAAGAAAAAGCAAACATCCGAAATCGCAGGAGAGGAGAGCATGAGATGAAAAGCATTGAATCGTCCGCCAAATCAATGGAAGAAGCGGTCACACAGGGCTTGGACAAACTGGGGGTGTCTTTGAGCGACGTAACGATCGATATTATTGACGAAGGCTCCAAAGGGCTATTTGGCATATTGGGCGGAAAACCCGCACGGGTTCGGCTCACCTTGAAGGACACGGCCGAGGAAAACGACCTGCTCTCGTCGCTGTCTCTGCAATGCGATATTCCGGCTTCGGAAACCAAACAGGCTAAACAGGAGAGCCAGAAAACACAGGATAAGGCGCAGTCTGCTAAACCTGCCGTATCTGTGAAGCCCGTGGAAAAGAAACCAGAACGCCCCGCGAGCGCACCTGCCAGAGCCCAGATGCCGGCCAAAGCGGCTTCTGCGGTAAAACCTGCTCCCAATGCGAAGTCGGCCGCAAATGTCATCCCGGCCGACATTGATGAGATTGTTGAAAAAGCGAAGAGCTACCTGACAGATGTAACGGCAATGATGAATGTGACCGTTTCTGTGGAAGCGAAAGCAGACGAAGAAGGAAACGTGCGTGTCGATATGCAGGGCGATACGCTTGGCATACTGATCGGACGTCGCGGCGAAACACTGGATGCTCTGCAATACTTGACCAGCTTGTACGTAAATCGCGGTCGCGAGGATTACACCCGCGTGACCATCGATACGGAAAATTATCGCGCCAAACGAGAAGAAGCTTTGACACGTCTGGCAAACCGCATGGCAAACCGCGCTGTGAAAACAGGCCGTAAGGTTGTGCTGGAGCCGATGAATCCGTATGAACGCCGTATTCTGCACAGCGCTTTGCAGCAGAACGACGCGGTAACCACACACAGCGAAGGGGAAGAACCGAACCGGCACGTTGTGATTACATTGAAGTAGTTGTCTGAAAAGAGCCGCCAGTCGCCGCCGGATCAAACCGACGGCGATTTTCCATTATTGTGAAAAAAACGGCAATATGCTATACTATCATCAACATCGTTCCAAAGGGAATTCGATAAGCGGCACGTCGCCGACGTGCCCTGTTCCCGGTACGAAGGGAGGACAATCCATGGCAGGTTACGTTTCCGACGCAGTGATACGGCGATTGCCTGGTTATTATCGACACCTGAAGGAGCTGGAAGCTGAAGGTGTCCGGCAGATTTCGTCACAGGGTCTGGGGGATCGGATGAAGCTGACGGCATCCCAGATTCGGCAGGATATCAATTGCTTCGGCGGTTTTGGCAGGCAAGGGTATGGCTACGATGTACCGGAACTTCGGCAACACATCGGGCATATTCTGGGGATTGATCGTACCCACCGAATGGCGATTGTTGGCGCGGGAAATATTGGCCGCGCCGTAGCACTGTCGGATTCGTTCCCCGCAAATGGGTTTGAGACAGTAGCTCTTTTTGACGCCGATCCAAGCAAGATTGGCGCAAGCATTGGTGGTATCCCTGTATTGGATGTCGCCGGTTTTGAAGCGTTTTATCATGGCACTCCCGTCGATATCGTCGCGCTGGCGGTGCCAACAGCGATCGCGCAGGACGTGGCCGAACAAATGTATGGTTTTGGGGTGCGTGCAATCTGGAATTTCGCGCCTGTGGACCTTAAGCTCCCCACGACAGTAACGATAGTGAACGTTCATCTGGAAGAGGGGCTGGAAATCCTGTCTTTTAAAATGAAACAGCGCGATAATGCCTGATTCCGACAGGATAGGCGTTTGAGGAGGTGACGCGAATGCCCTGGGACGACGAAGACCTGAACGACCCGGGCCTTTACGCGCCCCGGAATGCTCCGCACGTTCGCAAGGCGACTTCTCCCGGCCAGCGAACCAATCACGGCGATACCGGCCGTGGGGAGGCAGCAGGAACGCACCATGCAAATTTGGACGAGTACCGATTTGATAATAACGAACATTGGAACGAGACATTGGAAGACTTGCCCGTTCAAAAACCGATCCATAAAACCGGCCGAAACGGGGCGCCTGCCGGGAGTGATAATCCTTACGCAAGAAAGCGGGTATCCACCGGTAAAGATTTCAATGAACCGCAGGGTGTATGGATTCGCAAAGGAAAACCCATTCTGTACGCCACGGTAATCGTTTGTTGCATGGCGATTCTCGGCTTTATCGGCGTGATGATGATGCCACAGACAGCCGGATATTTTTGGCGGGATTTGGACAATTTCGCGTTCATCAACGGTGAGATTCTACGCTATGACAGCACGATTGTAAAAAATTACAAGCAGTATCGTGATTATCTTAAACAGGACCTGATTTATCAGGGAATCTTTATTGATAATACCTACGTCGGCGGCATGACAGTTGAGGATGCAAGGAAAGCGCTGGGTGGAAGCGGAGCCGGAACGGTCAATCCCTTTGCTGTGACCGTCAGCATCGGAAATAAAACCTGGAGCTTCGATAGCACTGCGATTCAGGCTAACCGTAATCTGGACAGGGTTTTGCAACAGGCTTATACAATCGGCCGCAGAAATACCACCGACATCATCGGCACGAGCAGAACGCCCTTCCGGGAACGGGTGGAAACAGCGTTGGATCTTTTGGAACATTATGTATACCTGAAGAGCGATTCGACTTATGATCATGACGCGGTGAAAGCCAAAGTGGCCGAAATCGTCGCTTATGTGAACCGTGACCCTGTGGATGCGCAAATCGCTTCCTTTGACTTCAACACGCGAACCTTCACCTTTTCCGACGAGCAGCCGGGTTTGGCAATCGACGGCGACGCGCTATATCAACAGGTAATTGATAAGCTGGATGCCGGAGCGACAAACGAAACGATTACGGTTCAACCTGTGATTACCTCTCCCAAAATCACCAAAGCAGATCTGGCGAATCATTTTAAACTGGTTTCCGCATTCACAACGGATACCACGTCATCCAGCAATCGAAATAACAACATCAGTCTGGCTTGTCAGGCGATTAACGGAACGGTGCTGATGCCGGGCGAAACATTCAGTTTCAACGAAAAGACAGGAGAGCGTACGGCGGATAAGGGATATAAGATGGCGGGAGCCATTTCCGGCGGTACGCTTGTAGACGATTATGGCGGCGGAGTTTGCCAGGTAAGCTCCACTCTGTTTAACGCTGTGGCACGCGCCGATCTGGAGGTAACCAGTCGCAGCCCGCACGCGTGGCCGAGCAGCTATGTAAAAATTGGTGAAGACGCAACCGTGAACTGGCCATCACTTGATTTCAAATTCACCAACAACAAGGACACCCCGATATTTGTTATTATGTATTACAAGGACCGTCAATGCTCCGCAGAAATCTGGGGGCAAACGCTGGGAGACGGTATAACGATTGATCTGGACTCGAAAATCGTAAAAACGATCGAACCTTCTTCATCGGTAAACTATGTACAGAATACTTCCCTGCCCGCCGGAACCAGCAACGAGACGGTGAAGGCACGTACCGGTTACGTGGTGGAAACCTATCAAGTCTGGTATCAAAACGGAACGGAAACAAAACGGGTGCTATTGCACACATCCACTTACAAAGCCTATCAGCGTACGGTGGAATATAACTGACGTGATACATTAAGGGGAAAAACGATGATTCAAATGACCGTGATCACCCTGCCCGATCAACCTTATGTGAAGATTGAGACAGATGAGATTTTGATCAGGGATGCGCAGTCTGCCTTGGACTTGATCGCTTCTGTCAGGATGCAGACCGACTGCGACCGTGTTGCGATCCCCCGGGAAGCATTTGAACCCTCTTTTTTTCGGCTGAGCACTGGCCTTGCAGGCGAAGTGCTGCAAAAGTTTGTGAATTACCGGATGAAACTGTCGATATTTGGAGATTTTTCGCGTGAAAAAAGCAAATCGCTGATGGACTTTATCAAAGAGACTAACCGAGGAAACCAGATTTTTTTCGCCTCAACAGCAGATGAGGCGGGTCAAAGGCTTTGTGGTGTTTAAATTTTAAGCGTCTGTTACAGACGCTTTTCTTGACCCTGCCGCATGGATAAGGTATGATGTAACTAGAAAACGAAGGGAGCACAGCCAATGAATCTGCTGGTAACCGGAGCGAACGGTTTTATGGGCAGAAACCTCTGCGAAGCTTTGTTGCGCAGGGCTGATTCCGTGATGAAAGTCGACGTGGATACTCCGCCGGAAATGCTTGAGCAGATGGCGCAGAAGGCGGATTTCGTATTTCACCTGGCGGGGGTGAACCGCCCAAGGGAAGAAAGCGAATTTCTGTCAGGAAACAGAGATTTTACCGAGACGTTAATGCAGCTGTTGGAAACAGGCAGAAAACCACCGGTTCTGATGAGCGGGTCCACACAGGCGGCACTGGATAATCCCTACGGACACAGTAAAAGACTGGCGGAAGAAGCGTTATTCGCGTACGCGAAGCGTACCGGATCGCCGGTATACCCATATCGGCTGACCAACGCGTTTGGCAAATGGAGCCGCCCTAACTACAACAGCGCTGTTGCCACCTTCTGTTATAATACAGCACGAGGTTTGCCGATCACGGTAAGCGATCCGCAACGCGTGATGCAACTAAACTATATCGACGATATCGTAGCGGAGTTTCTGCACGCTTTGGAGGGCTGCCCGACACCGGGAGGCGATGGCTATTTTTGCGTACTTCCCGAACATTCCATAACGCTGGGGAAGATTGTGGAGCTTCTTACTTCGTTCCGCAACGCGCGGGAAACCCTGAACCTGCCGGATGGAAGCGACGGTTTTACAAAGAAGTTGTATGCGACCTACCTGAGTTTTCTGCCGGAAGACGGGTTTGCCTATACCCCCCTTTCACACGAAGACGCGCGCGGCTCTTTTACAGAATTATTCCATATGGGCGGATACGGGCAGGTCAGCATTAACCTTCAAAAGCCGCATGTGCTCAAGGGAGAACACTGGCATGATACCAAACATGAGAAATTCGTGGTTGTATCCGGGCATGGCGTGATCTGTTTTCGCAAAGCGACGGGCGGCGAGGTGATTCGATACGAAGTGGACGGTTCACGCCCGACGGTGGTAGAAATCCCCCCGGGATATACCCACAATATCGAAAACCTTGGAGAGACCGACATGGTGACCCTGATGTGGGCCAGTGAAACGTTTGATCCGAACAGGCCGGATACTTATCGCCTGCCGGTGGAACCCGATGAAAACGGAAGGTGCGGGCAATGAAAAAGTTGAAACTGATGACGGTACTGGGGACTCGGCCGGAAATTATCCGTCTGTCGGCGGTGATGCGCTGCGCGGATCGTTATCTTGAACATATTATGGTTCATACGGGCCAGAACTATGCACCGGAGCTCAATGACATCTTTTTCAGCGACCTGCGACTGCGCAAACCGGATTATTATCTGGAAGCAGTCGGCGCTGATCTGGGTGAAACGATGGGCTCGATCATCTCGAAAAGCTATCATGTGATGCAGCGGGAGAAACCGGACGCGGTGCTGATTCTGGGTGATACCAACAGCGCTCTTGCAGCCATCTCCGCTAAAAGGCTGAAAATCCCGATTTTCCATATGGAAGCGGGCAACCGTTGCTGGGATTGGAATGTTAGCGAAATGATTAACCGGAAAATCGTGGACCATATCAGCGACATCAATCTGCCGTATACCGAACACAGCCGCCGTTATCTCCTCAGCGAGGGGATTGATGGGAAAACGATCTTTGTGACCGGTTCGCCGATGCGTGAGGTGCTGGAGAATGCGGTGCCGGAGATTGACAAGAGTGATGTGCTGGAACGAATGGGACTTACGAAAGGCGGGTACATCCTCGTTTCGGCCCACCGGGAAGAAAACATTGACCTGGAGGAAAATTTTCTCGCGCTGATGAACTCCATCAATAAAATCGCGGAAACCTACGCCGTACCGGTTATCTACAGCACCCATCCGCGATCGATGAAGTTTATCCAGAAACGCAACTTCGTTTTCCATCCGCTTGTACAGAATGTGAAACCCCTCGGATTCATGGATTACAACAAACTGCAGCGTAACAGCCTGCTGGTCCTTTCCGATAGCGGAACGTTAAGCGAGGAAAGCGCAATGCTTGGATTTACCGGGGTTCTTATCCGTACGTCGACCGAAAGGCCGGAAGTGCTGGACAAGGGAACGGTCGTCATCGGCGGGATTACGGAAAAGAGCGTATTGCAGGCGACGGAGCTGGCCCTTGCCATGGACCGGGGCGGCGAGCTGCGTGCGATGCCAGCGGATTATGTGGACACTAATGTGAGTGCAAAGGTAATCCGGCTGATCCAGAGCTATACCCCGATCGTAAACGAGACCGTTTGGCTAAAAAATCCGGTTTCAGCGTCACAAAACGACGTTTAATATAACATAACACACTTTACAGTGAAAACAGCATGACAGTATCCTGCTTGACCAGTATAATAAACAACGTAGGGAAGACCAAGAATAAAGGGAGGTTTTCATGATGAAACACAGAGGTATGATTCGGTTACTCAGCATCGCCGTCGCCTTGCTGTTGCCGTTAGGCGCGATGGCACAGGGTGCCGCGATGGACATGCTGGAAAAGGCGAAAACGGATGGGAAAGAAGTTGTTACAACCGTAACATTCGAACCCGGCGCGGAATTGGCCAAAGACCAGACTGTCGCGGATATGAGCAAGGCGACCGCGCTTCGCTTTCTCAAGCTGCCGGGCGGATATGGTGCATTCGCAGTCGCGCTGAACAGCGTTGATGTGCTTGCCCTGCAGATGCGTGCCAGCGACGAAGGGGTTTACGTACAAAGCGAAATCCTGGGAGACAAACCGTTGTACTTCACGGTGGAGGACCTCCAGAAGGGTTTTGCCGACCTGATGAAAAACAGCGGCATGGATGAGCAGGCTATGGCGCAATTTAACGAGAGCTTCAACCAGATGATGGGCGCCGGGCTGATTATGGATGTTAAAAGCAACGAAAACCTTTCCGAAGAAGAAATCAAACAGAAGGTTTTCGCGGCGATGGGTGTAGACGATGCCTTCATGGCATGGGTCAATGGCATTGAGGCGAAGAAGACGGTTACAAACGGTGAGTTCACCCTCGGGGACAGCGACAAAGCCGATACCAAAACGGAGTTGACCCTGACCGCGGACGATATGATTGCGCTTTACGATACCCAGTATATCAAGGATCAGGTTGCCAAGCAGTTGAAGGCAATGGACAGCACCATGACCGAAGAGCAGGTTGATGCAAAGACTGCCGAAACGCTCACACAGGTAAAGGATGAGTTTTCCAAATCTGGCTTCACAATGCCGATTACGGTGTACACCAATGGCACAACGGACTTCGTCGCCATGGATATGAGCATGAGCGGCACCTTCTCCAACGGGGACGTCAACGTGATTTCCTACTCCGTACCCGTCGATTCCGCAGATGTAGCGGTTGCTGCCGATGATACGGCTGCGGCGGATACTACGGCTCCCGAAGAAACGGCTGCGCCGAGCGTACCCACGAAGTTGGACTTTGCCATGCAAATCATCACGAAGACCCCTGAAAACGGCAAGAATTATACCTTTACGATGAACATGGCGCAGGATGACAAGAGCCTGTTCACCATGAACGCAAACTTGAACCGTGCGGACCAGACCGTGAACGGCGCGTTGGCGGTGTTGGATCAGGATGGAAAATCCGTGATGAATCTGGCGCTCACCGGTGATGCGACAGACCCCAAACACGTCACAGGAGCACTGGAGGGTACTGTGAGCAACGGCGACATGAATTCCGCTTTCTCCCTTGCCATGGATCAGGTGGTGGCGGATACGACTGTCGATACGGCACTGAGCCTCTCATACGGCGATAGCCTCGAAGCGATTAAAGCGGATGCCGCCAAAGCACTCCTCGGCACGCTGAAAATCAACATGACAGTCCAGGACGACAGCGGTTACTTTGCCGCACTTGGCAAGGCGACTCCGGATACCAGCCTGGAAATTATGAAGATGAGCGACGCTGATTTGGGCGCGTATGTAAAGACGCTGGAAAGCAACGCGATGCAGGCATTGTACAAGGTTATGGCCAATCTTCCGCAAAGCGTATCTCAGGCACTGACTTCCACAATGGGCAACTGACCCGTATAAAGCAAACGAACAAAGCGCCGCCCCGGAGAACTTCTCCGGGGCGGCGAAACTATGCGTGAAGCGTTAACTGGTCAAATTTTGGGTCGGAGCGCTCCTGATACAGGCGAAGCCAGGCATGCGCAATTTATTCATCGCGCTTTCGATTTAAACGCACTACATATATACACAGCGCGAGATAAACCAGCCACGTGAGCAGAAAAGTGGGAATAGCATTGAGAACAAACATAGGATAAGGCGCTGGACATCCGGTGATCAGCATGTTGTACAAAAACGAAAGCGGCATAAAACTGATGATCCAGATATTGACTGACCAGAATCTGCGCTTTGCCTGTGCCTTTTCGGATGGCTCAGAAATCACCATGCCGATTAGAAAGATCATACAGCCCAGCGCGGTCAGAATCAATCCGATGACCAACGCCATTGGAACCTGTTCCTCGTACCAGACCGCGCATGAGACGATTAAACCGATGAAGTTTAAAACCGTCGCTACAATTGTGAAGATATTGGCGTGGATTAATTTTTGGCTTTCCTGCCGAGGGGCCTCCGTTCCTTTCAGCAGATAGTCTGTCGTTACGTCGAATACCTCGCTCAACGTTATCACCTTTTCAATATCAGGAACGCTCTGTCCGCTTTCCCACTTTGAAACCGCCTGTCGGGAAACGCCAACCTTGTCGGCGAGTTCTTCCTGCGATATTCCGTTGACCTTCCGCAATTTTTGAATCCTGAATGCTATATCCATTGAAATTTTCCTTCCTTTCACTGCATTATTCTAACCGAACAGGCAGTTGCAATACAACCTGTTCATATTGGAATCTTGTCAACTGACAGTTGCACGGGTAATCAAGTGGTTATTCGGTCAAACATGCAGACCATTCGTAAGCATCTGGCAAGCAGGCTGTATTAAAATGTACGAACAATTCATTCTTTTTGCGAGACAAGCAGATATAGCGGATGATTTCCATCTTGACAGGTAGTTTGAATCGTATACAATATGAGATAGGAACTCAAAACGAAGGGGGAACCATCATGTCTAACATTCCCGTGATTAAGTTGGGTGTTGTGGCGGTAAGCCGCGATTGCTTTCCCATCAAGCTTTCCCGCGCCCGCCGCGAAGCGCTGGTGAAGGCCTACACGAAGAAGTACGGTCAAATCGTCGAAGTGCAGACGATCATTGAAAACGAACTGAATGTGGAACCGGCGCTGAAAGAGCTGAAGGACAGCGGCGTGAACGCGCTGCTGGTGTATCTTGGCAACTTCGGTCCCGAAGGCCCGGAAACGATTCTGGCGCAGAAATTCGACGGCCCTGTGATGTTTGCCGCCGCAGCCGAAGAAACCCGCGAAACCGTAAAAAGCGACCGTGGCGACGCGTACTGCGGAATGCTGAACGCCAGTTACAATATCGGTCTGCGCGGTCTGAAAGTCTACATCCCCGAATATCCTGTGGGCAATGCGGAAGAAATTGCGGATATGCTCAACGATTTCTGCGCGATCGCGCGCGTTGTGCTGGGTGTTCGCAACCTCAAGGTAATCACCTTCGGGCCGCGCCCGTATGATTTTCTGGCTTGCAATGCGCCCATCAAGCCGCTGTACGACCTTGGCGTGTTAAACGTGCAGGAGAACAGCGAGCTGGACCTTTTCGCCTCCTTCAACGCGCACGCGAATGACAAGCGCATTCCGGCAATCATGAAGGATATGGAAAAAGAACTGGGAGAAGGCAACAAAATGCCCGGGATTCTTCCGCGCCTTGCTCAGTATGAAGCGACCCTGCTGGATTGGGTAGAGCAAAACCTGGGTGCCGCTAAGTACGCCTTTATGGCGAATAAATGCTGGCCCGCGTTCCAAACCCAGTTTGGGTTTGTTCCCTGCTACGTCAACAGCCGCTTTGCCAGCAACCTGATGCCCATCAGCTGCGAAGTGGATATTTACGGTGGCCTGAGCGAGTATATGATCGGATGCGCGCTGGCAACCCCGCCCACGATTTTGGATATTAACAACACTGTACCCGAAGACCTGTACAACGAGGAGATCAAAGGGAAGTACAATTACCGCCTGACGGATACGTTCATGGGCTTCCACTGTGGCAATACCCCCATGTGCCACCTGAAAAAGGGTGAAATGAAGTATCAGCTCATCATGAAGCGTTCACTGGAGCCGGATACCGAGCCCAACATCACCCGCGGCACACTGGAAGGCGACATGAAGCCTGGCGATATTACCTTCTTCCGTCTGCAGGGCGCGGCGGATGCTACGCTGCACAGCTACATCGCGCAGGGCGAAATCCTGCCTGTTGCGACCGGTTCTTTCGGCGGCATCGGCGTATTCGCTATCCCGGAGATGGGTCGTTTCTACCGCCACGTACTGGTAGAAAAGAATTATCCGCACCATGGCGCAGTCGCTTTCGGCAAAATCGGCAAAGTGCTGTTTGAGGCGATGAAGCTGCTGGGCGTGCAGGATATCGACTACAATCATCCCGCAGGCGTGCTGTATCCGCGCGAGAATCCCTTCGCCTGAGCTTGAAACCTCTCCGTTCGCGGAACCGTATCTCTGAGAGAACTTAATCACCTTCAGAGCGGATATGTATCGCAAGATATGTATCCGCTTTTTATGCCTTAAATTCATTAGAGACCTTGCAATGATGAAAATTATGAGTATCATAATGATAAGGAACCTAACGAACGGAGGCAGAAAAATGGAAGATACAACAAATATCACATTGTTGCGATTGGTTCACCAGTGTGCCCACAGAATGCATATGCGTGAGAAGTACCACGGGCAGGGCTGGCTGATGATATTGCTTAAAAACCGAGGCACCCTGACACAGCGAGAGCTGGGCGAGATTACCGGCAGACGATCCGCTACCCTGAGCGAGCAGTTGGAGGGGATGGACAATTCAGGATATATTACAAGGGAAAAATGCGAAGCGGACAGGCGCAATGTGGATGTTACTTTGACTCCGCAGGGATATGAAATAGCCTGTCAGGTCGAAGCGAACCGTGCGGAAGTGGCGCAGCGCCTTTTCAGCGTTCTGGACGAACAGGAAAAGCGGTCGCTGACCGAATTGTTGCAAAAACTGGCGGACGCTTGGGCGGAACTGCCGGCGGAAAATGAGGAGTAACGCCTGTGAAGCTTGTTTTACAGTATATCAGGAAGCATTTGGGTATCTTTCTGCTTTCCATGTTATTTTTAAGCATCGAGGCTATGGCGGACCTCTTGCAACCAACTTTTATGGCGCATATTGTGGATGATGGTGTAAAATCAGCGGATTTCCGGCAGATATTACGTTATGGCGCAATTATGCTGGGGATCGCGGCGGCAGGCGCGGTGGGTGCGGTGATGCGAAACCTGTTTGCCAGCCGTACTTCCCAGACAATCGCCCGAGAACTGCGAAGTGATATGTACCGGAAGGTACAGACCCTGTCATTGGAGAATATCGACCGATTACAGCCGTCTTCCATTATTACGCGCATTACCAACGATGTTACGCAAATCCAGGAGTTTATCAACGGGATGATGCGGATTATGGTGAAAGCGCCTATTACCTGCGTGGGCGCCATTATTTTGATCGTTGTGCAAACTCCGCGGCAGATTCCCATGATGGTGGTCATTCTGGCCATCGCTGGAATCCTGATCGCCGCAAATATGAAAATCGGCTATCCGCGTTTTGGGAAACTTCAGAGGGCGTTGGATCGCCTTAACAACGTAAGTCGGGAGTTCCTCTCCTCCATCCGGGTCGTAAAGGCGTTCAACGCTGAAAAACAGGAAGGGGAGAAGTTTGAAGAAGCTTCACAGAACCTCGCGGGTTCGGGCGTTTCTGCCATGCGGGTTATGGCGGTGTTTTCACCGTTGATTAACCTGACGGTCAATATGGGGATCGTTGTACTTCTTTGGCTTTCTCAAAGCCAGGACAGCGCGGAAATCGGCCGGTTGATGGCTTCCGTGAACTATATGACACAGGTACTGTTCGCGCTTGGCATGGTGACGAACATCCTTAACACTGCCGTACGCGCAATGGCATCCTCCTCGCGGATCAGCGAAATACTGGAAGAACAACCCGCGCAGAAAACGGCAGAAAATCCGCTGGAAACGGAAATGAACGGCGAAATCGTCTTTAACGATGTATCCTTCGCATATGCGGGCGCGGGACGGGAGGCTTTGCAACACATTTGTTTCTCGGTCAAACCGGGCGAGACGGTCGGTATCATTGGCCCGACAGGGTCAGGGAAAAGCACACTTGTGAACCTTGTACCCCGTTTTTACGATGCTACAGGGGGCCAGGTGCTACTTAACGGCGTAGATGTAACCCTGATGGATCCGGAAAAACTCCGGCATGCTGTGGCTGTAGTTCCTCAAAAAGCGTTGCTGTTCTCCGGAACTATCTGTGAAAATATGCGATGGGGCAATGAACGGGCGGGACAAACTGAAATTGAACAGGCGGCGGAAATTGCCTGCGCGGACGGATTTATTCGTGCATCCGAAAAAGGCTATGACACCCTGCTGGGTCAGGGTGGCGTGAACCTGTCCGGCGGGCAGAAACAACGGCTGGCTCTGGCAAGGGCATTGGTATGCAATCCGCGCATTCTGATTTTGGATGACTGTACCAGCGCGCTGGATGCTGAAACCGAGGCAACGGTGCTGGCAGGACTTCGCCGACGGCTGGAAGGGGTTACGGTGCTGCTGATCAGCCAGAGAATCTCCACTGTCATGCAAACCGACCGGATTTTATGCCTGGAAAATGGAAGGGTACAGGGATTTGGCACTCATGCGGAACTAATGGCAGCGTGCTCCACATACCGGGCGATTTATCAATCTCAGATAGGAGGCGATACCAATGGCTGAACGGAACACCACACCTCCCCCTGCGTCTATGGGAGCAGTTGGTCGCGGCCAGCGCGGAAAGCCTCCTGTAAAACCGAAAGACATGAAAGGAACGCTTCGTCGATTATGGTCCTTCACAAACGGTCACCGCAAGGGGCTCGGATGGATCATGGCGCTTTCCGCTCTGTCCTCCGCTTCCGCGATCCTTTCCCCGCTTGTCATCGGTGACGCGGTGACCGCTATCGACAGCGCTAAACCGGCGGAAGCGATCCTGTTCCTGTTGCTGGCGCTTTATTTCTGTGACTGGCTTGTGCGTTTTTTGCAGCAGTTCTTTATGGCGTCCATCGGGCAGAGAATGATACACTATATCCGCGTTACGCTTTTTAGCGTGATGCGTAAACTGCCGCTCGCGTTCTTTGACCGGCGTCAGCACGGCGAGCTGATGAGCCGCCTTACCAACGACGTCGATAATATCAGCAACACTATATCCAATTCGCTGACCCAGCTGCTTACGTTCGCGTTTACCATACTGGGCATCTTTGGAATCATGCTCAACTTAAGCCCATTGCTGACAGCCGTTTCGCTGGCGGGCGTGGGTCTGGTATTCTGGCTTACGCGGGTCATTACGAAGCGCACACGCAAACTTTATGCACGTCAGCAACAAGTGCTTGGTAAGCTGAACGGGCAGATTGAAGAAAGTGTATCCGGTATCACCGTGGTGAAAGCGTTCGGACGGGAAGAAAGAATGATTTCCGAATTTGAAGAAAGCAACGGTGCTTTATGCGAGGTGGCAACGAAAGCATTGATCTGGTCCGGGTACCTGATGCCGATTACCAATGTGATTAATAACCTCTGTTTCGTTGCAATTTCTGTCATCAGCGGTATACTGGCGTTAAACGGACAGATCAGCATTGGGATGATCTCCAGCTTTCTGTTGTATTCACGGCAATTCTCGCGACCGTTTGTGGAAATTGCGAATATTTACAACAGTTTTCAAACGGCGGTCGCAGGCGCGGAACGCATTATCGAGATCATCGACGAACCGCCTGAACCGGCGGACACGCCTACAGCGCTGACGCTTGCCGCGCCCAAAGGGGATATTGAATTACAAAATGTATCGTTCGGTTATACCGCAGAACATCCGATCCTCAAGGGGATCGACCTGAAAATTCCCGCGGGTACCCGCGTTGCCATTGTTGGCTCCACCGGTGCGGGAAAAACAACGATCATCAATCTGCTTACCCGTTTCTACGACGTTACGGAAGGCAGAATCCTTCTGGACGGGCACGATTTGCGGGAGTACCGTATGGCGGATCTGCGACGTTCCTTTGGCGTTGTGTTGCAGGATACGGCGCTGTTTGCCGACAGCGTGAAGAATAACATCCGATACGGGCGGGAAGATATGCCGGATGCGGCGGTGGTACGGGCGGCGGAAGTAGCCGGCGCAGATGCTTTTATTCGTCGGCTTCCGCAGGGGTACGATACCGTGCTGGCGCAGAGCGGAGAGGAGCTGAGCCAGGGAGAACGCCAACTGCTGACTATCGCGCGCGCGGTGCTTACGGATGCGCCGATCCTGATATTGGATGAGGCGACCAGCTCCGTAGATACGGTTACGGAACAAAAAATTCGTAACGCGATGTTGGCCCTCACGCACGGACGGACATCCTTTATTATCGCGCATCGACTGACCACCATTCGGGACTCCGATGTGATCGTGCTGATTGACGGAGGAAGAATCGCGGAAAAAGGCACGCATTCGGAACTGATGGCGCTAAACGGCCAGTACGCGGCAATGTATAAAACGCAAATGGGCGGAGGATACGGGGAGGAAGCAGCTACGCAGGTGTAAACCCTTTGCGTGCGCAACGCAGGGCGAATCCGCCACATGCCAGAACGGTAATGGGATGATTCACCCGGAAAACGCTTTATATTCGTGTTTACAGTAGATACTAAGCCTGATATGGGATTGTATGGGAAATGCCACCACAAATGAAATAAACATATCAGGAGCCGCTTTCCATCATGAAAGGAAAGCGGCCCCCAATTAATATGAAAACTAATCTCCCAGGCCGATGCCGATATTCCGCGCGGTCAGCACCATGTTGTCATCCTGCGGAACCGGCTTGGAAATTCCCGCGATATCGCTGAGTTTATTATGGATAATGTTATTGCCGCTCAGGGCAACGGTAACGCCGTATACCTCGTCCCGGATCAGTTGCGCGGCGTGAACGCCAAACTGCGTGGCCAGCACCCGGTCATACGCGCAGGGGCTGCCGCCACGCTGAATATGGCCCGGCACTACGCTGCGGGCTTCAACCCCAACCATCTCCTGCATCTGCGCGGCAATGCGCTTGCTGATGCAATCGTAGGGCAACGATGCGCGGAACGCTTCACGTTCTTTCTTTTTCATTTTCGCCTCATCAACACTCAGTGCGCCTTCGGCGACGGCAATGATGGAAAATGGTTTTTTACTGTTGGCGCGGACTTCCACTGTCTGGGCAACTTTTTGAATATCGAAGGGAATTTCCGGGATCAGGATCACATCGGCGCCGCCTGCGATGCCGGAATAGAGGGTCAGCCAGCCAGTCTTGTTGCCCATAATCTCGATCACCATACAGCGCCCGTGGCTGGTCGCCGTTGTATGAATGCGATCAATCACCTCCGTGGCAATCTCCATAGCGGTGTGAAAACCAAAGGTAAAATCAGTGCCGAACAGGTCATTATCAATGGTCTTGGGCAGACCAATCACATTCAGCCCTTCCTGAGAAAGCAGGTTAGCTGTCTTGTGCGTGCCGTTGCCGCCAAGAGTGACCAGACAATCCAGCTTCAGGTCCCTGTACGTCTTCTTCATGGCGGCGACCTTGTCAATGCCGGTGTTTTCATCAATCACCTGCATTTCGCGGAATGGCTGGCGGCTTGTGCCAAGGATCGTGCCGCCCAGCGTGAGGATGCCGGAAAACTGTTTTCGGCTCATCTCCTGGCATTCACCGGAAATTAAACCGCCGTATCCGTTACGGATTCCGATAATTTCCGCGTCGAAAAGTTCATACGACGCACGCGCAACACCGCGAATCGCCGCGTTCAGGCCGGGACAATCTCCGCCGCTGGTAAGGATGCCGATTCTGCGTTTCATTATTATCCCTTCTTTCTGTGTTTACAATTATACCATGCTTATTCAATCTGCCGCAACGCGGGGGAAAAAGCAAGTAGAAAAAAAGCACAGAGAAAATGACAAAAAAACCGCCTGTGAAAAGATATACAAACTCGATTGAATGCGCTATCATAGAAATCACGGCGGAAAATCAGCCGTATGAAACAGGGAGGCGCGATGATGCAGACTGCGGAAGAGGTACGTGAAGAAATCCTCGCGTGGCTCACAACTGCGAAATTGTCTTTCCGGCTGTATACACACGCGCACGCTGATACGATTGACGACTGTGTCAGGATGCCGTTTATCCATGATGGCGTTACAATCTGCAAGAATGTGTTTCTCTGCAACCGACAGCAGACACGGTACTACCTGCTGTTGCTGCGCCCGCATACCCCCTTTCGTACCGCTGTGGTGAGTAAATCGTTAGGCGTTTCCAGGCTGAGCTTCGCGCCGGAAGCGGCTCTGCATGAAATGCTCCGCTTGAATCCCGGCTCGGTAAGCCCCCTTGGACTCTATTTTGACAAAGAACATCGGATTACGCTTTGCTACGAGCAGGCGGTGCGACAGACACCGGAGATTGCCTTTCATCCCTGCGACAATACCGCGACCGTTGTCTTTACGCAGGATACTTTTTGGAACGGCGTTCTGCCGGCGCTGGGAGTAACGCCGGTCGCTATCGAACAGGCCGAGGAACAGGGAGCAGGTGAATCGGATGGATAACGACAAGGATGCGCTGAGCCGCCGCATGGCACGGACGGCGTTGTTGATGGATGCCGCAGCACTGGAACGCCTGAGAACTTCGCATGTGATGCTGTTTGGTCTGGGCGGGGTGGGCAGCTATGCCGCCGAGGCGCTGGCGCGCGCGGGGATTGGAAAGCTTACGCTGGTTGATGCGGATATTTACGTGGAAAGCAACCTGAACCGACAGCTGGGCGCGTTGTGTTCTACCCTGGGCAAGAGCAAGGCGCAAACGGAGTGTGAACGGATCAGGGACATCAATCCCGAAGCACAGGTTACCGCCATACAGGCCTTTCACTTACCGCAAGAACCGGTCGCGATTCCGGCGGATGTGGATTTTGTGGCGGACGCGATCGACACGGTAAGCGCGAAACTGGATATTGCGCGGACCTGCTTTGAACGGGGTACGCCGTTGATTGCCTGCATGGGAATGGCGAACCGCTATGATCCTACCCAAATCCGTATCGGCGATCTTTTTGAAACCACATTCGATCCGCTGTGCCGTGTCATGCGCCGCGAACTGCGCCGCCGGGGAGTATCCAGCCTGCGCTGTGTATATTCGACGGAGCCGGCGGCCGGGCCGGAAGCGGAAAACGGAGAAAGGCCGGAAAAGGGCTCGTTGCCTTACGTACCTTCCGTAGCGGGGCTTTATATGGCTTATGAGATCGTGGATACGATCTGCAGACGAGACCGGTAAATTCACGCGCCTTTACCGCGCGTTTGGAGGTAGATGGTTTGGAAACGGAAATTCTGGTTATTGGCGGAGGCGTGATTGGCTGTGCTACAGCACGTGAGCTGAGCGCCTATCAGGCAAAGGTGACGGTACTGGAACGGGGTCCGGATGTGGCGTCCGGCGCGAGCAAAGCCAACAGCGGAATTGTTCATGCCGGTTTTGACGCAAAGCCCGGATCCGCCAAGGCGCACTTTAACGTGGAAGGCAGTCGGATGTATGAGGCGTATTGCCGATCGGTCGGCGCACCTTACACACAGCCCGGTGCGATGGTGCTTGCCTTTGACGAGGAACAGCGCGCGCATGTAGAAAAGTTGTATCGCCAGGGTTTGGAAAACGGTGTAAAGGGTTTATCCGTTCTGGAACGGGATCAGGTGCTGGCACTGGAACCCAACACGAATCCGGAAGTGGTATGCGCTCTTCTGGCCGCCACCAGCGGTCTTACCAGTCCTTATGAACTTACCTGCGCGCTGGCCGACCATGCGGCGGTGAACGGCACACGTTTTCTGATGGATACGGAAGTAACGTCGGTTACATGGGAAAACGGCAGATACCGGGTTGCTACCAGTCGGGGCGAAATGGCCGCGGATATTGTGATAAATTGTGCGGGCGTGCAATCCGCGAAACTGCACAACCAGCTTTCTGAAAAGAAGTATACCATCACGCCGCGAAAAGGCGAATATTATCTGCTGGATCGGGAGAACAAGCCGCTGTTCAGCCATACCATGTTCCAAACCCCCTCCAAGATGGGCAAGGGCGTACTGGTAAGCCCAACGGTTCACAATTCGCTGTTGCTCGGCCCTTCCGCTATGGATGTGACCGACTCAGGAGACGTATCCACAACGGCGGAAGCGCTGCGGCTGGTGCGTGATAAGGCGATGCTGACCTGGCCGGGTGAGAATTTGCGCAGCGTGATTACAACGTTTGCGGGAATGCGTGCCCATGAACAGGGAGACGATTTTATCGTGGGCGCGATCGAAGGGTTGAAGGGTGCATACGAAGCCGTGGGCATCGAAAGCCCCGGGTTGACCGCCGCGCCCGCGATCGGGAAGGCGCTGTGCGAACAGATCGTCGCGGAGAAAGATCTGAAGCCCAAGGCGGAATGGCTTCCGGCTCCGAAACTGCCAAAGGCTTTCGCCGCCATGACAAACGAAGAACGGCAGCACGCCTGCGAAGAGAACCCGGAAAACGGCGTGCTGGTGTGCCGGTGCGAACAGGTGACCGAAGCGGAGGTGCGCGCAGCCATCCGCAGACCGGTTGGAGCCCGCAGTATAGACGGCGTGAAGCGCCGTACCCGCGCGGGGATGGGACGCTGTCAGGGCGGTTTTTGCAGTCCGCGCGTACTGGAAATCCTGTGTGAGGAACTGGGTGTGTCGCCAACCGCCATTACCAAAGACGGGGGCGAAGGGTATGTGCTGGCGGGAACGCTGGCCGAAATTGCGCGGAAGGAGGATGCCTGATATGGAACATGCTTTACAGCCGAAAAATGTGGATGTGCTGATCGTCGGCGCAGGTCCGGCAGGCCTCGCCGCGGCGATTGCCGCACGGGAAGCAGGTGCTGAAAACCTGCTGGTGCTGGAACGCGAACCGGAAATGGGCGGAATCCTGAAACAGTGTATCCATAACGGCTTTGGGCTGCACCGTTTTAAAGAAGAACTGACCGGGCCTGAGTACGCGCAACGCGACATTGACCGCGTAAAAGAACTGGGTATCGAGGTGCGCTGCGGTACGACGGTACTGGAAGTAACGGCTGATCGGCAGGTAACCGCGATCAGCCGTGATCGGGGCGTACAGGTTTTTCGGGCGGGAGCTGTAATCCTGGCGATGGGTTGCAGAGAACGTCCACGCGGTGCGCTGGCGATCCCCGGCACTCGATGCGCCGGTATTTTTTCGGCGGGTACGGCACAGAAATATGTCAATCTGGAAGGCTATATGCCCGGCCGCCGTGTGGTGATTCTGGGCAGCGGAGACATCGGATTGATTATGGCCCGCCGCATGACCCTGCAGGGGGCGAAAGTGCTCGCCTGTGTGGAAATCATGCCTTACTCCAGCGGGCTGAACCGTAACATCGTACAGTGCCTGCATGACTACAACATCCCGCTGATGCTCAACCATACGGTGGTGGATATTCAGGGCCGGGAACGCCTGACCGGCGTTACGGTGGCAAAGGTGGATGAACACCGCCAGCCCATCCCCGGAACGGAAACGCATTTCGATTGTGATACGCTGCTGCTGTCCGTCGGGCTGATCCCTGAGAACGAGTTGAGCAAACAGGCGGGTGTGCCTTTAAGCTCGGCCACGCAGGGGGCGGTGGTGGATGATATGCTGCAAACCGAAATCCCCGGTATCTTTGCTTGCGGTAACGTGCTTCATGTGCACGACCTGGTTGATTTCGTGAGCGCGGAAAGCTTCAAAGCCGGTAAGGCCGCTGCGGAATACGCAGCAGGGAGAAAGAACGGAAGCAAGATCGCTCCGGTTGCGGACGGAACCGGCGTGCGTGGCGTGGTGCCTCAGAAGATTCGCATTCCAGACGCGAACAGCCCGGCTGAGGCAATCCAATTGATGTTCCGTCCCGCCTGCGTATATGAAAACGCCACGATTCGCGTACTGGACGGTGATACGGAAATATACAAAGTGAAAAAGCGGATATTGGCTCCGGGTGAAATGGCGGATCTGACCCTGAAACCTGAAACTGTACGCGCACTGTCCGGAGAAAAGATCACGGTCCTGATTGATGCGGACGGGGAGGTGTGCGCATGGAACAAATGATAACTTGTATTAATTGCCCCATCGGATGCCGGATGACGGTCAATGTGGACAACGGTCAGGTGGTCAGCATTACCGGAAACGGATGCAAGCGCGGCATAGAATATGCGGCGCAGGAAAGCGTAGCGCCCAAACGGATGGTGACGGCAGTGGTTAGCGTTACCGGAAGGAAAACCCCGGTCAGTGTAAAAACACGCACGCCAATCCCCAAGGAGAAGATATTCGATTGTATGGCGGCTATTGAAAACGCAAAGATCGAAGCGCCTGTCCGCATGGGTGACGTTATTTGTAAAAACGTCTGCGATACGGGCGTTGACGTGATTGCGACAAAAACTGTGTTATAAATTGCTTCAGCCCCTGCTTCTGTCCGGAAGCAGGGGCTGAGATTGCTGAAGAAGGTCCATCTGCGGTCGGGTTTTATCAAATATCTTGGGCTGTCAAGCGATGAGAACTCAGGTCAAGAATGCCGGATCATACAGATTTTCGACTTTAATGCTGCGCTTCTGTCCTTCAATTTCCTTAATCATTACGGTCAACCGACGATTAACGGGGCAAGGCACACTCAACTCGTCGCCCTTCCCGGCGATATAGCCGTTGAAATAATCAATTTCAGTTGGCCGCCCTCGCTCCAGTGATTGCAGGCTGGAGCTTTTCAGGTTTTTATACTTCAACCCGACCAGAAAGATCACCGCGTGCCGACGGAAACGATCCCAAACATGGTGGCCGCGAAGTAATTTGTTGTAATCCAACTTGCCGCCAAAAGGGGGAACGGTAAGTTTCATAGCGTTCGCCACAGCCATCGCCTCTGTAATAATGGCAAGGAAGATTTTACGAGCTTGCCTGCGCTTCAGCATTTCTCCAAGCTTTAGCCCACAGATTGCTCCAAGGGATGTGATGCAGCTGTTAACGATCAATTTGCTGTACAGTTCCGCGAGAATATTATCGCTGATCAGCGTATCGGTTACAGTTGAAAGCAAAGCCTGAACGGGTTTCAGAGCATCCTGACTGCCTGCGATCCGGCCGATAATGAATTCCCCGCCGCTGGTCATTTCCAGATCGCCTGGACCAAGCAGTGTGGCGCCCCAGCCGATCACGCAGCCAACGGTTCGTTCTTTACCCACAACCGAGGCAAGCGCATCCGTGCAGATACCGTTTTGAAGACTGAGCACGAGAGAATCTGCTTTCAGAAACGGCAAAAGATGGCGTGCTGCTGCGGGCATATCGTAAGCTTTCGTGGCAATCAGCGCAACTTCAAATTGTCCTTTTAATTCTTCGATCGCTGCCACAGCATGCACAGGCACGGTGAAATCGCCTTTTTTACCAGTGACGTGTAATCCACGGCCTTCGGATAGCGTTGCGATATCCTGATGCTTACATACGAGGGTGACATCCACGCCGCCTTTGCGCATCAGCGCAGCGGTAATGCCTCCGATGGCGCCTGCTCCGATAACGACCACACGCATAGGTTGATCCATATCTATTCGCCCTCCGGTTCCGACGATGCTGCTTCGATTCTATCATCACACGGAGGCTTTGGCAAGCCGGATCAAAAGCGTAATGCTCAAGTAAACGTAAGAAGCACCATAACATCCAAAACGGTATAGTCAGCATTTGTCGCGGTTGAGTACCGCGGATGTTAATCTTGCGGAAAGATCGCAATCTTCCGGATTCGCCTGACAATAGGCGATATAGAGCACTTCCATCAAAAACAGCTGCGCGGATTTTACACTCAGGTTTCCGCTTTGAAGCGGGCCTTCGTTTCCTCCGCAAAGGAAAAGAAGATCGCATAATTCGGCAAGAGGAGAACGGGCAAAGCGAGAAATGCAAATGGTGCGCGCCCCGGCTGTTTTTGCGGTCTGCGCAATGGAAAGGGTCTCCCGGGTGGCTCCGGAATAGGAAAACAGGATTGCGACGTCATCCGAAGTCATTAGCGATGCTCGCATCATCTGCAGGTACGCATCCGGCACGAACTCCGATTTTGCGCTGACGCGAAGAAAGCGATTGTGGGCTTCCATGGCGGATGTGGAGGAAGAGCCGACACCGAAAAAGCAGATGTGCCTGGCATTGGTAAGCCACTGAGTTGCGGCAGAAAGCGTGGCGGGTACAATCAACTGATAGGTTTCCATCAAAACGGCAATGTTGTTGTTCAACACTTTCTGGATCATCACATCAGACGTGTCCGCGTTGGAAACGATGCAGCGGGATAAATCCGGCAGTGCTTGTGCTTCGCTGACCGATTGTGCTAAATCCACTTTAAAATCCTGATAGCCATTTTTACCCAAATGGCGGCAGAAGCGAAAAACGCTGGTGTCGCCAACATCACAGGCACTGGCCAGCTCTGTGATCGTCATATACAGCACTTCCTTGGGACTGGTGAGGATGAAGTTCGCAATATTTCGTTCCGTACGGGTAAAAGTGTTATAATTGGTCTTAATAGTGACAAACAAATCCTGCGACATTTTATGCTCCAAACGTTATCTAATATTGGTGACGCACGTATCTAAACTGTCAAAGTGATTATAGTGGGATGAATTCGACTTGTCAATTGAATATTAGTTCCGTAATTGAACAATGAAATATGGTCAATTTAACTAAAATATATTTAGACATGTTATGAAATATAAACGATATAAACTAAGGCTAAACAAGAACATGAAGTGCCGGCACGAATAATGTTTTCTATCAGATAGATCATATCATACGTTGACATATGGAATAAACATGGTATAATATGAAAATGGTTATCAAATTCGGCGCAGGAGGGATGAAGATGGCTTCACGTGGGAACTATCAAACCAAGCAAAAAGAAGTGATTGCCGAGTACTTTCAGGCGCATCCCGACGCCTGCGTTACTGCAGAAGAAGTGTATGCGGCACTGGGAACCGATGTCGGGATGACCACGGTATACCGGGCCGTCGCCAGACTGTGTGAAGAAGGCGCGTTACGAAAATACGCACCTCAAAGCACCGGTAACCCGGCGCTGTACCAGCTGAATCCATGCAAAGAGAGCCATCTGCATATCCGGTGTATGGACTGTGGCGCATTGGAGCATCTTCACTGTGATGTTGTTCACGATTTCACCAAACATTTGCTGGGGCAGCATGGCTTCGTTCTGGACGAAGGCCAAACGGTGCTTTACGGCCGATGCGAACGCTGTGAAGCCAAACGGAAAGAAGAACAGAAAAAACGTTAACCATGGGAAGGGAGCCGGTCATCGGAATGGCATTGTTAACCTGCAGGGACGTCGCTTTCGCTTATGAGGGCAGAACCGTCGCCTCCAAAATCAATTTGGACGTACAGGAAGGGGACTATCTCTGCATCGTAGGAGAGAATGGGTCCGGGAAATCCACGCTGGTAAAGGGAATGCTCGGGCTTTTGGAGCCCTCTCATGGGAGTATTCGCTACGGAGACGGATTAAGCAGAAACGAGATCGGTTATCTGCCGCAGAAAAACCCCCTTCAACGTGATTTCCCAGCTTCGGTGTGGGAGGTCGTTTCTTCCGGATTTACAGCACGATCGATGTTCTTAACGCGCGAACAGAAGCAGATCGCAGAAGAGAAAATGGCAATCATGCGCATCTCAGAGATGCGCAAGCGTAGCATGATGGAGTTATCCGGGGGACAACAACAGCGAGTTCTGCTTGCCCGCGCCCTGTGCGCGACCCGGAAATTACTCCTGCTGGATGAGCCGGTTGCCGGATTGGACCCGGTATCCACCCGAGAGATGTATGACACGATCGCCGATTTACACCTGAACCGCGGTGTGACGGTCATTATGATTTCCCACGATATTAACGCTGCCGCAAGGAACGCGACGCACGTTCTTCACCTTCGCCATGAGCCTCTTTTTTACGGCACGGCTCAGGATTATCTGCAATCCGAGGTCTGCCATGCTTTTACGGGAGGCGAAGACGATGCTTAATACAATCGGTCAAATGTTCAGTTACGCGTTTATGGTTCGCGCTCTCATCGTTGGGCTTCTCGTATCACTTTGCGCCGCACTGCTGGGTGTAAGCCTTGTACTGAAAAGGTATTCTATGATTGGCGATGGGCTAAGTCATGTAGGTTTCGGCTCGCTGGCGGTTTCTTCTGCAATGGGGCTTGCTCCTCTGACTGTCGCTGTGCCGGTTGTAGTAGGTTCGGCCTTTCTGCTGTTACGTGTAAGCGAGCGGAGTAAAATTAAGGGCGATGCCGCAATCGGGATGATTTCTACAGGGGCGCTGGCGATTGGTGTACTGGTGTTGTCCCTCAGCAAGGGAATGACGACGGACATTAATAATTACCTTTTTGGCAGCATCCTTGCGATGAGTGAGAGCGATGTTTGGCTTAGCGTAATCCTTGCCATAGCAGTACTGACGATGTATGCGCTTTTCTACAGAAAATTGTTCGCCGTTACGTTTGACGAGACATTCGCGCGCGCGACGGGGCTGGCTGCCGGTTTTTATAACATGCTACTGGCAATTCTGACTGCTGTAACCGTGGTGCTCGGTATGCGAATGATGGGCGCAATGCTGATTTCAAGCCTGATTTTATTTCCTGCCATTACCGCCATGCGACTTTGTAAAAGTTTCCATGGAGTAACCATCTGCGCCGCGATTATATCGATTGTTTGCTTTCTGCTGGGCCTCACAAGCTCGTACCTGTATAATACCCCATCAGGCGCAAGCGTTGTAGTGGCGAATATTCTTGCTTTTTTGCTCTTTTCCGGGATCGAGAAACTGCGTCAGCGCCGTACGGTATAATCAGACAGAACGCATGATCAGCAATCCGGGAAACGTATTTTCTGCCTGAGAAGGAATAACGGGAGATATGTCGAAATGATATAAAAACCGTTATAGGAGCTGAGCTATATGCGGCTACGCAAAAGAGTCAGGCTAACGCCGATTATTCTCCTGCTGGCTTGCGTATCCATCGTTTTTTTCTGGATTAGTTCCAGTTTGGACCGGGACATCAGCGATGCAGACGCCCAATACCAGCAGGCTGTTGCAGACGGCAACGAACTGGAAAACGCTCAGAATAATTTAAAACAGACACTTTCCACCGTCAATAGCGACGCGTTTATTGAGAAACAGGCTCGCAATCTTTACGATTATATGAAACAGGACGAGCTTCGTATTGTCATCACTAATCCTGAAGCGCTTTATGGCACCGACGGACATTGACACGCGAAAAGAATGAGACGGGGGTGAGTACTTTGCGTGCGGCAGCCATTGGTATCGGCTCCAATTCTTTACGCATGCTGATCGCAGACCTTGAAAACGCACAGCTCCACCGCGTCCTGCGGGACAGAGAAGGGCTGCGCGTTTTTGCAGCGTTGGATGATAACGGAGATATTTCGGAAGAGATGATAACCAGAGCCTGCACAAGCGTTAGTGCCATGGCGACTAAAGCGCGCAATATCGGCGCAGAGAAAATACATCTTTTTGCAACCAGTGCCGTGAGAGACGCGCGTAATCAACTTACTTTTTCGGAACGGTTATTACAAAGCACGGGCCTTCCCCTGGAAATTTGCACCGGGGATACGGAGGCTCAGCTTTCTTTTTTAGGGGCGACCGGAAGCGAGCGCTCCGGTATGATTGATATCGGGGGCGGATCAACAGAGATTGTCATCGGTCGTGGCGAGAAGATTGATTTTGCGAAGAGCCTTCAGATGGGCGCGGTACGCCTGTTCCGAGAAATACCCATTCGCAATGTGGAGGAAGCCTTTGCGGTCGTGTCACGGGCGGGGGAGATTTTAGCGCCGCAAAAAAAGGAAATTCTTTCACTGATGCCGCCTGTCGAATGGGTAGGGGTGGGTGGCACCTTCACTACAGCGGCAGCGCTGGCCCAGAATGTTCACTGGAATGAACGTTCGTACATCACCGGTTTTCCTCTCCGACGCACGGAGGTAGAACGAATCCTTGCTCTGCTTGCCCCCATGCCATTGGAGGTGCGAATGGCTCTGCCGGGAATCCAGCCCCAACGAGCAGATATTATTGCACATGGTATGGCTATCCTGCTATGTTGCATGAATGAGCTGAACATCCCCCGAATGATCGTATCGGAGAGCGGCAACCTGGAGGGCTATCTGAAGAAGACATATCTGTAATCGATATCAAGTTTTTATATCAGTCGGCAAAATTACTGCTGACCAGTTTGTAAATAACATGATGAAACAACCGGGTTACCATAACTTGAAGTTATTAAACAGTTTCTATCTGTGTGTCGTACTGCAAAGCAGAACGGCGTTTTTTATTTACTTCGCAACGATTCTATTTTACGTGAAATTAACCCTTCCTTTTTTTTCTCATATCTGCTACAATGAAAAAGCTTGAAATCGTTCTAAATGCGCAACGAGGTTGTCGCCATATTCCGGTCACTGTTTGTATCCCGGTTATGCCACACTCGGGGCGTAATGAAAACATAAGGGGGATCACCATGGCCAGTTATGAAACCAGGGACATTCGGAATATCGCCCTCATGGGGCATGGCAGCGAGGGCAAAACAACGCTGATGGAAGCTTTGCTCTACGCTGCAGGCATTACGGACCGTCAGGGCAGGGTAGAAGACGGTACCACAGTTACAGACTTTGACCCGGAAGAAACCAAACGGCATATTTCCATCAGCGCCGCGACCGCGCCGATTGACTGGAAGCAGAAAATGCTCAACGTCATCGATGTGCCGGGTTATTTCGATTTTATCGGGGAAATGATGGGCCCGCTGCGCGTGGTGGAAACCGCCGCCATCGTAGTAAACGCCGTCGGAGGCGTGGCCGTGGGAACCGAAAAGGCTTGGGCTTATGCCAGTAAAAACAACGTCGGCAAGATGTTCATCGTTAACCAGATGGACCGCGAGCACGCTAACTTTGATAAAGTTGTAACTCAACTGCGGGACCAGTTTGGCAGCAGTGTGGTACCGATCCTTCTGCCGATCGGGAACGGACAGGATTTTAAAGGCGTTATCGATGTTTTGGAAAACAAAGCATACGCCTGCGATAATAAAACCTCCAAAGAAATCCCTGTGCCCGCCGGCATGGCCGATGCTATCGCTAAGGCGCTGGGCGAAATCACGGAAGCATCCGCGGCATCTGACGACGAACTGATGATGAAGTATCTGGATGGGGAAGAACTGTCGCATGAAGAAATACTGGAAGGTTTCAAAGCAGGCATGTTTTCCGGCCAGATTGCCCCTGTGATTCCCTGCTCGGCATTAACCGGCGTTGGAGTAGGCAAACTATTGGATGTGATGGCGGATTTCCTGCCTTCCCCCAAACGTGCGGTTTACACGGGCGTTGATCCCCGAAACAATACGGAAATCAAGCGCGCCTGCAAGAGCGACGAGCCGTTTTCCGCTTTCGTATATAAAACGATTGCCGACCCGTTTGTCGGCAAACTGTCCCTGTTTAAAGTTATGAGCGGATCGCTTACGCCTTCGATGCCAATTTATAACGCGACCACAGAGAATACAGAGAAAGCCTCCGGCTTGTATGTGCTCCGTGGCAAGAAGCAAATCGCTACTCAACTGCTGAATGCGGGAGATATGGGCGCACTGGCAAAACTGCAGTTCACCAATTCTGGCGATACGCTGTGCGATCAGACAAAACCGATTGTATATCCCAAGATTGATTATCCCGCGCCCTGCATCAGCAAAGCAATCTTCGCCACTAAACAGGGCGAGGAGGATAAGGTGTTCAGCGGTCTGGCACGTCTGCAGGAAGAAGACCCCTCCATCAAAGTGGAGAAGAACGCGGAAACCGGCGAGACACTGCTTTCCGGTCAGGGAGAACTGCATTTGGACGTCGTTCGTAACAAGCTGCTTAGTAAATTCGGCGCGAAGGCGGACCTGCAGGATCCCCGTATCCCGTACCGTGAAACGATTAAAAAGACCGTACGGGTTCAGGGCCGCCATAAAAAGCAATCCGGCGGTCACGGCCAGTTCGGCGACGTATGGATTGAGTTTTCTCCCGCCAGCGATTCCAACGCGGAGTTTGAGTTTGAGGATGCGGTGGTTGGCGGCTCTGTACCGCGTAACTTTATTCCCGCGGTAGAGAAGGGGTTACGTGAGAACGTGGTGAAAGGCGTACTGGCCGGGTACCCGATGGTGGGCCTGCACGCTAAGCTGTACGATGGTTCTTACCACCCGGTTGATTCTTCGGAAATGGCGTTTAAAACCGCCGCCCGCATCGCGTATAAAAAAGGCTGTCTCGATGCAGGCCCCACGCTGCTGGAACCGATTATGCACGTGGAGGTTTTCGTACCGGACGAATACATGGGCGATATCATGGGCGATATGAACAAGCGCCGTGGTCGCATTATGGGGATGAATCAGGCGGATGGTTTGCAAAAGCTGGAGGCGGAAGCGCCGCTTGCGGAAATGTTCAAGTACGCAACCGATCTTCGCTCCATGACTCAGGCGCGCGGCTCGTTCGTTATGAAGTTTGAACGGTATGAGGAAGTGCCTGCCGCTGTGGCGCAAAAAATTATCGAAAGCGCCAAACACGAGGAAGAAGAAGAGGAGTAAGCTCTAAACGTACTGTCATAAAGAAGACCCCCTTTCCACAATTGGGAAGGGGGTTCTTTAATCAAAAACTTCGCTTGACAGGAAAGGCCTCCCTCCGCTACACTGTTGGCAATGGATGATAAGGGAAGCGATTACATGATTACAACCGTATGCATGAATCCCTCTTTTGATAAAACAGCTTCGATAGAAAGCTTAAAAGCCGGCGAAGTGAACCGGCTCTCCGACGTGCGCTGCGACGTGGGCGGAAAAGGCCTGAACGTGGCGATTGTGCTGAAACGGCTGGGCGTTGCGGTCAACTGTGTTGGTTGCGTAGGGGAAAACAATGAACGTGAATTTTTAGAGATGGTTAAGCAACAGGGAATCCTGTTCCAAACACTCCGTCTGCCGGGCAGTATTCGAACGAATCTGAAAATATTGGATCGCAATAATCGACAGGTAACAGAGTTTAACGAAGCGGGATTGGAAATGAACCGGGTCGAACAAACCCGCTTTTTCCAACTGCTTCAGGAACACGCAAATCATAGCGAGTATGTGGTTTTCAGCGGCAGATTGCCTATCGGCTGTGAACCCGATACTTACAGAGAAGGGATGCGGGCACTGCCGGGAAAACGATGCGTGTTGGACGCGACCGGCGAATCTTTGCGGGCGGGTCTAGCCGAAGCGCCTTATCTGATCAAACCAAACCTGCCGGAAGCGGAAGCGTTGCTGAAAAGAGAACTGAAAACCCTGCGGTCAATTCGCGACGCGGCGCTGGAACTGGTTGGGCAGGGCGCGCAGCATGTGATCATTTCCATGGGAAAATTCGGCGCGGTTTACTCGGACGGACACAGGTCCTTGTTTGCGCCTGCGGTTGCCGTGGAAGCCTGTTCTACCGTCGGGGCGGGGGATGCGCTGATCGGCGGTGTGCTGTTCGGCCTCTCTCGTGGGGAACCGATGGAGGAAGCGTTGCGTCGCGGCGTTGCGGCAGGCTGCGCAAGCGTAATGACGGATGGGACGCAGTTACTGACGGTAAAGGATTTTGAAACAATATTGCCGAAAGTGACCTTGCAGGAGTTATGAAAAACGAGTGGATCAGGCAATTTATTCGGCTTGCCAGTCGGGAAGAGCCGATGTTCGCAAACTCGGAAATATCATTGGTTCCTCGTGAGTATTATGGCCTTAATCGAAGGATTGGATGCGAACATACCCTGACGTTTGATATTGTGGAAAGCTGTAGTGAACAGGTCGCGGGAGAAATTTCCCTTAGGCTGGGGGACAGTCCGGAGCAATTTTACCTGGGCCATGTTGGCTACCATGTGGACCCACCATTTCGCGGGCATCGTTATGCGGCGCAGGCATGCCGGCTTTGTATACCATTATTAAGATACCTTGGGATGCGTTCCGCTGTGATCACAACCGATCCTACGAATCTGGCCAGTATAAAAACCTGCGAAATTCTGTTTTGTGAGCTGGAGAGTACGGTGAACGTTCCCCAAAAGATCACGGACAAACTGGAAATCAGCACGGTTAAAAGACGCTATTTATGGCGATTGGATACAGAAACAACAGGGAAAGACGAGCATATCTTATAACTGCTTTTGTATCTCAGCAACCCGATAAGCGGTTATCTCCGAGATAAGTGCATAGGGGATCGGGTTTGCATAGGGAAATTGGATCGCGCCTTTGGACACGTGATATTCCGTTAATTCATCCCGAAAAGCATCGATTCCGCCTGGGGTGGGATAAAACCCCAAATGCTTTTTTGCCGCCGCAAAATGGACCAGATTTTGATGCAGATAAAACGTTGGAATACCATAAGCGATTTTTTCGGACGCGGTTGGAGCGGCGTTGCGCACAGCAACGCGGACGTTCGTAAGTATGGAACGGATCGGCTCGGAGAATTGTGCGATATACTGGTCAATCGTTTGAATCTTTTCCATACGCGCACCTCCTGTTGAATAAAATGAGATCATGATCAGAATACAACGAAAAATATCGCGTGAAACAAGGCTGCGTTTCCTGACAAACAGGAAGCGGGAAGATACGGCCTTTTCTTTTTGCCTGTTATGGGGTAAAATACCTTTGTGTTTCGGAAAGGCGGTGAGGTTTTGCAGGCGACCCTGAACGGATGCCCGATTTTTTACGAGGTGCGAAAGCGGTACGGAGCCAACGCGCCCTGTGTGCTGCTTCTGCATGGATGGGGTTGTGACCATACCGTTTTTTCCGCCCTGGAAGCATCGCTGGCTGACCGCTACACAACAATTTCGGTAGATTTTCCCGGACATGGGCAAAGCGGAGAACCTGTTACGCCCTGGGGTGTTTCGGAGTATATGGAGCAGATTTATGAACTGCTTCAACAATTAGGCATAAAAAGAACAAACGTAATCGCACATTCTTTCGGCGGGCGCGTTGCCCTGATGCTTGCCGCAAAACATCCGGAAACGGTACAAAAAATGGTGCTGACCGGCGCCGCAGGGATTAAAAAGCCGGAAACAGAGGAAGGGCGGAAGCGTTCGGACAGATATAAACGTTACACCGCTTTCCTGAACCGGATGAAACGGACACCCGTTCTGGCGGATATGGCCGAAAAGCTGCAGAGTACTCTGCGCAACCGTTATGGATCGCCAGATTACGTAAAGCTGAACGAGAACATGCGCAAAACCTTCGTTCGGATTGTATCGGAGGATCTGCGGCCGCTTTTGCCACAGGTTCAGGCCTCGACGCTGCTTATCTGGGGCGATGCCGACACGGAAACGCCGTTGTGGATGGGACAAACGATGGAAAAAGAGATTCCGGACGCAGGACTGGTTGTTTTTGAAGGCGGTACGCATTTTGCTTTTCTGGAGCAGGAACCGCGATTTGCGCTGATTACGAAACATTTCTTCGGGGAGGAATAAGCCTGATGATGGTCGATGGATTCCGATGGCTGTTACCGCTTTTTCCGGTAGGCGCTTCGCTTTTTGCCGCGAAGGGACTGTATCATAATTTTCAGCTGGAAAGTTATCAGTTCCCCGGCTATTGTCGTTCGTTGCGCCGTAACCGGATGCGCGCATGGCTGCCGGGTCTGATTGCAACAGTAATTTGTGTGGTGTTGTATTATCTTTACGATCTGGAAGCCAGCTCGGTTATGCCCGACTGGCTGAAAGCAGGCATCTCGTTCCTGCTGCTCGCGGTGGCTTGCGCAGCAGGCTGGGGCATCGGCCGGATGCTTAACGAAAAGAAAGCCAAGAAGAAGTTTGTATGGACCGGACGGATGAAACGTCTGTATACCGTTTCGGCGCTGGTGATGGCTGCCGTTTCTTTTGGGCTGGCACAAAGCCCGCTGGCGGTGTTACCCGCTCTGTGGCCGCTGATTCTGCCGCTGACAGTCGCGTTATCCGGCTTGCTGGCATGGCCCATTGAAAAACTGATCAGCGAGATGTATTTTCGGGACGCGCGTCGCAAATTGCTGAAGAATCCCGATCTGATCCGAATTGGCATTACCGGAAGCTATGGAAAAACGACCGTGAAGAACGTCATCGGCACGATTCTATCGGAAAAATATCCTACGTTGATTACCCCGGCAAGCTACAATACCCCCATGGGGGTAACGCGGGCTATCCGGGAAGGTCTTACGACATCCCATCAGGTGTTTGTTGCGGAAATGGGCGCGCGCCATGTGGGCGATATCCGGGAGCTTTGCCGTCTTGTGCACCCGACAATCGGTGTGCTGACCTCGGTAGGCCCTCAGCATCTGGAAACATTTAAAACGATTGAGCGTGTAACCAAAGCGAAATATGAACTGATCGATGCTTTACCGGAAACCGGGCATTCGTTTTTCTGTGATGATCAGGCTATTTGCAAAGTCCTGTACGATCGTACGAATAAGTCAAAGACGCTGGTGGGGCTGGCTGCCGGGCAGCATGACGTATGGTGTGAGGACGTGGCGGTTTCTCCTCAGGGATGCGCGTTTACGCTCCATGTGAAGGGCAAAGGCAGTATTGCGTGTCACACCAGACTACTGGGAGAGCACAACATTCAAAACATCCTGTTGGGCGCGGCGGTTGGCGACTACTTGGGGCTGACGATGAAACAGATTGCCAACGGGATTGCCAAACTGAACCCGATCCCATGCCGGCTGGAACTGATCCCTTCGGCATCCGCCTTCACGGTGATTAACGACGCTTTTAACGCAAACCCTGTCGGAACGAAAGCCGCTCTTCAAGTGCTTGCCCAGTTTCCGGGGCGTCGGATAATCGTAACACCTGGCATGGTGGAACTCGGCGCACGCGAAGCCGAATATAACCGGCAATTTGGTCGGGATATCGCACAAGCCGCGGATATCGCGATTATCGTGGGAAAGAAGCGCGTACAGCCAATTCTGGACGGACTGGCGGACATGAGCTTCCCCGCGGAGAATCTGTACCGGGTAGACACACTGGACGCTTCAACGGCTCTACTGCGCACGCTGGCGCGCAAAGAGGATGTTGTTCTTTACGAGAACGATTTACCAGACCAATATCAAGAGGCATAACGGAGGCAATGAATTGATGAGCAAAATACAACTGGGCGTCATTTTCGGCAGCAGGAGCAGCGAACATGAGGTGTCCGTAATCAGCGCTGTACAGCTGATGAAAGCTGTGAGCCGCGAAAAATATGATGTGATTCCGATTTATATCAGCATGAAGGGTGTCTGGTTTTCCGGCGAGCCGCTGTTGGATATTCATACCTATACCAACTTCAACGAGAACTGCAAAGGGATTTACCGCGTACAGCTGGACGCGACCGCCGGTTCCGGCGCGCTGACAACCACGGAACCCGCAAAGGGGCTCTTCGGGCACGAACAGGTTCGGCTGGTCGCGCGGTTGGATTGCGTTATCCCTGTGCTCCACGGTATGCACGGGGAGGACGGAACGCTACAGGGGATGCTGGAGCTGTGCAACATTCCATATGCAAGTTCCGGAGTGGCCCCTTCCGCTGTGGGTATGGACAAAGTCTATATGAAGCAGTACTTTCAGGGCGGAGGATTCCCGGTGCTTCCCGGTTGCCACGCGCTGCGTGAAACATGGCAGCGTGACCCTGAAGCCGTACTGTCGTCCATCGAAGCGAAACTGCAATATCCCGTATTTGTGAAACCCGCAATGCTTGGGTCCTCCATCGGCGTCAGCAAGGCGAAGGATCGCGCCGGACTTACGGACGCGTTGGAACTTGCCTTCACATTTGATCGTAAAGTGCTTGTGGAAAAAGGGCTGGATAATCCGCTGGAACTGAACTGTTCGGTGCTGGGATATGGCGAAGAAGCGCGCGCTTCGGAGATAGAGATGCCGGTGACCGGCGGTGATTTATTAAGCTTTATGGATAAGTATATACAGGGTGCTTCTTCTACAAAAGGGATGGCATCGCTGAAACGGGTTCTGCCCGCGCCGATCGAGCCGGAACTGCGTGACCGGATCCGCACTCTTTCTGTTGATATTTTTAAGAACATGGATTGCAAGGGTGTCGTGCGAATTGATTATATGTACGATACGAAAACGAACGAACTTTTTATCACGGAAATCAACACGATTCCGGGATCCCTAGCCTTCTACCTCTGGGAGCCCTGCGGCCTGCCTTATGCACAGCTGATTGACGAGATGGTAGCATGCGCCCTTCGCGCTCATCGTGAGAAAAACGACAGCAATTTTGCCTTTTCCTCCGACATCCTCAAAAATCTTGCGTTGGGTGACAAAGCCGGCGCGAAGATCGGCACGAAAGTCCGCTGAACTGCGGAGATGAGGGAGAAACGATATTGAAGCTGAAGGACATCAAACAGCCGGATGATATCCGGCAATTGAGTTATGCTGAGTGCGATGCGCTGGCGGAAGAAATACGGGATACCATTATTCGAACCGTATCCTGCAACGGAGGGCATCTGGCCTCCAATCTGGGTGCGGTTGAGATTACAATGGCGCTGCATCGCGTATTCCACACGCCGGAAGACAAGTTTGTCTTCGATGTCGGGCACCAATCCTATACGCATAAACTGCTGACGGGGCGAGCTGACCGGTTTTCCACGCTGCGGCAGTACGGCGGGCTGTCCGGCTTTCCCAAATGCAGTGAAAGCGAACACGACTGTTTCGAGACCGGGCACGCCAGCACCGCAATCTCTGCGGCGCTTGGACTGGCCCGCGCGCGTGACCTTGCGGGAGACGATCATCATGTTGTTGCGATTGTCGGGGATGGCGCACTGACGGGCGGGATGTGCTACGAGGCCCTGAACGACTGCGGCAACAGCAAAACGCGGCTGATTATCGTATTAAACGATAATCAGATGTCCATCGCGAAAAATGTAGGCGCACTTAACAATCATTTCGCGCAGTTACGCGCCAGCGCGAGCTGGAACATTACAAAAAAGAGGGTGAAGTATCACCTGCGCCAGATCCCGGTGATCGGGGTTCCGCTGGAAAAGTTGATTCACTCGCTGAAAAAATCCCTGAAAGCACTGCTGTTGGACGAAGGATTTTTTACTTCGCTGGGATTTAAATACCTTGGGCCGATAGACGGTCATGATATCCGCGCGATGGAAAAGATATTCAAACGTGCGTGTGAACTGGACGAGCCTGTGATCATCCATTGTTGCACAAAAAAGGGAAACGGATACCGCAAGGCGGAGAAATGTCCGGAACGTTTCCACGGAACGCCTCCATTTTTCATTGAGAGCGGAGAAATCCAAAAACACGGGCCGAGGCTGTATGGCCAGGTTGCGGCGGACGAACTGGTAACCATGGCAAAAAAAGATTCACGCATCCTGGCTGTAACGGCCGCGATGCCTTCTGGTACGGCTGCGGATCGTTTTAAAGCAAAGTATCCGGATCGCTTTTTTGATGTGGGGATCGCGGAGGAGCATGCCGTAACGATGTGCGCCGGACTGGCCAGAGGCGGGATGCGGCCTTTCTTTTTCGTGTATTCCACGTTCCTGCAGCGCGGGTACGATCAGGTTCTGCACGACGTATGTATGCAAAACCTGCCGGTGGTATTCCTGCTGGATCGAGCCGGGTTGGGTAACGAGGATGGGCAATCCCATCAGGGGCTGTTTGATATTGCTTTTTTACGCCCGATCCCCAATATGACGATTTTTGCGCCTGCCGACTCCGGAGAACTGACCGAAATGATCCATGCCGCTCTGGAACTGAATGCTCCCTGCGCGATTCGCTATCCTAAAAATGCCGTCGCGCCGAATGCCTCTTACCCAACGAGACCGTTTATGACAGGCCGCTGGCGGTCGTTATTATCCGGCAAAGACGCAGCTGTGTTGACAGTAGGCAGCATGATAAGCCCCGTATTAAACGTGGCGCAGCGTTTGCGGGATGAGGGGCTGGAACTGGAGGTGGTGAATGCGTCTACGGTGAAGCCGTTGGATGGATTCTGCCTCTCCCGTCTGGCCGAAATGGGCAGGCCGGTTTTTACTGTGGAGGAGCATGTGCTGGAAGGTGGCTTTGGCAGCTCTGTGCTGGAATATAACGCCTCTCACGGCGGAGCGCTCAGTATCCATCCCATCGGTGTGAAAAATCGGTTTATCCCGCAGGGAGACCATCGGAGCCTGCTGAAGGAAGTGGAGCTGGACGAGGCAGGATTGCGTCAGCAAATTCTGGATGTGCTGAAACCGGGGGAACAGCAGGATGAGCGATAAGCAACGCGTGGATACGGCGCTGGTGCAGCGCGGGCTTGTTTCAAGCCGTGAAAAGGCGCAGGCGCTGATTATGAGCGGAAACGTCTACATCCGGGAAGTGAAGGTGCAGAAACCCTCCGAAACGGTATTGCCGGAGGATGAACTGATCATCCGTGAGCCGGAGCACCCGTATGTCGGGCGCGGGGCATTGAAGCTGGAAAAGGCGATTCGAGTTTTTCACGTTGATCCGTCGGGGGTTACGGCGCTGGATATCGGTGCGGCGACCGGCGGCTTTTCGGACGTACTTTTACGCAACGGAGCAGCGCATGTATTTGCCATAGACGTTGGGTATGGGCAGTTGGATTGGAAAATACGCAGCGATCCGCGTGTGACGGTAATGGAACGCACCAATGCCCGTTACCTTACGCCTGAACAATTGGGCGGTAGCGTGCCAGACCTGACGGTGATGGATGTTTCGTTTATATCGGTACGGCTGATTCTGCCGGTGGCGGCGGGTCTGATGAAAAATCAAGGGATATTCTGCATTCTGATTAAGCCGCAATTCGAAGCGGGGCGGGAAAACGTCGGTAAAAAGGGCGTAGTGCGCGACCCGGCTGTACACGAAACGGTTATTCGGGAAATCCGGGATTTTGCGCCTTCCTTCGGATACAGGATGACGCAGCTGGATTTTTCTCCGATTAAAGGGCCGGAAGGCAATATTGAGTATCTGGCCCATCTGGACCCGGCCTGCGAAAGCGTCGTCACAGACGAAAGAATCACCGAGACGGTTGCGCAGGCACACCTGACGTTAAAATGAATCGCATTGTATGATTATTCAAACTATGCTAAAATGAAAGCGGATATTGCGTTCGTATATACATCGTGATCATGCTGCAGGGCGAAAGGGGTCGCTGAATTGCAAAATGTTTACCTGATGATGCACCAGAAATTGTCCAACGGCGAAGCGATGGCGGAGCAGGTAGCGGCTGCGCTGAAGGCGCAGGGCCTGACTGTTCGCCGGGAGCCATGGCACGATCCGTCTGACGGTGATCCCGCCCCGGACGGTGTTGGTGATTTTCCGCTGGAGTGCATCGTTTCCGTCGGCGGAGACGGTACGTTGCTTCGGGCGGCGCAAACAGCCATTGCGTATGATGTACCGCTTTTGGGCGTAAACGTGGGACATATCGGTTTTCTGGTGGAAAGTGAACTGGATGGCCTGCAGGATGCCTGCCGGAGATTAAAGGAGAACGAGTTTTCTCTGGAAACGCGTATGATGCTGGATGTAATCTTGCAGGATGGAAGCGTAGAAAAAGCGCTGAACGATGTGGTAATCAGCCGTGGAGGATATGCCAGATTGATCGCGCTTCGCGCCTCGGTAGGGCAGGAACTGATTGGCAGATACGTAGCCGACGGGCTGATAGTCTCCACTCCGACAGGTTCTACAGGGTACTCGCTTTCTGCGGGCGGGCCGATCATCTGTCCGGAAGTGGAATGCATGGTGCTTACGCCAATCTGTCCGCACTCGCTGCAGCACCGGCCCGTGGTTGCCAACGCTTCACAGACGGTGACGATCGCGCTGGACTGCGCACCGACACAGACAGCGAAGCTGGATGTGGATGGCCGGATGGTCGGCACGCTCACCGGGCGGGAACTGGTTACCATTCGCCGTTCCGAAACAGTCGTGAAACTGATTCGTTTCGGGTCGCACAGCTTTTTTCACCGCATACGTGCCAAACTCACCGAGTGGAGTTGTTGATAAGGGAGGGCTCGCGCATGAAATCGACCCGACAGAACGCGATTCTGGAGATTATTCGTGACCGCGATATTGACACTCAGGAAGAACTGGCAGACGAACTGCGAAGAAGAAACTTTTCTGTCACACAGGCTACCGTATCGCGGGATATACGCGAGCTGCGGCTGATTAAAGTGCTTACCTCTTCCGGGCAGTATAAATACGCTACAGCGGACAAACCCGAAAACGGGTTGAGCGAACGATTCCATCGAATTTTCAGCGAATCGGTGCTCGGCATGTCGCATTGTTATAACCAGATTATTATCCGTACCCTGAACGGCAGCGCGAACGCGGCCGCTGAAATGCTGGACAGCCTCCACTGGCCGGAAATTATGGGTACGCTTGCCGGTGACAATACGATCCTGATGATCGTGCGAAGCGTCGAGGAGGTCGACGTGGTGCTGCACCGGATTGATGAAATGCTGCGATAAACCTTTGAACGCGAAGGACGGCTTGATGTTATGCTGGTATCCATGACGGTGCGCAATGTCGCGCTGATTGAACATCTGGATTTACAGTTTCACCGGGGTCTGCACGTGATGACCGGCGAGACCGGCGCGGGCAAATCCATCGTTTTGGATTCGATCAACCTGATTTTAGGGGAACGGGCCGACCGGGGCCTGATCCGTACCGGGTGCGAGAAGGCTACGGTAGAAGCGATCTTTGACATATCCGATTCTCCCAAAGTAAGCGAATTGCTGCAGGAACAGGCACTGGAAACAGACGGAAACCTGATGCCCGTACTGCGTGAAATCAGTACCGGCGACCGAAATCTGTGCCGGGTTTGTGGCGTGATTGTGCCGTTAACCCTTCTCAAACAGATTACCGGGTATCTGGTAGATATTCACGGCCAGCACGAACACCAGAGTCTGCTGGACGAACGGAATCATCTTGGGTTTTTAGACGCGTTCGGAGATGCAGAACATCATAAATTGATAATGGACGTGGAAGAAAAGTACAGGCTGTGGCGTGAAACCAGTGCTGCGTTCAGTGCGTTGCGCAAAGAAAACACAAAAAGAGAGGAACGGATGACCGCCATTTCCTCCCATCTGAAGGAGCTTGACGCGGCGCAGCTTGCGATCGGCGAAGAGGCCATGCTGACGCAGCAACGCACCAGAATGGCCGATTCGGAGAAAATTGCGACGGCACTGAACGGAGCGTACGACAACCTGACCGCCGCCGAAGGAGAACGCCTTGGCGTGGTGGCGCTGCTGAAAGAAGCATCGGAAGAAATGAAGCGGATCGAGGAATACGATCCACGTTTTGCTGCGCTTGCGGAGCGAATGACCTCCGCGTTTTATGAAGCGGAGGAAATGGGCATTGAACTGCGTGATCTCAGCGAAAACGAGAGCTTCGACCCGGAAAAAAACGACCGCATTCTGGCACGGCTGGATACCTACCGGAAGCTTGAAAAGCGCTACGGGATGGAAGCGGACGAATTGGTGGAATATACGGAAAAACTGAAGGATGAAATGAAAACCTTTACTGCCATGGATGATCGTCTGCATGCCGCGGAGACGGCATATAAAACCCGGCTGGCGGAGTACCGGACTGCCTCAAAACGACTGACGGATTCGCGTGAAACGGTTGCGGCGCGCTTTGAAAGCGAGATGGAAAGCCAGCTCTCTCAATTAGGCATGGGAAGCACTCGCTTCGTTTGTGCGTTTGAACAACCCGCGCCGGAACAAAAACGCATCCCTTCGCCCAACGGGGACGATACCGTTACCTTCCATATTGCGCCAAATGTTGGCGAACCGCTGAAGCCCCTGGCTAAAACAGCATCGGGCGGCGAACTGTCACGGATTATGCTTGCAATGAAGGCTGCGGCAGCAGACCGCGCGCAAATCCCAACAATGATTTTCGACGAGATCGACACGGGGATTAGTGGACATGTGGCGGGCGTCGTGGGCGAAAAAATGGATGATATTGCCCGTTACCATCAGGTAATCTGCGTAACGCATCTGGCACAGATCGCATCAATGGCAGATGCCCAATACCGTGTCGAAAAAAGAGTGGAAGGCGAACGTACCGTGACCCATGTGAAAGAATTAAACCCGGAAGAACGGGTGGAAGAGATCGCACGTCTGGTCGGTGCTGATCTGCACCATGACGGCAGCGGACGCGCGCACGCGCAGAGCCTGCTGGCAGCGGCAAACGAACGAAAAATGGGCAACCAAGTGCGGCTTCAAGCATCCGAAAGACCAGTTGTATAAAGCGTAACGCGAGTGAGTTTGTGAATAAAATAGCGAAGAAACGCGTGAAATACTGAGAAAAACCGCTTGCATTTCGCGAGTATATGTTATAATTTATGGAGTAGGCCAAATCGCCTGCCATAGAGTAGGATAAAGGAAGGAAATATACGACATGAGTCTGTTTCATGTTTTCCCCGGAGGAATCCATCCCCGCGAAGGAACGAACGGGAAAGCAATTACCTGCCGCCTGCCGATAGAAGAACTTCCCCAGCCGTCGCGTGTCGCAATTCCGTTACAGCAGCATATTGGCGCACCCTGCAAGAGCCTGGTGCAAAAAGGTGATCACGTTAAAACCGGAATGAAGATTGGCGAGCCGGTTGGCTTTGTCAGCGCGGCTGTGCATTCCAGCATTTCCGGCACGGTGGTCAATATTCAGCCGTGCATTCAGGCAAACGGGACAGAAACGCTCAGTGTAATTATCGATAATGATTTTAAAGACGAGTGGGTGGAGCTTACGCCGGTGGCCGACCCGGAAAAGCTGGATGGAAAGGCGCTTTCCGATCTGGCGCGTCAGTCCGGGCTGGTTGGTTTGGGCGGCGCTACTTTCCCGCATGCTGTCAAGTACGCTCTGCCGCCGAATAAAACAGTCGATACGTTAATCTTAAACGGCGCGGAATGCGAACCATACCTCTCTGCCGATCACAGGTTGATGCTTGCAAAAGCCCAAGAAATTGTGAGCGGCGCAAAAGTCGTGCAGCGCGCCCTGAAAATTGAAAAAGTCCTGATTGGGATAGAGAACAACAAACCGGACGCGGTTCGCGCAATCACCGAGGCTTGTGCCGGTGATTCGACGATTAACGTTGTGTCGTTGCCGGTGCATTATCCGCAGGGCGGTGAAAAACAGCTGGTGTATGCGCTCACAGGCCGCGTGGTTCAATCCGGCGGGCTGCCGTTGGACAGCGGAGTGATCGTAATCAATGTAGGCAGCGCATATGCTCTGCACCGGGCTGTATATGAAGGCCGCCCCGTGGTGGACCGTGTGGTTACCGTCAGCGGCTGTGTGGAAAAGCCGGCAAACTATCTGGCGCGGATCGGAACGCCGGTAGAATGGTTGCTGGATACCTCCGGCGGGATCACAGCTAAAGCGAAGATGCTTCTGTATGGCGGCCCCATGATGGGACAAGCCATTAACCGTGTGGACATCCCAGTAACCAAGGGGTGCTCCGGAATTACGGTGTTGGAAACAGCGCCGGCAAAACTTGGCGAAAGCAACTGTATCCGCTGTGGACGCTGCTCTATGGTATGCCCGATGCGCCTTGTGCCTTCAACGCTGGATAAAGAAATGCGCAAAGGCATGTTTGAAGAGGCAGAACAAGACGGCGTGATGAACTGTATCGAATGCGGCGCGTGTACGTGGAGTTGCCCGGCGAAACGGCAACTGACGCAAAGCTGCCGCGCCAGTAAAAAGATCATCACCGAACGTCGCCGCGCTGCTATGGCCAGACAAAAAGCGGAAGATGCGAAGAAAGCCGCCGAGGCAGCGCGTAAAGCCGCTGAAACAATCAAACCAGAGGGGGATAAATAAATGCAACACAAACTGGTTGTATCCTCCTCGCCGCATCTGCGTAATGACAGGGTTTCCACTCAAAAACTGATGCTGGACGTCATTATCGCTCTGTTACCAACCGCTGCCGCAAGCGTGTGGTTCTTTGGGGGTGCGGCGCTGAAGCTGCTTGTGACCGCCGTGCTTACAGCAGTGATTGCTGAATACGCTTACCAGAAAATCACCGGGCAGAAAGTTACGGTTTCTGATCTGAGCGCGGTAGTTACCGGAATGCTGCTGGCTTTCAACATGCCTGCAAGCGCTCCGCTGTGGATGGCCGCGGTTGGCTCTGTTATCGCTATTGTACTGGTAAAGCAGATGTTTGGCGGGATGGGACAAAATTTTATTAACCCGGCGCTGGCGGCCAGAACGATCCTGATGCTGTCCTGGACAACGCTGATGGCGGCAAACGTTCTGCCGCATGCAGGCCAGTGGGTTGCCGCGGCAGGTGCTGATGCTGTGTCATCTGCGACTCCGTTGGGCGAAAGCCCGGCCGCATACTCGCTCTGGCAGCTTTTCAGCGGTAACATCCCCGGAATGATGGGGGAAACCTGCAAGCTGACCCTGTTATTGGGCGGTATTTATCTGTTGGTACGCGGCGTGATTGACTGGCGGATTCCCGCTGCTTTTATCGGTACGGCGTTCATCCTGTTCTGGATTCAGTATGGAACCCTGTATTCCGTGGAGAGCGGATCGCAAAACGTGCTGTATCAGATGCTGAGCGGCGGGCTGCTGCTGGGCGCATTCTTTATGGCAACCGACTACGTTACCAGTCCGATCACACCATGGGGCCGGGTGATCATGGGCGCTGGTTGTGCCGCGATCCTGTTTGTAATTCGCGTATATAACCCGGCATACCCGGAGGGCTGTTCTTTTGCTATCCTGTTCATGAATGTGCTTACGCCCCTGATTGACAAGATGACGGCACCGAAGCCTTTTGGTTATGTTAAACCCGCCAAATCGGGCAAGGAGGCGTAAGTATGAGCGATCAAAAACGCCTTGGAGAAATTTTCCGTAACGGTATTCTGGATGAGAACCCGACTTTTCGAATGGTATTGGGCATGTGCCCGACGCTGGCGATTTCCACGGCGGTCAATCAGGGAATTGGTATGGGGCTTGCAACCACGTTTGTGCTGGTATTCAGCAATCTGGTGATCTCACTTCTGCGCAATATCATCCCCGAAAAAGTACGCATCCCATCATTCGTGGTGGTCATTGCTACGTTCGTAACGATCGTGGATTTGCTGATGAAAGCTTTCGTACCGTCGCTAAGCCAGTCGCTGGGTCTGTATATTCCGCTGATTGTAGTAAACTGCATCATCTTTGCCCGGGCTGAATCCTTTGCGTTCAAGCAGCCGCCGATGGCCTCTCTGGTCGATGGTCTCAGCATGGGGATCGGTTTCACACTATCGCTTACCCTGCTGTCCGCTGTGCGCGAGGTGCTCGGTAGCGGGACTTTCCTTGGCATGCAAGTGATGCCCGCCAGCTATCATCCTATGGCGATTATCATTCGCCCTCCGGGAGGATTTATCGTTTTGGGTCTTCTGATGTTGCTGGTAAACGCTGTGGTTAAGGCGATCCAGAAACATAAAGCGGCAAAAGCGAAGGAGGAAATCGCATGAGCAGCCTGTTGCTGATTATCGTGGGCGGCGTGCTGGTGAATAACTTCGTCATGTCGCAGTTTTTGGGCATCTGCGCGTTTTTGGGCGTATCTAAAAAGACGGAAACAGCGCTGGGCATGGGTATGGCTGTTACGTTCGTTATGGCGATTGCGTCTCTTTTCACGTACTTTATCCAGCGCTACCTGCTGATTCCGTTACAACTGGAATATATGCAAACAATTGCGTTTATTCTGGTGATCGCTGTGCTGGTGCAGTCCGTGGAAATCGTACTGAAGAAAACCAGCCGTTCGCTTTATCAGGCGCTTGGTATTTATCTGCCGCTGATTACCACCAACTGTGCTGTGTTGGGCGTTGCGATCAACAATACTACCGCCATCGAGGGTGGGTATAATCTGATCCAGTCTGTCGTGAACGGCACGGCGGGAGCGCTTGGTTTTACACTGGCGCTGGTAGCGTTCGCGGCGATCCGGGAACGGCTGGCACTGGGCAATATGCCCAAGTGGATGGATGGTTTTCCCGGCGCGCTGATTGGCGCGGGGCTTATGTCTATTGCTTTTCAGGGCTTTTCCGGACTGATTCATTAAGGAGGGCGAAGGAATGACCGGTATTTTAATCGGAACGGGAGTTCTGGCTGCCGTTGCACTCGTTTTCAGTCTTTTACTGACCCTGGTGAATAAAGCGTTCGCTGTGCCTTCTGACCCGACGAGAGATCAGGTACGCGATACGTTACCGGGCGCCAACTGCGGCGGTTGCGGTTATGCGGGTTGCGACGCGCTGGCGGATGCGCTGGCTGCCGGAAAAGCGCCTGTTAACGCATGCCCTGTTGGCGGCGCCGCCGTAGCAAAAAAAGTGGCGTCCATACTTGGTAAGGATGCCGGAACAGAAGAAACCCGAAAAATTGCGACTGTCGTTTGCCAGGGAACGCTGGATCGCTGTAAAACGAAGTTTACGTATTATGGAATTGAAGACTGTCTGGCCGCTACGCTTATCAACGATGGCAACCGCGCTTGCAAGTACGCTTGTCTGGGTTTAGGCACCTGCGTACGGGCCTGTAAGTTCGACGCAATTCATATTGATGAGTATTCTCAGATCGCCCGGGTCGATGAGGATAAGTGTACGGGATGTGGCGCTTGCGTTACCGCCTGCCCGAAACAGGTGCTGGACCTGCAACCCGTCACACTGCCCGTTAGGTTACTGTGCCGCGCCGCAGAAGAAGGTTATCTGGTCAGCGACAACTGTAAAATCGGCTGTGTCGGCTGCGAACTTTGCATGAAAGCCTGCAAATTTGACGCGATCGTGATGGAAAACCACCTGCCCATCATTAACAAGGAAAAATGCGTCGGTTGTATGATGTGTGCCGAAGTCTGCCCGACGGGCGCCATGTGGGGAGACTTTGATAACCGGCATATCGCTTTGATTGACCGTGATCTTTGCATAGGATGCGGAATCTGCAAAAAAACCTGCCAGTTTGAAGCGATTTCCGGCGAACGAAAGAGCGTACATGAAATCAACGAAGCTTGTACCGGTTGCGGGCAGTGCGTTCCGAAGTGCCCCAAGAAAGCGATTACCTTACCGGTCCGCCTGCATGTACGCGACGCTAACGCAAAGGTGGGTACCTCTGAAGGCGTGGCCGCGATCCCGGAAACGGAAACGAGCAAATAACCCTGGAAAGGCGTGGTTTAATGAAGCTTGGCTTTATCGGCGCGGGCAACATGGGAACCGCCATCCTGAAAGGTGTGCTGGAAAGCGGTTTCCTCAAACCGGAGGAGATTGCGGTTTTTGATGTGAATCAGGAACAAAGCATCCGTTTTGCCGGTGGGAAACCAGTGCGTATCGCCGAAACCGAAGAAGCGCTGGTGGAAGGGTGCGAGCGGATTCTGCTGGCTGTGAAACCCATATACATGAACGATGTCCTGCAAAAAGCACGTCCGCTCGCGAAGGGAAAGGAATTTATCTCTATTGCCGCCGGATGGACTTTTGCCATGCTGACCGGAGTGCTGGATGAACAAAGCGGCGCGCAGGTACTGCGCGTGATGCCCAACACGCCGGCAATGGTGGGCGAGGGGTTTACGGCTATTTGCGAACAGACCACGTTATCACACGAAAGTCTGGAATGGGCGAAGGCGCTGTTCGCTACGCTTGGCGAAGTGGCCGTCTTACCGGAAAGCCAGTTTGACGCGATTGTGGCGCTTACCGGCAGCAGCCCCGCCTATGTGTTTATGTTTATCGAAGCCATGGCTGACGCGGCGGTCAGGCTAGGCTTGCCCCGCGCTCTATCCTACCGTGCCGCAGCGCAAGCTGTGCTTGGATCCGCGCAAATGGTACTGACCACCGGCGAGCATCCGGGAAAACTGAAAGATATGGTTTGCTCCCCTGGGGGTACAACCATCGAGGCAGTAGCGTCGCTGGAACGGGACGGGTTCCGCAGTGCGGTGATTGAGGCTATGACTGCCTGCGCGGAGGAAAGCCAGAAGATGAGCGAACCAAAATCCAAGGAGCATCTATGACGCAGACGACGGCGGAAAAATCCGTTCAACTATACACGGACGGAGCCTGCTCCGGTAACCCGGGCCCGGGGGGATGGGGCGCAATCCTGAGCTACAATGGGAAAACCAAGGAGCTGTCCGGGCATATGTCCGGAACAACGAACAACCGGATGGAACTTTTCGCCGTCATCAGCGGTCTGGGTGCGTTGAAGGAGCCCTGCAAAGTAGACGTGTTTTCAGATTCGGCTTATACAGTGAATGCTTTTAATGAGCATTGGATCGATAACTGGCAAAAAAACGGATGGATCACAAGCGACAAGAAACCGGTAGAAAACAGCGACCTTTGGAAGCTGCTGCTACAGATTATTCGCGTAAAAAAGCATCAGGTTACGTTTCATAAGGTAAAGGGACACGCCGATGACCCACGCAACAATCGTTGTGACGAGCTGGCGCGCGCTGCCATTCAGGAATACAGGCGCATCAACGGAGAAACTACAGAAGAAGAAAAGAAGTATACGCCTGTACCACCCACAAAAAGATAAAAACATCAGACGGCGGTGCGGAAGCATACGCCGTTTGCTCTATTCGGGGTCAAAGGCAGTAGACATTTTTAATAGGTTATGTTACAATCCTAATAATTACAAAAGTATTAAGTCTTGCAGGAGGCACGCTATGCGCAGGAAGACCGGGAAGGTTCTGTACAAAGCAGGGGCCTTTTTCACGGCCTTTTGCTTTGCCTTCCTGCTTCCTTTCGGCGTATACGCAACCTCGGTAAGCGATGTAACGGTGAAAGCCGCGCCGCTTACCAAAGCGTCAACAGCGTTGGACGGCATGGTACGCGTTTACCTTTCATCGCTGGGAAGCCCAACCAGCCTCACCCTTACGATTGCCGGGAATTATACCCTCAGTAACGGCACGGCCTTAACCACCGGAGAAACGCTGTATGTCGGGTTTAACAGTTCCGCCGGCACCATCACGATGACGCGAAACGGCTCGCAATCCAACATGGGCAACTACTTTGCGTTACGCAGACACAGCGCGACAGGTACGAACGGCATTACAATCGCACAGGCGCGCAAACCATCCAACCCGTATCCTGGTGATTTATCTTTTCAGGCGGTGCGACAAAGCAGTGGAAGCTATAAACTGTATACTGTGGCACATATCTATATCGAGAATTATCTGTATGGCGTTCTCCCATACGAAATGGGCACCAGCGCTCCCGCTGAGGCGTTGAAAGCACAGGCGGTAGCTGCGCGGACCTATACGGTTCGGATGATGCAAAGCCGAACCTCCGGGTATTATGATGTGGTGGATACGACCAGTGATCAGGTCTATAATGGCACGCCGTCCAGCAATGCCAGTTGTGTATCGGCAGTTGACGCAACAAAGGGGATTGTTTTGAAATATGGAAGCGGATATGCAGCAACGTATTATTCTGCGTCCAACGGCGGCCAGACCGAATCCATTGCTAACATCTGGGGCTCTTCCGGATACCCTTATCTGGATGTTCACGACGATCCGTTTGATTATAACAATCCGGACAGCATTGTAAAAAAGACGACGGTATACGCTAACGGCTCCGGGAATAACGCTTCGCTGATGGCCCTGCTAAAAACGAAGGCAATTGCAGCATTACAAAGCGCTGGTTATTCCGCAAATACTTCCAACACAACAATCCAGTTGATCAAGTCGGTCACTGCACATACGCCGATGTATGCTTCGCCAAGCAGACTATACACAAAAATGGATTTTTCTCTGTCTGTAACAACAGCCAATTCATCCGGAAGTACAGTAAGCGCTTCCGCAACGGTCACCTGCGATATTTTCTCAGAACTGGAAAGCATGCTGTCCATGAGTATTCAATCCGGAAAAAATGAACTCTGGTCCGTTTCCAAAAGCAGCACAGCTTTTACTTTTCAGGCACGACGTTATGGGCACGGGATGGGGATGAGCCAGCGTGGAGCCATGTACATGGGGAAGTTGGGTTACACGTACGATAAAATTATCGGGTTCTATTATCCCGGCTGCAGCCGGGTGAGCACTTCGTTTACCAACACCATTCTAGCGGCCAATTCGGATGAGGAGATAACCAGCGAGGAAGATGCCGCGTCTGTGGACGAGAACACGGATACAGGAGCATGCACAGCGGTTATCACCCTGGTTTCCAACAGCGCGAAGCTGGCCATCAGAGCCGGCAAGTCTACTTCCGCAGCCATATTGGGGGTTGCGCCCGGCAGCTCGCCTGTCTCGGTGTACGCAAGCGATGGTACCTGGTGCCTGATCAAATTTGGTGCGATCGTAGGCTATGTACCGCTTAACGCGTTGACGATTACCGGCACCCCGGCCACAACGTCCGACCAGAGTGTAACCAGTATCGTGGGTTTCGCAAAAGTGACAGCCAGCGATTACCTGAACTTACGGGAATCCGGAAGTTATTCCGCCACGGTCGTTACAACCGCCTCCAGCGGCGCGGTGCTCACGGTGCTGGATAAAACCTCCTCCTGGGCGCATGTACAGTATGGGGCGACTGTCGCTTATGCTGCGACGGCCTATCTGTCTTTTTCGGATACCTATCCGAGCGATACGGTCAGTACCGGTGCAAGCACGGCTACGGTTACCACCGAAGACGGCAACCCAACCTATCTGAGACAGACGGCCAGTACCTCCGGTACGGTTCTTGCACAGTTGCCGAACGGAACGGTTCTCAATGTATCGAAAGACGACGGTTCTTGGGCGACAGTCACCTATAACGGAACCACCGGTTATGTGCTCTCATCCTGCCTCACATTTGAAGGAGACTCAACGGATACCACAGCAACGGATTCACCGGGAACAGGCGAGGTATGGGCTACAGTAGGAACAGGCGGAGCTGTGCTGCGGGCAACCGCGGATGAAAGTGCCAGCACTGTAACCGAAATTGAAACCGGGAAAAGCGTTATTGTTTCAAACCGTGGAGATACCTGGTGTGCCGCACGGTATAATGGTAAAACAGGATATATTCTGACCGCCAGTCTGAGTTTTTCCAGCAGCGAAACGCCAACCCCGACTGCTACCACAACCGCAACGGTAGCTACACAGAGCGGGTCATTGAATATGCGCACGGAAGCCAGCGCAGGCAGCACAATCCTTACAACAATCCCCAAAGGTGCGACAGTGACGGTCACCTCGAAGGGAACCATATGGTGCGGCGTCACCTACAGCGGATACTCCGGATATGTGATGACCGCCTATTTACAGTTTGCGGATGAGACCGATACGGATGATGAAACAGTAAATACAACCGCCACAGTAACCACCGTGTCCGGCTCGCTGAATTTGCGACAGTTGCCCAAAGCGGGCAGTTCGATTCTTACAACCATCCCACGACTTGCGATCATTAGCGTACAAACCAAAGGTTTGGAATGGTGCGCGGTAACATACAACGGGGTTTCCGGATATGTGATGACCGCGTTTCTGACATTTGCGTCGGCTCAGGATACGGCCACACCGGAAAGCACAACCACACCCGAAAGCACCGTAACGCCGGAGAGCTCGGCAACACCAGCGGATTCGACAACGCCTGAAACGACTGTGTCTCCAACTCCAACCGCTACCGTAACGGATGCAACGGGGAATACCAGCACAGCAATCGTAACAACACCTTCCGGCTCGCTCAACCTGAGGTCGGATATGCTGCCCGGCAGCCGTGTTTTGACGACGATTCCCAGAGGAACTACCATTAAGGTTCTCCAGAAACTGGAGGCATGGACGCAAACAAACTACAACGGCTACACAGGCTATGTGATGAACACATACCTCACCTTTCCGTCTGGCGAGAGCACTTCCGGATCAACCGTGACGACTGCAACAGTAACTACAGCGTCCGGCTCGCTCAATCTTCGTACGGAGCCTTACGGAACAATCATCATGACGATCCCGCAATATGCGAGCGTAACGGTGTCACAGCGGGGGAGCAGCTGGTGTTACGTGCAGTATGCAGGTGTTTACGGGTACGTGATGACGGCTTACCTCTCATTTTCTGAAATCGCCGACACGGCCACAACAGCGCCAACAGATACAGCGACCGTAACCCCGACCGTAACCCCGACCGTAACTCCCGACACAAGCGATACCAGCACGGTTGCCACTCCAAGTCCTTCCCCAACGCCTGCGCCAACTTCCACACCGGAAGCCCCCCTCACAGCAGTTGTAAACACGGTTTCCGGATCTTTAAATCTCAGGGCGGCGGCTTCCACATCGGCTGAAATTCTGACTACGATACCACGCCTCACAACGATAACGGTATCCAACAAAGGCACTTTGTGGAGTCAGGTTTATTATGGTAGTTATACGGGATATGTTCAAAACGCCTTCCTTACTTTTTCTGTGGTAACAACCGTATCGCCTGCCGAAACCGTAAGTACGGTTGCGCCAACAACGAATACGGGAACCACTGCGTGGGTTTATACCTCCTCCGGCTCGCTTAATCTTCGCGCGGCTGCTTCTTCCTCAGCAACAATCGTAACAACGCTGCCACGGCTGACTCAGGTAACGGTATGGGCTCAAAACGGATCCTGGAGCCAAATCAGCTACGGTATTTACAGCGGATATTGCATGAGCCAGTATCTGGTATCCACATGCCCTGCGGAACTTGGAGTGACTGCGACGGTCACTTCTACCAGCACACCCGAAACCAATGCCGGGACAAGCAACGAAACAGATGCTCAAGCGGATACAGAGACGGAAAATACCGGAGAAACCGAAGTAATTACGGAGGATCCGACTCTGAAAGCTCCCGACCAGACGTTGTACGCTACCATTACGCCAAAAGACGGCGCAGAGACGCTATCGCTTCAAACAACCTGTGTACAGGGTGACGGATGGTTGCTGGAAATGATCGCGGGGAGTCAGGTTCAGGTGCTGCGAAATGGGAACAACTGGTGCGAAGTGATGTATTTTGGTCAGCCGGGCTTCTGCCTTACGGAAGGATTGACGATGATTGAGTAACGATGTCAGTCTGTGGCAGGACGAACGGCTGGACGATCTGCAAAACCACGGGATGAAGATACTGCAAAAAATAAACGGCTATCGTTTCAGCATGGATTCGGTTTTGCTTGCTCATTTTGCCCGTCTTTCTAAAAACATGCAGATTGCCGATCTCGGCACAGGAAGCGGCATCATTCCACTGTTGATGTGCCAGCGTGAGACAACCGCACGCTTCTTTGCGTTTGAGAATCAGCCTGAGATGGCGGATATGGCCCAACGCAGCGTTTTAATGAATGGGCTGGAAAAGAAAATCTGCGTGTATTGCGATGATCTGCGGAATGCGCCTGACCTGCTCGGTACGGGTAACATGGATGGGGTAGTGTGTAACCCGCCGTACGGAAGGCGCGACGGAACGAATCCTTCCATTCGGGACGCACGCAGACTGGCCTGCATAGAAACAGACTGTAATCTGAGGGAACTGGCGGCAACCTGCTCTGCGTTGCTTAAGAACCACGGGAAACTATCGATATGCTTTCCTGCATCGCGTATGCCGGAATTAACGGATGTACTGCGTGCCGGCAGGCTGGAACCCAAACGCGCCCGCATGGTGTGCGTCCGAACAGATAAGCCGCCTTATCTGCTGCTTTTGGAGGCGGTGAAGAACGCAAAACCTTCATTGTTATGGCTTCCAACGCTGTTTGTCTGTCGGGAGGACGGAACGCAGACCGAAGAGATAGAACGTATTTATTCTGCGCAGGAATCAGGTTGACCGGGTGGAACGATGACGATCCTCATGAGACACTGCAACAGTTTCTGTGAAAGTGATATGAACACGACCGGGATAATAATGCGGAGATAGAACCGATTTCACCCCTTGATCGATATGGATTGTTATGTATGAATACGGCAACGCTAAACCAACGATGAAAAATTAAATCATTGAATAAAACAGTACGGCGTTGCAGGCGTACTGTTTATCCTGTATAATGCAAAAAAAGCCCGTGAAAGGGGCGAAAGTATGGATAAATGGGATGACCGGTTTATGAAAATGGCAAAACTGATTTCCGAATGGTCCAGTTGTTACCGCGCGGGGCGTTCAGTCGGTGCGGTGATTGTGAAGGACAAACGGATCATGACTACCGGATACAACGGTGCGCCGGCAGGCCTGAAAACCTGCCGGGAACGCGGAGAATGCATGCGCGATCGCCTGCATATTGAATCCGGGACGAGAGCGGAGCTGTGCTATGCGATCCACGCGGAGCAAAATGCGATCATTCAGGCGGCCAAGCTGGGTATATCTATCGACGGGGCAACGATTTACTGCACCCACCAGCCCTGCTCGGTCTGCGCAAAAATGATCGTGAACGTGGGAATTCGCCGTGTGGTTTTCGAACAGGCATATCCAGACCCGTTTGCCCTCGAAGTCTTTGAGGAGTCAGGGGTAAAGCTTGAGCATTATACCAAAGAAAAGCAGGAGTAACGCTACTTTTTTTGCGGATAAGGTTCGCTGCCGACACACCAGCCGCGCAGGCGGTTTACGGCGCGCTCGACGGCTGTTTTACTCTCACCCCAGGGCTCTGCCTGAAAACGATAATCGAATTTCCTCGTAAACCAGTCCAGATCTTTTTCATCGTTCGCTAAGCGTTCTGTTAAAAAAGCCAGCGCCTCCGCTGTGAACTCGTTTTGCTGCTCGGGCGACAGGACCTCGCCGCTGGTTTCCAGCAATGCCTGCAGGTGTAGCAGGCATACCCCGTTGGATTGCTTCCATGCTGCGCGGAAATCAGAGTTCGTTTTCCACAGGTGTAAAAAAGTATCCCGATAACGCCGCATATGGGTATTGACTGCCTCGCAAACGACGCAATGGGCTTGTAAGGCTTTCAGCTCGTCCGTTATTACGTTAACGGATGTTCCTTTACCAAACAGAGAGCGCCGCGCGGGCTGCGCATTCTCAACTTTTTTTTGAAGCGTCTGTAACACTGCTAACTGGGCCTTTACGCGAGAATCCATCAACAGTGCGTGACCCAGCTTGTTTTGCTGGGCGAATAACATTTGTTGGTGTTTGCCGCAAACGCCACGTTCGTTGAAACGGATACGCACGTCTGGCTCCATCACACTGGCGCCAAGCGTACGCTCGATCTCTTCCACTTCGGTCTTACGCTCCAGTGAACAGAGTGGGCATTCGCCTTTCCACTCCATCGCTTCCCAGACAGGAATCGTATCCAGATGGTATTGCATCTCGCGCCTCCGCAACGGTATAATAGACGTGCACCATGGTAACAGATTTTTGGCTAAGCTTCAAGGGTGGAAGTAATTTGGTTGCCGGTCGATGGATCGGAAACATGCATGGCCGGGTTATCCATGGCAGACGGGGAGGAATGGGTATGACGATTTCCGGAATCATTTCTATTCTGGATGCGCGCGTACTTTGCGGTGAGGAAAGTTTGGAACAGGAAGTTAACTCGGCTTGCGGATCGGACTTAATGAGCGACGTGCTTGCGTTTGTAAAAAATAAAACAGTACTGATTACAGGGTTAACAAACGTACATGTAGTTAGGACTGCCAGCATGCTCGATATTCACTGTATCGTATTCGCACGTGGAAAAATCCCGGGCGAGGATGTGCTGGAAGAAGCAAAAGAATCCGGAATTGTTGTTCTTTCAACCCGATACACGACTTTTACGGCATGCGGCCTGCTGTATCAGGCGGGGCTGCGAGGCAGCAACGAATGCGAAACGAAGCAAGCTTAATGTTTTTTGTCAAATGAGGAGTAACATGCAGGAGTTAACACTTGCAGACACCTACCAGGTGAAAGCGCAGGACTATGCGATGGCCGGGGATGCATCCGCGGCCATTAAACGGAAGCTGAAACAGCTGGGAGTCGATAGTGGCGTTTTACGTCGTATCGCCGTCGCCTGTTACGAAGCCGAACTGAATCTGATTATCCATAGCATTGGCGGTACCCTGACCATCAGTATGACACCTTCCGAAATCACGCTGGCTTCTACGGATGCCGGACCTGGTATTCCCAATATTGATCAGGCGCTGACAGAAGGTTTCTCGACCGCCAGCGAAGAGGCGCGAAACCTTGGTTTTGGCGCCGGCATGGGTTTGCCCAATATGAAACGGAATGCGGATGAATTCCACATTGAGAGTGAAGTGGGAAAAGGAACGCAGATCCGAATGCGGTTTCATATCAAACAAGGATAACATGGGGCGAAGGAAGAGGCTTCAGAGCAGCCTTCGCCTGGGGGAAGCGAGGTTCCTGAAATGCAAGACAAACGGTTTCACTCCGTACGGCTGGATAAGGAAAAATGCAGAGGATGTACCAATTGCCTCAAACGTTGTCCTACCGAGGCAATCCGGGTACGGGCCGGACGGGCACATATTATTGACGAACGCTGCATTGACTGCGGGGAGTGCATCCGTGTATGTGAAAATCATGCCAAGTATGCGTTGACCGATCCTTTAGCGACGATTAATGATTTTAAGTATAAAATCGCTCTGCCTGCACCGTCTCTTTATGGACAGTTTAAAAAGCTGATTAGCCCGTCACAGATTTTGGAAGGGCTTCTTCATATGGGCTTTGATGATGTGTTTGAAGTAGCTTCCGGCGCGGATATCGTAACCCGCGCAATCCGTGAACGGATGCGAAGCATGAGCCCGGAACGTTTTCCGGTCATTTCTTCCGCCTGCCCCGCCATTACCCGGCTGATTCAGGTACGCTTTCCCGAACTGATACCGCACATCATCGATATGCGCCAACCCATGGAAGTGGCTGCGATGGTGGCCAAACGAGAATTTTGCCAGAAGCATGGCGTACCCGAAGAGGATGTCGGCTGTTTTTTCATCACACCATGCGCCGCTAAAATGACCGCGATCCGTAACCCGATTGGGCAGGAAAAATCCGCTGTGGACGGCGCAATCTCCATGCTGGAAATTTACGGCCTGCTGGCAGGGCATATTAAGAACTATCCCAGCGCGCTGAACCTTTCCACCGCGACTTCTTACGGGGTTGGCTGGGCTAATAACGGGGGAGAAGCGGCGGCCGTATGCCCGGAAAAAAGCATGGCCGTGGACGGAATCGAAAATGTAATTCGTGTGCTGGAAGAGATTGAGAACAACAAACTCCGTGATCTGGTCTTTTTCGAGGGCGCGGCATGCACCGGCGGCTGCGTTGGCGGTCCCCTGACTTTCGAAAACAGCTATATTGCCCGCAACGCAATCCGAAGCCTGATGAAAGGCTGTGATTTGCGTCATCCGGACGAAGCGGTGAAAACCTCGTATCTCACCAAGTATCCACTGCAGACCACCAAGAAGATCGTTCCCAACAGCGTGATGAAGCTGGACGACGACATTACGGAAGCCATGCGGAAGATGGAGCAGATGGAGGAAATTGTGAAATCCCTGCCGGGATACGACTGCGGCAGCTGCGGAAGTCCAACCTGCCGCACCTTTGCGGAAGACATCGTACGCGGACATGCCAGCAAGATGGACTGTATTCATATCCTTAAGGATCAACTGAAAATTATGGCGCAAAAAATGGTGGAGCTGGCCAAGACCACAAGAGAGTAGGAATTGAAGATGAACGTAACCGAACTTGCCAGGCTGTTAAACGCAAAAATCGTAACATCCGGGAAGAGCCAGAATATGGAGATTACCTGCGGATATGCCTGCGACCTGCTCAGCTGGGTGTTGGCGCACGGCCGTAAGGGCATGGCGTGGACAACGGTGCAGACGCATGTCAATGTTGTTGCGGTAGCCGTGCTGATGGAAATGAGCTGTGTCATACTGGCAGAGGATAATCATATTGAAGCAGCTTCGCTGGCCAAGGCGGAGGAAGAGGGCCTGACGGTGCTGGAGACCGCAATGACCGCTTATGAAATTTGCGGTCGGATGTTTGCGGCCGGGATCACGCCGTCGGACCGCTGAGCCATGCTGGTTTATTGCGACCTTCACATCCACAGTTGCCTTTCCCCGTGCGCCGATGACGAGATGACCCCCTGGAATCTGGTCGGAATGGCGAAGGTGAAAGGGCTGGATGTGATTGCGCTGACCGATCACAACTGTGCGCTGAATGTGCCGGCCGCGCTGGCGGCGGGGAAGGCTTACGGTGTGAACGTGATTCCGGGGATGGAAATAACGACGCGGGAAGAAGTCCATCTGCTGGCATATTTTCCGGACGCGGAGTCGGCGTTAGGCTTCAGCCTTGAGATCGATCAACATTTGCCGGATATACCTAACCGGGACAACCTTTTTGGCAACCAGATCATTGTCAATTCGGAAGACCAACCATGCGGAAAGGCGCCGAAGTTGTTACTGAACGCAACAGACCTTACACTTGACGAGGCTTGTGCCCTGACCCGGAAATATCACGGCATCAACGTGCCCGCCCATATCAACCGCGGCGGAAACGGTATGCTGGGAGTACTGGGTCTGATGCCGCCTCTGCCGGAGTATCCGGTTGTGGAAGTGACCGCACGGATCGCCTGTCTGGAATCGGCTGTGAAAGGGAGGTTCGTTCTGCATTCCTCCGATGCTCATCGGCTGGAGGATATTTCGGAACGAGATTTCACACTGGATGTACCGGCACCGACCGCCGATGCCGTTTTTAACTGGATAAGGGATAAAATGGCGTAGATTTTGCTCTCGCTGCGGAAGCACAAATTGGCTTCCGCAGTGTTTTTATATTACGGGAGAAAGCAGAAAAGAATTTGAAACAAGGAATAAATGGTAGAAAAATTCGGTAAAAGATCAATGAAGCTGTACTCGTTTTGTATCTTTTTACCGAAATCGTCAAAAAAATCACATTTTTTATTGGGGAAGCGTGCAATTCCGGCTGGGGTATGTTAAAATATATACGCTGCGTGCATAGTGCGCAGCTTTACGGCGTATGTTAGATTTGAGGAGGTCTCAGGGTGCCATGACCGAACAAAAGGAAAAGTTCGCACAGCTGCAAAAGGTCATCGACGAACACAAAGATCAAAAGGGGGCGCTCATGCCTGTGTTGCAGGCGGCGCAAAACATTTTCGATTGCGTTTCTCTCGATGTGCAGGAGTACATTGCCGATGCGCTGGGCACTACGCTTAGCGAAGTATACGGTGTTGCGACGTTCTACTCCCAGTTCTCGCTGCAGCCCAAGGGCAAGTATGTGGTTGGCGTTTGCCTGGGTACCGCCTGCTACGTACGCGGTTCCCAGAAGGTACTGGACCGTGTGGAGAAGGAACTGGGCATCAAAGTTGGCGAAACGACCGCGGATAACCTGTTCACCATTCAGGCAACCCGCTGCCTAGGCGCCTGCGGTCTGGCCCCCGTTATGATGATTAACGATGAGGTGTACGGCCGCCTGATCGACAGCGAAGTGCCCGGCATTCTGGAGAAGTATAAGGCCTGACGATGCGGGACCTGTCGATGCACGTTCTGGACATTGCCCAGAACAGCGTGAAAGCCAACGCGAAAACCGTGAGCATATCGTTTACGATTGACGAACAACGCTGGTTAACGATCGTTTTTACCGATGACGGTACCGGCATGGCGTCGGAGCTGCTCAAAAAGGTTACAGATCCGTTTACCACTACGCGCACCACGCGCAAGGTAGGGCTCGGAATTCCGCTGATTAAAGAAAACGCCGAACTGACCGGCGGAACCGTAACGATTGAAAGCAAACCCGGTAAAGGCACGACGCTTGTGGCGACATTCGATTTAAATCACATCGATTGTCCGCCGATGGGTGATATGTGCGATACGCTGCTTACGCTGGTACTGCTCAACCCCGATCAACCGGATTTTGTGTTTCATGCGCAAACCCCGGACAGGGAAGCCAGTTTCGATACCCGTATCATCCGGCAGGCATTGGATGGTGTGGCTCTGAACGAACCTGATGTGACCCAGTGGATCCGGGATGCCATCAACGAAGAGTTTAAACCTATTTTGGAGGTGCAATAACGTGAAATCCATCGCTGAACTGGAAGCCATCCGTCAAAAGACGCTGGAGCGCGTCGCGTACCGTAAGGAAGCAGATAATGACATCCGTGTGGTTGTCGGCATGGCGACCTGCGGCATCGCCGCCGGCGCCCGCCCCGTGATGCTTGCCTTTATGGACGAAATCAAAAAGCGCGGACTGACGAACGTTACCGTGTCCCAGACCGGCTGCATCGGCATGTGCCGCCTGGAACCCATGGTGGACGTGATCGTTCCCGGCAAGACCAAAGTGACGTATGTGAATATGAATCCCGACATGGTGCCGCGCATCGTAACGGAACACCTTGTAAACGGCAACCCCGTGATGGAGTACACCATCGGCGCCGCGGAAGATAAATAACTGCATACCAAGGAGGAAGAACCATGGATTTTTATCGCGCACAGGTGCTATGCTGCGGCGGCACCGGCTGTACTTCGTCGGGTTCCGGCGAAATTATCAAGCGCTTTGAAGAACAGATTGTGAAAAACGGTCTGGACAAAGAAGTGAAGGTTGTCCGCACCGGTTGCTTCGGCCTTTGCGCCGCAGGCCCGGTTGTAATCGTATACCCGGAAGGCACGTTCTATTCGCACGTTCGCGTGGAAGACGTGGACGAGATTGTGACCGAGCACCTGCTCAAAGGTCGTATTGTGCAGCATCTGGTCTACAAGGAAAAGACCGAGGATGAGGACCGGCACATGGCGCTGGAGGATATCGGCTTCTATAAAAAACAGAAGCGTATCGCCCTGCGCAACTGCGGTGTAATTGACCCGGAAAACATCGATGAATACATTGCGTTTGACGGCTACAAAGCCCTGACCAAGGCCCTGACCGAGATGAAGCCGGAAGAAGTGATCCAGACCGTACTGGACAGCGGTCTTCGTGGCCGCGGCGGCGCCGGCTTTCCGACGGGTCTTAAATGGAAGTTTGCGGCAGCCTCCAAGGCTGACCAGAAATACATGATCTGCAACGCCGACGAGGGCGACCCTGGCGCGTTCATGGATCGTTCCGTGCTGGAAGGTGACCCGCACGCCGTGCTGGAAGCCATGACTATCGCCGGTTATGCAGTGGGCGCTACCGAAGGTTATATTTACGTGCGCGCGGAGTACCCGATTGCCGTGAAACGTTTGAACATCGCAATCAAGCAGGCGCGCGAGTACGGCCTGCTGGGTGAAAATATTCTGGGTTCCGGCTTTAGCTTTGACATTTCCACCCGCCTGGGCGCCGGTGCGTTTGTGTGCGGCGAAGAAACCGCGCTGATGGCCTCTATTGAGGGCGAACGCGGCGAGCCGCGGCCCAAGCCGCCGTTCCCGGCCGTGAAGGGTCTTTTCGCCAAACCGACCAACATCAACAACGTGGAGACGTTTGCCAACGTGCCGCAGATCATTTTGAACGGCGCGGACTGGTTTAAGTCCATCGGCACCGAAAAGTCCACCGGCACGAAGGTATTCGCGCTGGGCGGAAAGATCAACAACACCGGTCTGGTGGAAATCCCCATGGGCACCACCCTGCGCGAGATCATCTATGATATCGGCGGCGGTTGCCCCAACGGCAAGAAGTTTAAGGCTGTGCAGACGGGCGGCCCTTCCGGCGGCTGCATCCCCACGCAGTATCTGGACATCCCCATCGAGTACGACACCCTTACGCAGATCGGCTCTATGATGGGTTCCGGCGGTATGATTGTCATGGACGAAGACAACTGCATGGTTGATATCGCGCGTTTCTTCCTCGACTTTACGGTGGACGAGAGCTGCGGCAAGTGCACGCCGTGCCGTATCGGCACCCGGCGCATGCTGGAAATTCTGGAACGCATCGTGCACGGACAGGGCGAAGAAGGCGACATTGAAAAGCTGGAAACGCTGGGCAAGAACATCAAAGCGACGGCGCTTTGCGGCCTTGGCCAGACGGCACCCAACCCGGTGTTGTCCACCATCCACTATTTCCGTGACGAGTACGAAGCCCACATCCGTGAAAAACGCTGCCCTGCGCACCATTGTCAGGCGCTGCTCAGCTACGTGATTACCGACAAATGCCGCGGTTGCACAGCCTGTGCCAGGGTTTGCCCGGTCAGCGCTATCACCGGCGTAGTGAAGGAAAAGCACGTCATCGACGCCACCAAGTGCATCAAGTGCGGCAGCTGCGTGGAGAAATGCCGCTTTGGCGCCATCGAGAAGAGATAACGAGGAGGAACAACCATGGAACAGATGATCCCGCTTACAATCGACGGCGTGCATGTGGAGGTTCCTGCCGGTACAACCGTGCTGGAGGCATCGCGCATTGCGGGTGTTAAAATCCCCACGCTGTGTTATTTAAAAGACATCAACCAATCCGGCAGCTGCCGTATGTGCGTGGTCGATACCGGCGCGCGCGCTTTCCAGGCGGCCTGCGTACTGCCCGTCACCAAGGACATGGTGGTAAAAACCAACACCCCCGCGCTGCGCGAAGCACGTAAGACCGTGCTGGAACTGATTCTGAGCAACCACGATAAAAAGTGCCTCACCTGCGTGCGCAGCCAGAACTGCGAACTGCAGAAGCTTTGCCGCGACCTGGGTGTGGAAGAAGGCGAAAAGTATGCCGGTTCCATGAACCATTACGACGTAGACGATGCTTCGCCCTCCATTGTACGCGACAATAACAAGTGCATCCTTTGCCGTCGCTGCGTTGCGGCTTGCGAAAAGGTACAGCACATCGGCGTTATCGGCCCCACCAAGCGCGGATTTAAAACCGCGATCGCTTCTCCGTGGGACATGCACCTGTCCGAAATGGCGTGCGTTAACTGCGGCCAGTGCATCACCGTTTGCCCGGTAGGCGCGCTGCACGAGAAGGACGATACCGACCTGGTCTGGAAAGCGCTGAGCGACACCACCAAGCATGTGGTCGTACAGACTGCTCCCGCGGTACGCGCTGCTTTAGGCGAGGAATTCGGTCTGCCGATGGGTACCAGCGTAACCGGAAAAATGGCCGCCGCGCTCCGTCGCATGGGATTTGCGAAAGTATTCGATACCGATTTTGCCGCCGACCTGACCATTATGGAAGAAGCGAACGAGCTGGTCAGCCGCATCACCAATCATGGTGTGCTGCCGATGATTACCAGCTGCTCTCCGGGTTGGATCAAGTTCTGCGAGCATTATTATCCGGAGTTCCTGCCCAACCTTTCCAGTTGCAAGAGCCCTCACGAGATGGAAGGCGCGATGATCAAGAGCTATTATGCCGAAAAAGCCGGCATTGATCCCAAAGACATCGTTGTCGTCTCCGTGATGCCCTGCACCGCGAAAAAGTTCGAAGCCAAGCGGCCTGAGCTTTCCAATAAAGGATATCAGGACGTCGATGTGGTTATCACCACGCGCGAACTGGCTCGAATGATCAAGGAATTTAACATTAACTTCAACAACCTGCCGGATGAGGATTTCGACAGCCTGCTGGGCGAAAGCACAGGCGCAAGCGTTATCTTCGGCGCCACCGGCGGCGTAATGGAAGCGGCGCTGCGTACCGCTTACACCGTCATCACCGGCAAGGAACTGGAAGATGTGAATTTTACATCGGTTCGCGGGATCGAGGGGATCAAAGAAGCGACTGTGAAGATTGGCGATCTGGATGTGAACGTAGCGGTTGCAAGCAGCACCGGCATGGCTGCGAAACTGTTGGATTCCATTAAAGCCGGCGAGAAGAACTACGCTTTCATCGAGATCATGGGTTGCCCGGGCGGCTGTGTTAACGGCGGCGGTCAGCCGATCGTGGATGCGCCTACCCGCGCGGTACAGGATGTGCGTGTGGAACGCGCGAAAGCCCTTTACCGTGAAGATGCGGGCAAGAAGTATCGCAAGAGCCATGAAAACCCGATGATTAAGAAGCTTTATGACGAGTATCTGGAGAAACCCAATAGCCATAAAGCACATGAGCTGCTGCACACCACCTACACCGCGCGGCCCAAGTACAGCAAGTAAAGCAAAATCGCGCCCCGGCAATTGCCGGGGCGCATCTCTGTCTCCGCAAGATTCGCAAAGACAATGGAATTGGTAAAATGATTCAGGTAAATTTACTCACGTGTGAAACGGGGGAGCAGGAGATTCGTGTGAGCACGGTATGCAATATAATCGTTGCCAAAACGCTGTGCCAGATACGTTTCCTCGGTACGTATGAAAACACGAAATAAAACATACAAGAACAAAGGAACTGTATAGAGCAGCCAGGCATGTATCAACAGCGCAATTCCGGGTACGATAAACAGAATGAACGATGCGTATAACGGATGACGACAGAAACGATAAACACCTTTCGTATTCAGTACATCGGCCTGATACGAACGATCGATCGCAGCATAAGAAGCTACGAAAAGCGGAACACCCACACAGAACAGCGCACAGGCTAACGCAAGGGCCACCGGATAAGGGATGAAGCGGTCTTCGAACAGACCCGGGAAAGCGAAACAGGCGGCAAAGAGCACAGCGGAATACAGAATGGTCAGCAATGCCATCTTGGGACCAACACCCCAGCGGGAAAGCCTCTTCATTTCATCATCCATTTCTGAAAGGTAATCATTTCCGAAATAGGATAATTCATTTTTCAAAGCACGTCAAGTCCGGTGATTGAGGAAACAGATAGAAAAAACCTCCGAATCCGATAGGACGCGGAGGCTTTGGGAACCGGATCGGGGCGAATGCTTACTCGCTGCGGTCGGCTTCCTTGATTTTTGCAGCTTTACCCTGCAGACTCCGCAGGTAATACAGCTTTGCCCTGCGAACTTTACCCCTGCGAACCAGCTCAATGCGGTCCAGGCGGGGAGAATGCAGCGGGAACGTACGCTCAACACCAATGCCATAGCTGACACGGCGAACGGTAAACGTTTCACGGATGCTGCCGTTGCGGCGGGCCATCACGGTACCTTCAAAAGCCTGAAGACGCTCGCGATCGCCTTCGACGACCTTTACCCAAACACGGACGGTATCACCGACCTTGAATTCGGGCAGATCGGAACGAAGCTGAGCCTTTTCGATGGAACGAATGATTTCACTCATTTCATGGGCCTCCTTCCCTCATAGACGTTCATGCCCACAGGCCATTTGCCTGAGCAGAGGACCGTCCGTTTGTCACAAACGTAATTATATCATGGAAAGACAAAAGGATGCAAGTATTAATTCATAGGAAAACGTCAATTCATGATTATAACCAAACAGATCTTTTATCAAAGCTAAAAGGATCATGGAAAAAGCACAAAGTTATTGACAAATAACAAGAACAATGCTAAAATGACTTTCGTTGTCCGGCATGAAGAACCGTATCAAGCCGGATGAAATGATGCGAATCGACCCATTAGCTCAGCTGGCAGAGCACCTGACTTTTAATCAGGGTGTCCGGAGTTCGAATCTCCGATGGGTCACCAAAATTCCGCTTGGTTGTAACGACCGCGCGGATTTTTTTTACCCATTTTGTTTATCCTTTGTACAAGAATAAAGTGACCTTTTATCGCATTAAGTTGATGAACGGACAGATTGTAACCAGTTTGGCATTTCGTTGCGGAAAAAGAAGAAAGCATGGTATAATACGTAATAACCGGTTTCACTGAGGTGAAGGAGGAGCGCCCATGAATCTGTTAAACACTTTACTGGTTTATTTAACCATGGTCTTTGTATCTTCCGTTCAAATGGCACCCGAACCTTCACCGACGCCGCTTATTACCTCGACACCTGCGCCTGTGGCAATTGTGGCTACTGCTACATCTGTTGCCGCCACGCCAACAGCCATTCCAACCGCAACCCCAACGCCGGTACCAACGCCTGCCATCACGCCCAATAATGCTTACCATACGTTGCAGGTTGGCGATCGAGGGGATGAGGTAACCTCCATGCAGCGTCGCCTCGCAGAACTTGGATACTACACGGGTAATATCGACGGCGCGTTCGGAAACGGAACCCGCCGTGCGGTGGAGCGTTTTCAATACAATCAGGGCCTGTCGGTAGATGGCATTGCCGGTAAACGCACGCTGACCGTGCTGTATGAAAGCGCAGACGTTGTACCCGCGCCAACAGATACAGCCACTCCGGTACCGACAGTTACACCGGCCCCGACTTTTGCGCCGACGCCAACGCCGAAAGCGACAAAGACCCCAACTCCGGCAACCGATACTCCAAGCCCGACGGCGACCGCGACGCCCACTGCAACACCTGTTGCGACACCAGCACCTACAGCCATTGTTCCGGAATTGCTTGCGAATGTGAAACTGGTTTTTTCGGATTCGACAGAATCGATGACACTCCAAAGCGATACGGCGAAAACTTCCGAAGCGGTTGACCTGCACCCGCTTAAGAATGGCGAAGCGATTTATATGCCGATGCTCGAAATATTCAAAAATGCTGGAAACGTGATTCTTCCGGGTACGGCTACGGGAACAACGCGTGATGTTGCTTTTTCACTGGATAAGGATTTGTACCAGCTTACCTACCAGCTGGACGAAGAAAATCAAGTGTCGAATGTAGCGGTGCTGAAGAACCAGAAACCGTTGGTGATTACAGACAGAAGCGCTTTTGTGCTGGATGATGTGCTCTATCTGCCTTTGCAGGCGATTACGGATGCAACGGGAATGACCTTCACGCTTGACGATGCGGGCAGCCAGTATACAGTAAATCTACCGGGAACCGTAAGCACTGATGAAACAGCGGCTACGAAAAATCCTTGACAGATAAGCATTTGCGCCTATAATATCACTAAGCGTTGCGGAAAGCGACTGCTTTGCGAAATAGGGAAGATGGGCGGAGGAAAGAGTATGTACGATATCAAAGTGACCCGGGCGGAAAAGTTGAACGAGAAGCCGACGGACGAAAGCAAGCTGGGATTCGGGAAACTCTTTACCGATCACATGCTGCTGATTAATTACGACGAGGGCGAAGGCTGGCATGACGCGCGTGTCGTACCGTTTGGCAACCTGACGCTGCATCCGGCGTCCTGCGTGCTGCACTATGGACAGGAGATTTTCGAAGGGGCCAAGTGCTACCGTACAGCGAATGGTTTCAACCTTTTCCGAATCCGTGACAACTTTGCGCGTATGAACCGCTCCGCAGAACGCATGGGTATGGCGCAAATGCCTGACGAGCTGTATTTTGAGAGCTTGATGAAGCTGCTGGAAGTCGATAAGGAGTGGACGCCCCACCGGGAAGGCACATCGTTGTATATCCGTCCCACGATGATTGCAACTGATCCGGCGCTAGGTGTATCCGCATCCAAGAGTTATCTGTATTATGTTCTGCTTTCTCCCAGCGGCGCATATTATGCCACCGGGCTTGCCCCTGTCGGTATCTATGTGGAGGATAAACTGGTTCGTGCGGTGCGTGGAGGTGTAGGCTTCGCCAAGACGGGCGGAAATTACGCAGCCAGCATCCTTGCGGGCAGCAAAGCCAAGCATGAAGGATATGCGCAGGTTCTCTGGCTTGATGGCGTGGAACAGCGCTATATCGAAGAAGTAGGTTCCATGAACATGATGTTCGCCTACGAGGGCAAGCGTATTGTAACCCCGATGCTGAATGGCAGCATCTTGCCGGGCATCACGCGCGACAGTGTTATTCAGCTGGCAAAGCATATGGGTTATGATGTGGAAGAAAAACGTATCAGTATCGATGAGGTAATGGCTGACGCCAAGAGCGGAAAACTGACGGAAGCTTTTGGTACCGGCACCGCTGCCGTCGTTTCACCGGTGAATAAGATCGCTTATAAAGACGAAGAAGTCAAGATTGGCGATGGGAACATCGGTAAGATCACACAGAAACTGTACGATACACTGACCGGGATCCAATTTGGCAAGCTGCCGGATCCGTTTGGCTGGATCACGAGACTGTAAGCGAAAACCAATCTGTAAACGGAGGGTGGAAATGCTTAGGGAAGCAAGCGCGGCGCACGAGGCGGACTGGTGCGAAAAGACGATGAGTGTTCTAAGAGAGAAACAATTTGAAGCTTGCGAACGCCGTCTTTCCGCTTTGCCTGCCGTTGGCCTTTTTTCGGATGAGGCAACGAATGCGGATGCACAGGCGTTACTGGAAAGCTCGTTTTATCTTGGCGAACCGGGAAACGATGGATTACAAACCATATCAGTGCTGCGACAAAAGGTGCTAAAGCAGCTCCCGATAGAGGCGTTGTACCTCTCCCGCGGCGAATGCGAACTGTTGGAACGCCTGCTTGCATCCGACGGGACCATCACATCGGATAACTGGGATGAAATCGCGGCTGCGGAAGCGCTGACCCGCAGGCTGTGGTGTGTGTTTACGGATCATGAGGACAGTTGGACACTGGAAGCGGCACAACTCTTGATGGATCCACTGTTACTGGCATACAACCGCCCGGAATACCTTCAGGCGCGAGAGCAACTGTTCCGGTATGACGCGACGATCGGCGGTCTGCTTTATATTGCCGGTTTTCTGCACTCCGACCAGCCGATGGCGTTCTTCCTTAAAGACGTAATGGGCCGGAAAGATGTGCTGGCGGTAAATATCGCGTACCGCTATCTGAAAGCTTCCTACGAATACGTAGCGGATGAGCGGCGTGGGATTATGCTGCTCCACCCCGGGCTGGCTGACCCCAAAAGGTTGATTGCCATGATGGGTTTCAGCGGGGAGATTCAGCTCTCTCTGTCGGAGGAATCACTGGCGGGCGGTATGAACGGCATTCTACCGGAAGAGGAACCGCTACATGCGAATATGCTGGCTGCGCTTGCCGGTCTTACACGGCCCGAATGGGATGAAAACGATGCTGCGGAAGACCTGCGCCTGCTTGCCAAGCAGGGCGTGACACGACCGGAGATGGAAGAGGTATTATCATCAATGGTAGTGGTACTGCCAACACCGGAAATGAAAAGCGCGGTACGCCAGTTATACGATTGTACTCCGCATTGGATCGGCATGAACGCAAATCTTCGGCATTAACGGAGGAACTACTTGAAGCTGCTAACCTTTCTGGTTCCGGATAACATGGCGGGTGAAAAAGCCGCTCCCGTAGTTGGCAGAATGCTTCCGCACGTGCCGGAAAGCTGTATACGCAAAGCCTTCGATCATCGGGATGTAAAAATGAATGGGATTCGGATACCGCGTGATGCAGTAGTCGAAGCCGGTACAGAAATCCGGGTATATCTTTCGGACGAGTGCCCCGTGCGTTTGCCCGAAATTCTTTATGAAGACGAAGCCTTGCTTATTGTGAATAAACCGGCTGGCATCTCCTGCGAACCAGATGAAAAAGGCGGAATCACAATCGGGGAATGGATTTTCTTTGCATTCCCGGAACACTATGTTACACCTCCGTTTCCCTGCCACAGGCTGGATAACCCCACGGAAGGGTTGCTGCTGATTGCTAAACAGACACAGTCATTACAGGCGATGGAGATGGCCTTTCAAAACAGGCAGATTCATAAAACCTATCAATGTCTTGTAAAAGGGACCCCAAAGCCCGACAGAGGTTTATTACGTTCGTATCTGTCCAAGGATGCAGAGGCATCCCGCGTAACAGTCTATGACCGTCCGGTCCCCGGCGCGCTGACAGCCGAAACGGAGTATCGTGTGCTCGAAAAGGGAGATGTCTCCCGATTGGAGATAAAACTGCATACAGGGCGAACCCATCAGATACGTGCACAGATGGCCCATATCGGTCACCCGATTCTGGGAGACGATAAGTATGGCGATCGGGCTTTTAACCGCGCACAGCGCGCACGAAAGCTGATGTTGACCGCAACCGGCCTCAGCTTTGAGTTGGAAGGTTTTTTTGCATATATGAACCAAAAAACTTTTACCATTACACCGAAGTTTTAGGAGAAGTATGTTGCCTGTACGATTGATTGCCATGGATATGGACGGTACCCTGCTTAACACAAAGCAGAAAATATCCAAAGAGAATCTGTCTGCTCTTCAAAAAGCAGAAAGCCAGGGTGTTCAGCTGGCGGTTTGCAGCGGGCGAATTGCAAACGATGTAAGCTTTTTCCTGAGCGACGCCGGATTGTCCCGTTGTGCCGTGCTGTCCCTGAATGGCGCGTGCTGCCTGTACAAACCGCATGGAACTCCCTACGAGCTTTTCAAAATCGCGACGGACGCATCAACCGCAGTGGCGCGTATTCTGATAGAAGAAAAGGTTACCTTTGCTGCTTTTCAGGCCGAACGGGTGCTGGTTGTGCAGAATGATCCATATATCCCCAAAATGAGCTGGGGTACCTATGTAGATCGGGAAAAGCCAAACGCTTACGCTTTTGGGGAACCCGCTGTTCTGGAAGGAATTACACAAGGAATATGTAAATTCGTCGCCATTGATCAGCCGGGATCAGAACGTTTACAACGAATCAAAGAGCAGCTCTTATTGATACCCGGGCTTGCTGTCACATCCTCCTGGAATGATAATCTGGAGATCATGCCGGAGAACGTGGGGAAAGGGACCGCTCTCAGTAACTTTGCTATGAGACTGGGAATCCCCAGAGAACAAACAGCCGCAATCGGCGATTATGATAATGATCTGGATATGATTACCTGCGCGGGCGTTGGAATTGCTATGGGCAACGCAAGCGCGGCTGTAGTGGAAAATGCAAATTTTATCACGGCAACGAACGCGGATAATGGTGTAGCAAAAGCGATTGAAAAACTGCTGTCAGGTGAATGGCACGGATAAACAGAAAAAACACGTAAAAGGATCATCTGCAAAGAAATCCAGAATCGGCTACGCCCCCGAGCCTGCAGGCTTCGGGGGCGTATGCGTTATCAGAACAGATTACGTTTCCTGGGTATATCCGAGAGTTCTCAGATCGTCGCGGTTATTGCGCCAGTCTTCCCGAACTTTTACCCAAAGCTTCAGGTTGACATGGGTATCCAGCAACGCTTCAATATCTTTACGAGCCTCCGCACCGATCTTTTTAAGCATCGCGCCCTGTCGGCCAATTACAATTCCCTTATGGGCTTCCCGTTCACAGTAGATCGTCGCGTCAATTTCTGTCATACCATCATGGATTTTGTGCAGAGCCATGACTTCGACGCCAATACCGTGGGGAACTTCGTCTTTCAGGTATAGCAACGCTTTTTCCCGAACAATTTCCCCGCATAGAAAACGTTCCGGCTGGTCGGTCAACGTATCTTCAGGGAAATAGCGCGGACCGATTGGCAACATATGAATCAGTGCCGTGCGAAGTTCTTCCACACCGTCGCCTGTACGTGCGCTGATGGGTACGACCTCATCGTATGGCAGTTCCGCAAACCTTTGAATCAATGCCAGCAGATTCTCTTTGGGGATCAGGTCGATTTTATTCAGAACCAGCGTCTTTCGTACTTTCTGCCCGGCCATATCCGCGGCCAACTCGCGATCCTGCTGGGTAACCTGAGATGCGTCCACAACCATCATAAGGCCGTCAATGCCCTGCAAAGCGTCCCGAACGGCCTGCATCATGTACTCTCCCAGCCGGTTACGAGGCTTGTGCACACCAGGCGTGTCTAAAAAAACAAGCTGGCTGTCCGCCTGAGTGGATACGCCTAGAATCCGGTTGCGCGTGGTTTGTGGGCGATTGCTGACAATCGCAATCTTTTCACCAAGCAGCGCGTTTAGCAGCGTGCTTTTTCCCACGTTTGGCCGGCCGATGATCGCGATAAAACCGGAATGGAAAGGTTTGTTTTCCTGCATTGTGGTGCCGCCTTTCAAAACGAAGGTCATAGGGGATCAACGGAGGATCACGGTAACTCTTTCGGTCCAAAACTATGTGGCAACAAGGCACCAAGCGGCGCCTGAGCCACCTCTTTGCCGTCGTTCCAGGTTACCAGCACGCGAATGCCCGGTGCAAACTCGTTGAGTACCTGCCTGCAGGCGCCACAGGGCCATGGCGCTGAACGGTCGGCGGCAATGGCGATCGCGGTAAACTCCCGTGCCCCTTCGCTGATCGCTTTAAAAACAGCGGTACGCTCGGCACAATTTGTCAGTCCAAAGGAAGCGTTCTCAACATTACACCCATCGAATATCCTTCCATCCGCAGCAAGCAGGCAGGCGCCAACCCTGAAATGACTGTAAGGGCTGTAAGAACGCTCCATCGCTTCACGGGCCAGTAACAGCAGTTGCCCATCCGTCGGCGCGGCGGTACGGTCTCCGTCACGCGTAATGCCGGCGAGATCCAACGCTTTTTCTTCCATAGCACGCATCTCCTTTTGCTCCTGAGGCTGCATATGGTCATAACCGCAAAGATGGAAAATACCATGCGCAACCAGATAACAGAGTTCTCTATTTTCACTATGCCCATATTGTTTGGCCTGCTCTGCCGCATGTTCCCAGGAGACCAGAATATCTCCAAGAAAACAGGCGCCCAATTCGGTATCATACTCGCGCCGGAGAGCATGGGGCGAACGATGGGCTGTGTGACCATGGGCATAATCCACCGTGGGAAACGAAAGGACATCGGTAGAGGCGTCAATGCCCCGCTGTTCCCGGTTCACGACCCGGATATGAGCATCGTCCGTAAACAGAATATGAACAGCACACGAAACGGGAAGCCGCTCCGTTACTGCGCAGCAATCCGCGACCAGCGTAAGTACTGCTGTATCAAACAGGCGGAAGGGAAGCGTTACGCCTTCCTCTACATCCCAATCAATCTTCATGATGGGTTGCCTCCGATGTTATGGAATCCGCAGGGGAAGAAATACTGCGGACTGTTTTCAGTTCTTCTTCCGGGCCAGAAACAGGATTCTCCATTCCGTTTGAATCAGCGCTTTTTTCCGGGCAGAATGTATTTTCCTGATCGGATAAAGCATCAGGTTCGGCAGTATGAAGGGGGGATGGCCCCTGAACGGAACTCAAAGCTTCGTCGGCAGCATGCTCGGCATCCTGTGGATCAACGTCCGGTTTCTTTATCAGCTCATGTGCCTCAACCGGGCTTTCCTCTGTGGCGGCGGGTGTTTCTGTTTTACCGTTCAACGCCTGCCGCTGTAACTGCTCCAGAGATAACGCCGGGTACTCGATCCTTTCGTGGAACACACCGTTTAACACAGCGGAGAATGCATCGCAGATTTTATCGATGTCGGAAAGGGTAACGGGGGCATGGCTTAATTGCCCGTCCTCCAGTTTGCCGCGCACCAACCGCTCAATAAACTCCTCAATCGCCTTGGGCGTCGGATCTGACATGGAGCGAACCGCAGCCTCTACGGTATCTGCAAGCATGATGATCGCGCTTTCTTTCATGTGCGGACGACGTCCGTCATAACGGAAGTCATTAATATCTACAGGCTGACCGTTGGCCTGCTGGAGCGCCTTGTGGTAAAAATACATCACCGGTGTATCGCCATGATGTTCAATGATAATATCCTGTATCTCCTCCGGCAGATGGTATTGTTGCGCCATCATCAGGCCGTCGCGGGTATGTGCGGTCAGGATGGCGGCGGATACGTAGGGGTTGGTGTATTCATGAGGGTTTTCACCAATCTGATTTTCCTTGAAATATAAAGGGCGTTTCAGTTTACCAATATCATGGTAATAGGCTCCGGAACGTGCCAGCAACGGATTGGCCCCAATGGCTTCCGCGGCAGCCTCAGCCAGATTGGCAACGATGATACTGTGGTGATAAGTGCCGGGCGCTTCCATCAGAAGCCTGCGAAGCAAAGGCTGGTTAGGATTGCACAACTCCAAAAGTTTGCTCTGTGTAGCCAGATGAAATATGGATTCCAGAATCGGTCCCAGGCCGAGGCACAGCAGGGAGGCCACCAGCGCGCCCGCAGCGCTCCAGAGTGAATTGGCAAACACATCCTGCACGGAAGTATTCGTCATGAAACCGATCGTAAGGATGATGGCAATGTTGGAAAGCGCCGTAACGACGCCGGCAAGCAGAACCTGCTGACGGTAGGGCCTTAACCTGATAATGACAATGGATAAAAAGCCGCTGATAATGGTCGTGAGCAGAATGTTGACCATTTCCGTCCCATATGTGCTGTTGCCCCCGGCGATCAGGGCGCTGACCACAACGGCCAGCGATACGGAGCCTGCCGCGGCGGGAGCTACGCCCATCATACCGGTCATCATCATGGCACCCAGGAGAACCGGCGGCAAATAAAGATCGATCATCTTCGCGAAAATACACACGGCCAGCGTGATGTTGAGAATGATCATCTGTATCGCAAGTTTACGGGGTTTGCCCAGATCATGCGAACCAAAAAGGAACAACACCATGATATATGCGGCCATTGCCAGCAGAACCAACAGTCCGCCGCCAACATACATGGTAAGGTCAAAATTCTCGTTATCCAGCAGGCCCAGGCTGCGAAGCATTTCCAGCTCATTCGCCGTTACGCGTTCCCGTGCGATCACGATATTCTGCCCCTGTTTGTAAATCACAGGTTCTACCGCGTCACGCGCTTCCTGCTGTAGTTTGGCAGTCGCATCCTGATCGATCACCATATTCGGCTGCACGACTTTTCGTAAAATCGGGGTCGCGACGTTCTGAAGCAAATCCATATTGGTTTTATAACCGATAATCTGCTGCAGATATTGTATCGACTCGTTGACATATCCCTCGCGGATTGTGGTGTTCATGGTGTTTTCAACCGCTGAGGTAATATTGTCGTTAAGATCCAGCATATCCTGATCGGCTGTCCGCATTAATGTGTTGATCTGATAATCCGCCAGCGTTACAAGCGTAAACAGCGACTTGGCATATTCGATTTCAGCAGTCGTGAAAACATAAGCTTTTTGCTTTTGCAAATCGCCCGGTGCGTGCTGCTCCAATGTTTTTTGGCCGTATTGCTGTACGGTATTGGCCTGCGTCAGGATTGAGGTAAGGTTATGCATCACATCCGCCGTGACGCCTTCTTTATACAGATAAGTTGGCTCTACCTTACTGGCGGCATCGTCACGATTGCGCTCTGTAGCGATTTCATCCACGACGTCCTTGGAAGCGGTGATCGTAGTGTAGGCAATGTCGCCAACCTGAAGGTTATAACGCTCAGGAGTAATCGCAAAGAAGAATAACGCCATCATCACCAGCGTGCCAAGCAGCAACACATACCAGCATCTTGCCTGCATCGTGCGCAGTTTGGCCCAGAGAGCTGCAAATGACCACGGGCTGCGTTTGGCCCGTGTCCCAGCGGCATGCTTTTTAAGCGTCATTGTCCCGCAGGCCTCCCTGTACGGTCGCGTTCATAGGATTCGTAAGCCTTTACGACAGTTTGGACAAGGTCGTGGCGAACCACGTCGGAATGAGTCAGGCGAACGATGGCGATTTCAGGAATTTCTTTCAGCACATCTACTGCCTGAAGCAAGCCGGACAGTTTTCCGGTCGGAAGATCGGTCTGTGTGTCGTCGCCGGTAACGACGACACGGGAGCCAGCCCCAAACCGAGTGAGGAACATCTTCATCTGTTCCGGCGTGGTGTTTTGCGCTTCGTCAAGGATGATAAAGCTCTCGGAAAGCGTCCTGCCGCGCATATAGGCAAGCGGAGCCACTTCCAGAATTCCCCGTTCCTGCAAACGCAGATAGGAGTCAGGCCCCATCATATCATATAATGCGTCATACAGAGGACGCAGGTAGGGATCAACCTTCTGGTTTAAATCGCCGGGCAGAAAACCGAGTTTTTCGCCTGCCTCTACCGCAGGACGGGTCAGAACAATCCGTTCGATTTCTTTATTCCGTAAAGCCACTACCGCCAAAGCCATGGCCAAATAAGTTTTTCCGGTTCCGGCGGGGCCTAGTGCAAAAGTAAGCTCATGGGTACGAATTGCGTTCACATATTGGTACTGTCCCAGTGTTTTACAGCGGATCGGTTTCCCGCGATGCGTAACGGCAACCGCTTCAAAGGCGATGTCGTCCAGCCTGTCCAAGCTGCCTTCTTTGACAAGGGCGGCGGCATAACGCAGAGTGGTGCGATCAATTTGCGCATGGCGAAGCACCAGAGACTTCAGCTTTTCGACTACTTCAGCCGCCATCGCGACGTTTTGGTCACAGCCGGTAATGCGTAAATCATCCCCGCGAACGGATAGCGCGACGCTTAACTCACTTTCCAGCAAAGGAACGTTTCGTTCGTTTGCGCCGAAAAGAGAAAGATAATTCTCAAGGTTTTCTAACGACAGAATCGCCGTCGTTTCCTGCGCCAAATACATTTCCTCCGTTCGGGGCGGCATTTGTGCTGCCCGTGATATCCCCTGCCCATTCATGGACACAGAAAAAAGAATATCAACAATATCATACAATAATCTGCCCATTTGTCAAATGATTTCCTTCTTCTGTGCCACAAAGAAGCACACATCAACGCAGTGTATATTTATGGTCATGTGCCTGTATTTTCTGTTGCAATCCTGTCCAAATCAGGTATAATAAAACGCGTAGGGTTCCTTTGAAGGGACAATGTAGTATGGAAGGCGGGTATTCTTTATGAAACTCCTGGTTTTGGTAGCTTATGCAGTGATGATGATCGTTATCATTTGCCTGACCGCAAAAAAGAATCTGTCGTTAAACGGCTTCCTGTTGGGAGGCCGAAACATTGGCCCGTGGATGAGCGCATTCAGCTACGGTGCCAGTTATTTTTCTGCCGTGATCATCATCGGTTATTCCGGTTCCATGGGCTGGAATATGGGCCTGTCCGCGATATGGTGCGGAATCGGCAACGCGTTGGTGGGCAGCCTTCTGGCATGGTCGCTGCTGGCCAAGCCAACACGCAGAATGGGGGAAAGGCTTCAGGTTGGAACAATTCCAGGCTTCTTTGAGAAACGTTATCAGAGCAAGACGCTCAAAGTGATCGCCAGCCTGATGATTTTCGTATTTCTGCTGCCCTACAGCGCCAGCGTATATAAGGGACTCGGCAATATGTTCACCAAGGCGTTCGGTTTCGATTATACATGGTGTGTGATCGGGATTGCGCTGCTTTCGTCCCTCTACCTGTTTGCGGGTGGTTACAAAGCAACGGCAATTACCGATTTTATTCAGGGGCTGATCATGCTGGTTGGCATCGTCGCCGTCGTGTTTTACGTGGTCCGCGCAGCGGGCGGCGTTACGGAAGGATTGAACCTGCTGGGTACGGAAGGAATTGGCGGAACGAATATGAACACGCTTTTTCCGCCTCAGGATAAAGCGGTCAGCCTGTTCAGCAACGTGATCCTCACGTCGCTTGGCGTACTGGGTATGCCGCAGATGATCCACAAATTCTTCGCCATCCGTGACGAAAAAAGTGTAAAGCGCGCAACCATCATCTCCACATTCTTTGCGTTGGTGGTAGCGGGAGGCGCGTACTTCGCGGGCAGCTTCGGGCGTGTGATCCTCAGTAAAATCGCGGCTCCGGACGGTGCAGGCACGATGGCGTCACTGGTCGCCAGCGGGAAAATGCCGTTGGATCAGATCATGCCGACGATTCTCACGGATTCCACGGTAGTCGGCATCCCGGACGCGATGCTGGGGTTGTTCGTAGTACTATTGCTTTCCGCAAGCATTTCCACGCTAACAGCGCTGGTGCTGTCATCCGCTTCCGTTATTTCCGTTGACTTGATCGGGGCGATTGCACCCAACACCAAACCCAAAACAACGCTGTGGATCATGCGTAGCCTTTGTATTGTTTTTGTGGTTTTCTCTCTGGTGGTCAATTTCCTGATGCAGAAAACGCCGATTGTCTCCCTGATGTCCCTGTCGTGGGGCACCATCGCCGGCGCGTTCCTCGCGCCGTTCCTGTACGGCCTGCTCTGGCGCGGCGTAACGAAAGCGGGCGCTTACACCGGGGTTATCTGCGGTGCGCTGATCTCGCTGATTCCGCCGCTGGCTACGGGAAACATGAGCCTTGCGCCTGTAAGCGGCGCTGCCGCCATGCTGGCCGGGCTGGTAATCGTTCCGGTTGTAAGCCTGTTTACAAAGAAAACCGGGTTCAGCAAAGAACATCTGGATACAGTGTTCGGTATTGCAGCCAAAGGATAATGAACAGGATAAAAAACAGCCGTCCCAGTTTGAGTGGACGGCTGTTTTTTCTATTCAGTTTGACCAGGGAGGGCTTTCATCAGCTTAGGCAGGATGCGTTCAAACTGAACCCCGTATCTAAGCGGTTCGCCGCTTTCCAGCGTATCGCGGATGCTTTCATGGGTACAGTTCAGTGCCAGCGAAGCCGCGTCTTCCAACGGAAGGCCACCCAGCAGAGCTGAGAGCAGGAAACTGGCGAACACATCGCCCGTGCCATGGAAAACACCTGCGAATTTTGGCCGGAAAAGCATCTGAAAGAATTGATCCGATTTGCGATAAACAGCAATGCCGGTCTGATCATCGCTCAGCGAGACATCCGTAATAACAACACATTCCGGACCAATCGCAGCAAGCCCCTCAACGAGAGAACGGATATATGCTGTGTCATATCCTTCGGCACGATAGGGTGTATTCAGAAGATATGCGGCTTCTGTCAGGTTCGGCACAATCGTATGCGCGCGTGCGCAGAGTACGCGCATCTTGGCGGGCATGGCAGCATCCAGAAGTGAGTAGATTTTCCCATGATCCGCAAATGCTGGGTCTACAAAAATCAGCGTTTGCGGGTCACAGAGCGTTTCAATCATGGAAAGAACAATGCTGGTCTGTCTGGCGGAGGCAAGATAACCACTGTAAAACGCATCGAAATGAAGGCCCAGCGTGGCAATATGGCGGGCAATCGGTTCCAGCTGATCTGTCAGATCCAGATGAGTGTACCCGGTGAATTCGCCGGTGTGAGTGCTTAGCAGCGCCGTGGGAATCACCGACGTATCAACGCCTGCCGCCGACAGAATGGGCAGTGCGACAGTCAGGGAACAACGACCCACGCAGGAAATATCGTGAACAGCCAGCGCGCGCTTTTGCATGGCGGTTTCCTCCAATACAAGGTTTATCCAATCATACACGAAAACCGAAAAAAAGCAAGCAGGCATTGACAGAAACAGACTGCGTGGGGTATCGTATCAGCAGTGAAAGCAGGGGAGGAATCCGCATGCAAAAAGCGCTGGTTTCCGTTACAGGGCAGGATCAGGTGGGGATCATTGCGAAGGTAAGCGCATCGCTTTCCGAGCAAAACATCAATATTCTGGAGATTTCGCAGACGATTCTGGACGGATGCTTTACCATGCTGATGGTAGTGGATATTGCCGGCGCCAGTGAAAATTTTGACCAGATTGCCGCCAGACTGGGCGATGCAGGCAAGCAGATTGGTGTTCTGGTAACCATCCAGAGGATGGAACTGTTCGCTGCCATGCACCGGATATAACGGAGGAAAGTCTATGCTTGAGGCGAACGAGATTCTGCAAACTATCCATATGATCCAGGAACAGCATTTTGATATCCGAACGATCACAATGGGAATCAATCTGCTGGATTGTCACCGGAACACAGACGCGGAAACCGCGGAATGCGTTTATGAAAAAATCGTACGCGTAGCCGGGAAGCTGAATCAGACCGGTAATGATCTGGAAAGCGAACTGGGCGTGCCAATTGTGAACAAACGACTGAGCGTTACCCCTGTTAGTATGATTTCCGGCTCGAACCCGGCGCTGATTGCCGACGCGCTGGATCAGGCGGCCGGTGAAGTCGGAGTAAACCTGATCGGCGGATATGGCGCCCTGATGCATAAAGGCGGAACAAACGCGGAATATACGTTGCTGGAAAGTATGCCGGAAGTATTCGCCAATACGAAAAGGCTTTGCGGCAGCGTGAACGTGGGAAGTACCCGGAGCGGGATCAATATGGATGCTGTTCGCAAAATGGGCGCGATCATCCGGCGTACTGCGGAATTGACCGTAGCGGAAGATTGCTTCGGTTGCGCAAAACTTGTGGTTTTTGCCAACGCCGTAGAGGACAATCCCTTTATGGCAGGCGCGTTTCACGGCCCCGGAGAACCGGAATGCGTGGTCAACGTTGGCGTAAGCGGCCCCGGCGTAGTACAGCGCGCGCTGGAAGCGGTGCGTGGACAGCCGTTTGACGTGGTGGCGGAAACCATCAAACGTACCGCGTTTAAAATCACACGTGTAGGCGAACTGGTTGCGCAGGAGGCAGCGAAACGCCTTGGCGTTCCCTTCGGTATCGTAGACCTTTCTCTTGCGCCAACCCCGGCGCGAGGCGACAGCGTAGCATATATCCTGAAGGAAATGGGCCTGGAAATGGCAGGCGCGCCGGGTACCACCGCAGCCCTCGCGATGCTGAACGATATGGTTAAAAAAGGCGGCGTGATGGCTTCCAGCCATGTGGGAGGGCTGAGCGGCGCGTTTATACCCGTGAGCGAAGACATCGGCATGATCGAGGCGGCGGAAGCTGGATGCCTGACGATTGAAAAGCTGGAAGCCATGACCTGCGTGTGCTCTGTCGGGCTGGATATGATCGCCATTCCCGGCGATACCAGCGCCAACGCGATCGCGGGCATCATCGCGGACGAAGCGGCGATTGGAATGGTTAACAATAAAACTACCGCAGTCCGCGTAATCCCGGCCATTGGGAAGAAGGCTGGGGAAAGCGTTAACTTTGGCGGCCTTTTTGGTTACGCGCCGATTATGAAGGTGAATCCCTTTGGCAATGATGCGTTTATCGAACGCGGCGGACGAATTCCCGCGCCGCTTCATAGCCTGAGAAACTGAAACGATCAGGGAAATGCGATTGCATGGTATATAGATTTCTATAATTCCTTAATCAGATTCTTTTCTTCTTTACGTATGCGATACCCGCAGTGAAGATAAAACTGATGCGCTTTGACGCGATTAAAGCCGGATACCAGCCGTACCGCGAAACAGCCGCAGTCTCTGGCCCAATCTTCGACAGCGTTCAACAGCAAACGGCCAAGTCCCACGCCCTGGAAAGCTTCGTCTACCGCAAGCGCGAGGATATTTTTCATGCTACCCATATACACAACTTCATAATCCGCCGCATGCAGATAACCGCAAACCTCCCCGTCCTCTTCGCGGCAGACGACCCAGATCCGGTCCGTCGGTCTGACGAGGATTTTTGCAAGCCGCTCCCGCGTATCGCAAAGGGAATAGTCATATCCGAGAGAGCCCACGTTGATATCGCAAATTCGCTCCGCGTCGGAAAGACGAGCTAGGCGAACGTACCAACTCATACACGAGCACCCAGCACAGTGCGCACATAGGTAACGGGATGCTGGGTCAGTTGCGCGGTTTCCTCCACCGTATGGCCCTGCGCAACCAGACGGCGAAAAACCATAGGCATACTTTCACCGATTTCGATAATATGATGGTCGAGGTCGTAAATCCGCAATACCCGTTGCTTCCAGGGATATTCCCTGATGGAATGCACTTTCTCAACGGTTGGATCTTCATTGATTCTGCGTTCAAAGTCATCCAGATTCTCGGTTTCGAAATACAACTCCATATTGTGTGATTTTTCAACCACACTGTCTTCAGGCAGTCCAAGCAGCTCCGCAAAGTGTTCCTGCAAAGCCAAACCGTCTTTCAAACCGATGTTCCAGCCCAAATCGACTTCGACCTCGACCTCAAACCATTTCTGATAAAACGCGAGGCTCTTTCGTACATCTTTCACAGATAACAAAGCGCACTGATATTTCATGCCATTTCCTCCCTGTATGTCACATCGTTCCCCGGAAACCCTTGCCGATAATTTCGCCCGTATTGGTAATCAGGATAAAGCAGGATGGATCCGTTTCTTTGGCAAAATGGCGAAGCTTCACAGCCTGCGCGCGGTTGACAACGGTAAGGATAACGGTTTTGTTTTCGTGCGTGTAGGCTCCTTCGCCGGCCAACTCTGTTGCACCCCGGTGAAGATCATCCACAATAAAGTGTACGATGGCAGCAGGGTTTGAGGTGATGATTTGAAAACACTTATGAACCTTGATGTTTTCAAGAACCATATCCACAACAACCGCCTTGATCATCAGACCGAGAATGCTGAATAATCCGGTTTCCATATTGAACGCGACACAGGCCATCGCGGTAATGATGAAATCGCCTATAAAAAGACTTACGCCGATATTCAGCGATGTGTATTTCCGCAGAATCATGGCTACAATATCCGTGCCGCCGCTGGAGGACTCCAGATTAAACAGAATCGCACTGCCGATGGCGGGCAACGTAACAGCAAAGATTAACTCCATCAGCGGTTGCGTGGTAATGGGCGCTTTCATGGGAACCAGCGCCTCCAGCACCCACGCTGCCCCGGACATAACCAGGCTACAGTAAGCTGTGCGTACGCCGAAGCCACGACCGAATACCGCAAAACCCACCAGTAAGAGAAGCTGGTTAATCACAAACATGTACGTTGCCTGCGAAATACCCGGAAAATATCGGTTCAGGATGATGGACAGACCGCTGACCCCGCCGGTTGAAAAATGGTTGGGGAATTTAAAAAAGTACACACCGATGGCAATCAACAGCGAGCCGAGCGTAAGCAGCGCGTAATCCCGCCATACACTGGGTTTGGAAGCCGTGGAAGCGCCTGATTGAACTGGAGTAACGCGTGCTTGCATAGAATGCGCCTCTTTCATGACTGTGTGGACGAAGAGAGCTGCCCACGGCGAAATTTCTCCATTATATCAAACGCAATACTGGCAGGCGAGTCGTTGGGCGGAATCTCGGAAGGGAGATACCAGCCTGCTTCGGACAGTTCGCTGGCCTGTAACACAATATTGGACGGGCCATCTAATTCAGCATGAAAACCGAGCATCAGTGTTTGAGAGAATCCCCACGCCTGACTTGCCAGATAACGAATGGCTTTCACTTTCAAACCTGTTTCTTCCGCCACTTCCCGTGCCACGGTCTGTTCCGCCGTTTCGCCTGCTTCCACGTAACCCGCAATCAGAGACAGATGACGAAACGCGCCGTAGGTATTTCGTGCCAGAAGAAGGCGGTCGCCATTTGTAACCGCGACAATCACAGCAGGCGAAATGACGGGGTACTGGGTATATCCGCACTGGCTGCAGACAAGAGCGCGTTCCACAGGCGCCGGATGCGTAGCGCCACCGCAAACCCCGCAAAAATGATGGGTCGCATACCATACGGAAAGATGATAGGCGACATTGAGCAGATAGCCCTCCATTTCTGGGGCAAGCACACGGAAAATTCTTGTATTCTGGAAAGAGAGCAGCCCCGAAACGACAGTGGGTTCCACCTGACCGATCATCACCCGTCGACTGGAAAAGGTGAACGCATGGGTTAACAGCACGTCCGGATACCAGGCACGCACATCGTGCCATTGGGGCAATAGAAAAGAATCGCCTGAAGCTGAAAGAAGAACCTCGTTTCGGTGAAACAGAAGAACCGTATCACTCTCCCGGCAGGGCGCAGCATCATAAATCAGCGAAAACTGCTCGGGAGAAGGGTTGAACAGCATTGGGGAACACCTCGAATTCAATTTTCTCCGTATCATCATAGCAAAATGTGAGGTTTTGTCAATTCCGAAAAAATCATCGGGATTCTGTTTTGGATATTGACACCTCTTTCAAACTATGCTATTATTGCAAAGTCGCAGATGCATGGTTGATATATTGGTTATAAAAGCAGTGCAATTGCGGACGAAATGGCAAATGGTCTGTTGGCTCAGTTGGTAGAGCACATCGTTCACATCGATGGGGTCACTGGTTCGAGTCCAGTACAGACCACCACAGTACCCGCTCAGATGAGCGGGTTTTTGCATTTCAAGAGCGTATGAATTACTTCATACACTCTTTTTACAGAGAACAAGCTTTTACAAGCAAGAATGCTTCACTTTCAAGCAGCTCAAATCATAGAGGGGTTGCCCAATTCGTTACGCATAAGATCGTTATCGTCAAAGTTTCCGCTGTTTTCGCCGCAAACGGATCACAATACCAATACCAACGCCCGCAGTAGCCACAGCAAAGATCACCCGCACGGCAGACACGGGATGGGCAACAGTATGCCCTTGTGTAATCCGCTGAAGCTGTACCGCATGGATGTCCATATCACCGCCATGGTCACGGCAGGCACGATGAAAAACACCCGTCACCTGCACCGTATCCCCAACCTGTCCATAGCGTCCGGCAACAGTAATGGTACCCAGCTGATCTGTGGCGACCCATATACCGATTGCGTTGTTGCCATCGGAAAGGTTCAGCCAGGTATGATCTCCCCTTTGCATGATATCCCCGATAACTTCCCCGGTATAAACTATCGTTTGGCCGTCCAGCGCAGAAGCGTTATTGATCAGGTCTGTACTGCTGACAATCGTAGATTGCGCAAAAGCCGCAGTCGGCAAGAAAAGGAACAGCAACAGGGCAAGAATCTTTTTTTTCATGATCTTCTCACCTTTTTGGCAATATAAGCGCTCAGTGCGAGGACAGACATAAATTCCAGCCGGGCCAGCCACATCATCAACAGAAAGATGATTTTCAGGATAGCGGGTGACGCGCTGGACATCAGCCCGATACTCAAGCCAACGTTGCCGGTTGCGGAGGCGGATTCAAACACCGACATAGCGAACGGATACCCGCACAGCATGCAGGCAAGTGTACCGAGAGTAAAGGTTATGATATAAGCGATTACGATCAGCATGGCGCTGCGGACCGTACCATCGTCCAGAACAACATCATGGATGTGATGATATCTCTGCACGGAGATTTGCCCTTCCGGCTGCGCCATCCGGCGAACATCCCGCTTAAACGCTGAGAAAATGATCCCCATCCGTAATCCTTTAAAGCCGCCAGCGGTAGAGCAGGCACTGCCGCCGATCAGCATAGCGATTACGATAGCGAACAGCGCGATGTCGCCCCACTCGTTATAGAATTGCCGGGCGTAAATCGTCATAAATCCGGTGGTTGTATGGCCGGAAATGAGCTGATAAAACCCTTTGCGGAACATCGCGACATATCCGGATAAACGTTCAGCCGCATCAGACCCAGCGTTGTAATCAGGGTCAGCACCGTGAGCGTTACGGTCAGCGATATGCTTTCTACGTTCTTCACCAGTTCGCGGCGATTGCCCGTAAACACGGCGTAATGTAACGCGAAGTTGAAGGAGCCCAGAACGAAGAACACTATGGTGATCAATTCGTATAGCTCACTATGATAATACAGTATGCTTTGCGACATCGGGGCAAAACCGCCTGTGCTCCACGCGGACATGAAAATCCACCAGCCATGCAGGAAGGCACGATCCGGGGCCATACCAAGGCTTATTCCGGCAACCCACAGGCTGACCGTGCCCAAACCCAGATAGACAAGGCTGATCATCCAGATGGAGCGCGACGTATGAACCACATTGGGAAGCAGGCGTTCGTCTTTCCCTTCACCTACATACATGCGGTAGATGCCGCTGGAAGCTTTCGTGAGAACAGTCAGCACAAGGACAACCATTCCTTGACCGCCGACAAATGTAAGCATGTGCCGCCAGGTATTCACGCCATTGGATAGATGATCCATATCCTGGATCAGCGAGAAACCGGTAGTGGTGAAACCGCTCATCACATCAAAACAGCAATCGAGAAACGAAAGGTAATTTCCATTCAGCCAGTAGGGGAATGCGCAAACGATCATCCCGATAAACCATGCGCTTGCCGTAACGGTCATGCTTTCTCCCCAGCCAAGCCGCTGCATCCGGCTGTGGCGGAACAGCAGAAGAAGCGAACCGCCAAGGATCAGCGTCAGGTTACCGGAAAGAAGGAAATTCACGGCGACAGACCACTCACCATACAGCATCGATACGATCATCGGCAGGTACATCATCGCGCCCAGGCATAAGATGACCGTGCCAATATAATAGAGAACGGCTCTCCAATGCCCCGAACGGTTCCGGGCAGGCATCATATTATTCACCATCCAGCCAACATTGATATCAGAAAACCGATCAGGATGAACCCACATGCGAAAAGAAGTTCCGCTCCAATGCCAAGCAGCCCGTTTTTTATCATGCGGTTTCTTTTCCGCTGTGCGAGCTGGCTGTACAGCAGCCCATTCCCGTCCGACATACGGCGCTGTGAGGAATTCTCGAAACGGTCATTCATGCTGCTCGCCTCCGCCGGAAGCGGTGAAGTAATCCGATAGCAACCCCAGATTGCTTTCGTGCGATAAGGCAATCACACTGTCTCCGGCCTGAATAAGGGTTTGTCCGTTGGGAATAAAGGCCTCCTTGCCCCGAATGATAGACATCAGTACGGTTCCGGCAGGTAAATCCAGCTGAGAAACCAGTTTACCGGCTGCTGAGGAGGCGTCCCCGACGGGTATATCCTTCATGCGCACATCGCCAACCTTGCTGGCCAACATCTGGTTGATCCCAGCCCAGTCAACTTCCTGGCTGATAATATTCGCGATATGGGCAGTACTGCTGACAACCGAATCGACGCCAAGGCGCTTAAAAACCTCGATATTTTTTGGGTTATTCACACGCGCCACAGTCCGGGGGACCCCAAAATAGGACCGGGCAAGCTGGCAGGCTACGAAGTTATTCTGGTCGTAGCCGGTAACCGCAATCAGGATGTCCGCATGTTCGATCCCTGCGTCCTGAAGAGCGGTAATTTCCGTGCCGTCCCCGCAAATCAGCTCAATGTCCAGCTTGTTCAGTTCTCCGGCAATTTTTGCGCATTGCTGAGCGTCGGCTTCCAGCAATACCAGACGGTGTTTCTCCGGTGCCAAAGTCTTTGCGAGATAGTAGCCCACTTTACCACCGCCGACAATCACAATCATCATGCTTTTATTCCTCCCGATCTTCACACAAGGCGATTACCAGCAGGTCGGTCGCAAGGACCGTTACCTTCCCGTTATAGGGAATGAAACGATTATCTCTTAATATCCCAAGCACGGGGCTTTCGTCCGTAACTGCAATGGATTTCCCGATCTGTTTTTTAGGCGGCTTCACTGTGCGAAAGGAAACGGAAACACCGCGAAAAATATGAGTGCCCAACAATTCGTGATTCAACAGTTGACTTTTAATCTGCTGCACGGCCAGCGTGGTTGGGCAGACGGTGGTTAAGCCCATGCCGCTCATAATGGTTTCCCGGCGTGGGTCGTACAGGCGGGTGATCACGGTTGGCACATGAAACAGCTCATTGGCAACCTGTGAAATCATAATGTTCATATTATCGTCTTCCGTAACAGCCGCCAACGCGTCTGCCTGCGTCGCTCCGGCGTCACGAAGTACATCTTCATCGATTGGCATGCCGGTAATCGTTACCCCGTTAAAACCGGACCCCAAGGCCTTAAAGCGCTCCGGGTCGCTGTCGATCACAACCACATCATGGTTTTCCTGCGCCAGTTCCATCGCAAGGCTGGAGCCTACTTTTCGGCATCCGGCAATAATCACATACATATTCTTTACCTCGAAATGTCGATTTTTCGCTTCAACGGATCTTCGGTTTGTTCAGCACCGTCCCCGAAGTCCGCATCCGTAATTTTGGTTGAGAAATCAAAACAGGTAATGCGTTCCAGGTTACGGCAGCAGGGTTTGTAAGTGGGGTCCAGCGCATAGGCGGCACGATAATGCTTACGCGCAGACTGCAAGTCGCCTTCCTGTTCGTAATAAATTCCCAGTAAATTATGCGGTTCCGGCGCATCCGCAAACACTGCCATGGCCGAGGCAATCTCTTCGCGAGCCTGTTTCAGGTTTCCGTTTCGCAGCAGAGACGCGATACGATCGGCTAAATCTTGCAGTGCGGATCCTTCCCGTTCCTGACGCATCTTTCATCCTCCCTTTCCGATGAACGATTACAGTATAGGCGTTTGCCTATAAGGAAGGTGTGACAATTGATCTGCCCGGTATAAGGATTGTATAAAAAACCGCCCGTTCGGGCGGCTTAAGGCAGAAATACAGAGGATGAACATGTGAAACCCACTTATCATGAGAGAGGACGATGGAAACCCGGGTTAAATCAGAATAAACACGTGAAATTCATATCTTGTTTTATGTTTACAGTTCGTCCACCATTCGGTAACCGACGCCGACTTCAGTGATAATCATACGGGGCTTAGCGGGGTTTTCCTTCAGTTTTCTGCGAAGGTTCCCCATGCAGACACGCAGACACTGCGTATCATCCGGGGTCACCTCGCCCCATATTTCCTGCACCAGATAACGGTGAGTTAAAACCTTCCCATGGTGGACTGAGAGAAGAGTAAGCAACCTGTACTCCGTGGGGGTCAGATGCAGTTCTTCGCTATCCAATGTGACGCGGCGCTTTTCGTAATCGACCCGCAGAAAACCAAGTTCCCATACAGAGCTTCCTTCGCCATCCCCCTGATCCCGCTGCCGGCGGCGGAGCAATACCCGGATCCGTGCAAGCAATTCCGCTACGCCAAAAGGCTTAGTCAGGTAATCATCCGCCCCGGCATCCAGAGCTTCCACTTTTTCGCGTTCATGGCCGCGTGCGGAAACCACTAAAATCGGCAAATCGGTCCAGCCACGAAGCTTTGCGATCACATCCAGTCCATCGATATCCGGCAAACCCAGGTCCAGCACCATCACATCAGGGCGGCGTGATGCGGCCAGCGACAACGCGGACGCTCCATCCTGCGCTTCCACACAATCATACTGCTGTGCTTCCAGAGATACACGAATAAAGCGACGGATCGTTTTTTCATCTTCCACGATTAATACAAGCGGTTTCATACAGCATCCTCCAAAGGCAGGGTAAAGCGGAATCGTGCGCCGCCTTCCGGCAGGTTCTCCGCGGAGAGCGAGCCGTTATGCGCCTCGATGATGGATTTGCATATCGACAGCCCCAGCCCCGCGCCTTTTCGCTCTCCCGGTACGGAGGGGCGGGTATAAAAGCGTTCAAAAAGGTGGGGGAGAGCCTCAGGAGGAATCCCCGGCCCCCTGTCGCTTACCCCAAACACGGCCTGCTGAGATTCCCGGGTTACGGTAACGGCGATCGGCGTTCCATCCGGTGTGTGCTGGATGGCGTTATCCAGCAGATTAATCAGCACTTGCTCAATTAGAGTGCCATCCATGGGAACCAGCAGTAAATCATCGGGAATATGAACGGAGATCGGATGCTGATTCGCACGCCGTTCCATACGAGAGACGGATTCTGCGATAACTTCTTCTACGGCTTCCGGCTGTTTCTGCAATTTTACCGTGTGGCTTTCCAGGCGGGTCAGACTTAACACATTTTCAACCAAAGCGCTTAGCCACTCTGTTTCGTTATAAATATCGGTCAGCAGTTCGCGGCGAACGCTGTCATCCAGTGCGTCGTAGTGATCCAGCAGAGTGCCGACGGAACCCAGCATGCCGGTCAGAGGGGTGCGCAAATCGTGGGAAACGGAGCGAAGCAAATCGCCACGCAGATGTTCCCGTTCCACTTCCAGCTTTACACGCTGCTGTTTTTCGTAAAGCCGCTCGCGTTCCAATGCCAGGGCGAGCTGAGCGGTAATCGCGTCCAGAAATAGTTTCTGGCTTTCTCCCAGTAATAACCCTTCCGGAAAAGCAATGCTGACAACCCCCAACACGCCGCTGGAACCGACGATGGGGCGGTAATGGCCGACACAGGATGAAAAAAGTTCACTCATAGCGCCACAGGCAACACCGGATAGAAAACATTCCTGCAGAGCGGCCTGCTCTTTTTGTGCCAGAAAAACATCTGCGCCTTCCACATATCGCATGGAAAGCTGACCGCTTAAGTCGGCGGCGGTAACCAGAATGGAAACCCCAAAGAGTTCATTCAGGTCCTTCGCAGTCGTTTCCAGCAACTGAGTTTTACTGTGCACCGCCAGCAGGTTTTTTTCCAGACGGTATAATATCTGCACGCGGCGCTCACGGTTTTCCGCCAAACGGGATTCAATTCGCGCTCGAGTCGTAATGGTGCTGGCAATCAAAGCGGATAACAGCATGCTGATGAAGGTCACAGGGTATTCGGGGCTATAGGCGATCAATGTGTAATACGGAACGGTAAAGAAAAAGTTATAAGTCAGCATGGAGAAGAACGAAGCCGCAACGCAATAGCCATATCCCTCGGAAAAATAAGCGATCAGCACAACACCCAGATTATATGTCATGATGTAGTTCACTTCGCTGAAACCGAGGCTGCGAAAACCTATGGAAACAAGCGTGGCCAACGCGATAATCACGAACATCAGCGTTGCGGATCGCAAGATGCGCGTGAAACGAAGCGATGCTTTTTGAGGGGCGGAACGGTGAAAATCCAACTCTTCCGTGTCCCGTTTCAACCATCGGACGACGTTCATCACAACGCCTCCCCGGGTAAAATATGTAAACCTGACAACATGTGCATCATATCAGTAGCGCGGGTAACCGTCAAGCCTGAACGCGTATACAGAAAACCCCCTGAACGACGCGGTTCAGGGGTAAGGAGCGACAGGAGATTACTTGAGACCACTGGATTCCAGTTTGCTATTCATGCGATCCATCCAAAGCGCGACTGCACATCCGCCAAAGAAACAAAGCTCATAAATTACAACATCAATCCACGATCTGGCATTGCCGAAGGGAAGAATGGCCACCGTGGAAGAGAAGGTGAGGCCGAGCACAACGTGCATGGTTACAGAGTTTTTATGTGTCAGCAGCCACCCGATACCGCGGCTGAGCGACAGCACACAGGCAAGCAGGCCGATCGCCATGGGAATCAGCACCGGCATGGAAAGGGAGGAGATACCATCCATCATCGGCCCCATTACGCCAAGCACGAAAAAGATGGACGAAGGGCTTAACCCGGGCGCGATAAAGCCGAGGCCCCAGAAAACACCGCAGAGGAGCCAGATCCAAACACTGTAAGTCGTTGCTGCTCCGGTTGCCTGCACAGCCTGCCCATTCTGCATGGATTCCATATAGAACAGAAAAGGCAGCATAATCGAAAAAGTTAGGATAAGGGCCAACCAGCTGCCTTTGGTGCGGGCTTCTTTGCCCGCTTCTTTCCAAAGGGAAGGAAAGGTACCGACGATTAACCCGATAAACGCCCACATGGCGGGGGTTTCGGCTCGTTCCAGCACCCATTTCAGGAGTTTTGATATTCCCAGAACGCCTACTGCGAAACCAAGCAGAATGGGAACAAAAAACCAGAAGTTTTTCCTGATTTCCCGGATCGGGTGTGCTAAAAGTTCCATCACAGGCCGATAGATACCGAAAACAACGCAGAGTACGCCGCCGCTGATGCCGGGCAAAATCGCACCCGTACCGATCAGCGTGCCCTTCAGCATGGAAAACAGCCAGCCGCCGAGGGGGGCTTTGCCCCCCTCGGACTTTGGAAGATTCTTCTCGTTCATCATCATACTTCGCTTACTTAATCAGTGAGAAGGCGACAAACAAACCTGCCGCCAGGGAGGAGACCAGTGAAACGACGGTAATCTGGGTGTTCAGCGAAGGACCGGCGGTATCCTTGAAAGGATCACCTACGGTGTCGCCAATGACGGCCGCTTTATGCGCATCACTGCCTTTGCCACCGAAGTTGCCGGACTCGATAAACTTCTTGGCATTGTCCCACAAACCGCCCGCATTGCTCATCAGCAAAGCAAGCAGCAGACCCGTTACAATGTTGCCGGCCAGATAGCCGCCAACCGCGTTGACGCCGCCAATGAAGCCTACGAGCAGTGTAATCAGGATCGCGGTCAGACCGGCGGGGATCAGTTCGTGAATCGCGCCCTTCGCGGCGATATCGATACACTTTCCGTATTCGGGGCTTACACCCTCTTTGCCTTCGGAAAGACCGGGAATCTCCCGGAACTGACGGTGAATTTCGGCAACCATCTTTTGTGCGTTGCGATCTACCCCAAGAATCAGCATGGCGGAAAAGATGGCGGGTACGGCTGCGCCGACCAGAATGCCAAACAGAACCATCGGCTCCATCAGGTTCAGGTTTACGGTTGCACCGTATCCTTCAACGGTTTCAATAAACGCGGCTAGCAGAGCAATAACGGTCAAACCGGCAGCGCCGATGGCGAACCCTTTGGTGATCGCTTTGGAGGTATTGCCGGCGGAATCCAGCTTATCGGTAATTTCCAGCACATCGTCACCCAGACTGCCCATTTCCGCCAATCCACGGGCATTATCCACGATGGGGCCGTATGCGTCGTTGCTGATGATCATGCCAACAACGGAGAGCATCCCTAACGCCGCGATCGCAATGCCAAACATTGCGTAATCCGGCCCGAGAGGTTCGCAGATTTTATAGGAGAACAGAGCCGCAAGGCCGATACCGGCCATGGAAGGCAGAGTGCTCCACAAACCGTAGGAGAAGCCGGAAAGAATGGTGAAAGCGGGACCGCTCTGGCAGGCGCGGGCCACTTTCTCAACCGGTTTTTTATCGTCCCCAGTAAAAAACTCGCTTGTCAGGCCGATAATCACACCAGCGGCCATTCCCAGCATAGCGGCGCCCCAGATACGCAGGGGAAATCCGGCGCCAATCCGGCTGGCAATCAGCGTCAGAACAGCGAAAATGCCGCATGTTACATACGTGCCGCGGTTCAGCGCCTTTCCGGGATCACCGTTCACACCGATACGCGCCAGTAAAACGCCGACAATAGAAGCCAGCAGACCCAGCGCGCCAAAGCAGAAAACGAGATCCACACGCCCGATGACCGCGCCGATGATGATCGCGGCAGCGATGGAAGCTACGTTGGAGTCAAACAGGTCCGCGCCCATACCGGCAACGTCGCCAACGTTATCGCCAACGTTATCTGCGATCACAGCCGGATTGCGGGGATCGTCTTCTGGGATGCCCAGTTCCACTTTACCGGCAAGGTCGGCGGAAATATCTGCGGTTTTGGTAAAGATACCGCCGCCCGCTTTCGCGAAAAGCGCAAGGGAGCTGGCGCCAAAGCTGAACGCCATAATAATTTCCTGGCTGCCGGTAATCAGATACAGGATCGCCGTGCCAAACAGGGAAGAGGCTACAACCGCCATGCCCATAACCGCGCCGCCGCGGAAACCAGCCATAAAAGCGGGTGCGATTCCCTTTTGCGCGGCGGAAGCCGCCTTAACGTTTGCGACAGTCGCGATGCTGATTCCCACAACTCCAGCCACGGCAGAAAAGGCCGAACCAAGAATGTATGCAATCATCATGAGTACATTCCGGCTGATTCCATTACCGGTCCAAACAGGATTGGGGAACAGCAGCAGAATCAGGATCGCAGCGGATCCGCAGAAAATTAACAGCGTTTTATATTCGGTTTTAATGAAGGTAAAGGCGCCGTCGTGAATCAGCTTACCGATGTGGTTCAACTTGTCACTTGCAGACGGCAGAGCTTTCACCCAACGGTAAAAATACCAGGCAACCCCAATCGCCGCAATAGAAACTACAATGGATGCTATAACCCAGAACATAATATGGGCATCTCCTCTTCGTTCATCATAATCTGGTGAAAATCACAGTGTTTTTAGGAAGAAGAGGAGGTCCCTGATGAGGGTGGCAGATATAACACTGGATCGTTGATGATTGAAAGCGCGATCCGTTAAATAATGCAGAAGTAGTAAAACTGAATGTTTGCGCGCCTGCCACATCAGTCGGCAAGGAATGAAGCCAGTTTGGAGGCGTAACCTGCATATGAATTTGAGAACCGGAAGGAATGATTGCAAGCCGCATATCTCCTGCGGTAATCATCAGACATATATCTTCGGAGCGGGGAGCAGCAGCGGACGGAGAGACGCAAAGATCAGGTTTTAACAAGGCTGCCTGAGCGCCGACAACGCAGAAAAAAAGCATGAACAGCACAATCAGCGCACAGACGAACCGGGCTGATGTTTTGTTCATGCAAAAGCCTCCAAGCATTTTTCCCAATAAAATGAATATATCGAAATACAACCAGAATGTCAATGGGAAGATGCTTTTCTTCTGTTTTCCCAGGGAATGAGTCTACCTGAAAAACAGAAGAAGTGACGTTATGCCATATATCTGTCAAGGTGCAGAAGGGATGCGGGATCAGCTGTTGCCAATCGTGATCCCTTCTACGATGTCTGCCACATTTTCGCAGGTGTCGCAGCAACGCTCGAAAATGTCATAAATCTCACGCCACGCGATAATTTCAATGGGATCGTTACATGCGGTATGCAGATTTCGCATGCAGTTCAGGTATTTTTCGTCGCCGACTTCTTCCAGCCGATTCAACTCAATAATCAGTTCCTTCAGCTTCTTGGACTTCTTGAAATTCGCGAATTCGCAAAGCATTTCTTTCATCGTGCAGCAACAATGGATCACCAGATCTGCAAAATCAATGCTGTCCGGACGGATCGTGGTGATGTTGGTCATATAGATGCGAATCAGAATGTCTTCGATGGCATCGGTCACATCATCAATGTTCTGGCTCAGTTTGGTAAGATCATCCCGTTCGATGGGGGTAATAAAGGCGCTTACCAGTTTATGAATCAGTTCGTGGCGGGTATTATCACCCTTGTGCTCGATTTCGTGAAGCTGTGCGCGCTGCTCGGGCAGCTTTTTCACATCGAAATTCACCAGTACCGCCTTGAGCATTTCCGCGGCTTCACAAGACAGCCCAGCGCTTTCGATAAAGTTGTTAAAATAAAAGTTATCCGTTTTCTTTGCCATATCTCCGATCTCCTCTCATAATCAGGTGAATAACGCAAACAGCTTAACCATTAAATAACCGATTAAGCCGCAGCCTGGAAACGTGAGAACCCAGGTAAGCACCATATCCTTGACAAGGCCGAAATTAACCGAGGACAGTCGTTTGGAAGCACCGACGCCCATCACGGCGGTTGTTTTGGTGTGCGTCGTGCTTACGGGAATGCCAAACAGCGAGGAAATCAACAAACATGACGCGGCGGCCATATCTGCCGAAAAGCCCTGATAGGTTTCCAGCTTGACCATATCCATGCCAACAGCCTTGATGATTTTGTAGCCGCCGATGGAGGTACCGATTGCCATAACCAGAGAACAGAGAACCATCATCCAAATCGGCAGGATAACTGCGCCTGTCGCGTCGCTGCCATTGGCGAGGAATACGCTTAAGATCAGAACACCCATAAATTTCTGACCATCCTGCGCACCGTGCATAAAAGCCATCGCGGCTCCGCCGAAAATTTGCGCACCCTTAAAGAAACCTGTTGTTTTTCTTCGATCCATTCTTCGACAGATCAGCACTACCAGCTTTGTGATCAGGTAACCGCTTACGAATCCCAGCACCGTGGAAAGCACCAGGCCGTAAATCACCTTGATCCATTCGCCGCCATTGATGCCGCCAAAACCGTTATGCAGCGCAATCGCAGCGCCAGAAATACCCGCAATCAATGCGTGGCTTTCACTGGTGGGGATACCGAAATACCATGCAGCGACAGCCCAGATGATAATCGCGAAAAGCGCCGCGCAAAGCGCGATAAGCGCCTCATGGTTGTTACCACTGAAATTGACCATGTTCTTGATCGTCATAGCAACCGTTGAGTTGACCAGCGTAAGCACGAAGGTGCCCAACAGGTTGAAAAAGGCGGCCATTAACACGGCGGCGCGAGGTGGCATTGCACGGGTTGCCACGCAGGTTGCGATCGCGTTGGGTGCGTCGGTCCAACCGTTTACGAAAATCACACCCAAAGTGAGAATCACCGTAATCAACAATACTGGGTTCGTCGTTACCTGCCCAAGAAACCACGCCAGAGAAAAATCGTTCAAATCCGGCCACTTCCTTCTACATCCGGCAGATTATCAATCCTGTGTGCTTAACAGACAACGCAGGCCAAAAATAATTGTAACATAAATCAATTGTTAAGAGAAGGTAAATTCTCAATGATCTAATGTTAAATATAAGTAAAGTCAATGCCCGAAGACGGGGAAGCCAAAGCGCAGATCGGTCAAAACCTTGATTCCAAAAGGTGATGCGCATTGATTCAATACAAAAACCGGGCAGCGTACTGCCCGGCGGAAGAATACGAAGAAGATGGGAAGTTGCGAATGTTACGGTAAGCTCACTGTAACGCTCATGCCATCGCGAAGTCCTTCGGTACTGCTTAAAGTAATGGTAACGGTATACTGTGGGCTGCCGCTGTCCGATACGGGGAGAGATGATATCGCCTCAACCGTTCCGGTCAGCACACTGCGTTCGGGAAGCGCGTCAAACGTGACGGAAGCCTGATTGCCTACTGCTATTCTGTCCAGATCGCTTTCGTCTACTGGGAAAGTAACGCGTAGTGCGTCCTGTGAATAGAGAGTTGCGAGCACGTCGTTTTTCGTAACAGCATCTCCGGGCTTCTTCATCAGGGATACGATCACACCATCAACAGGAGACATAATCTGATCGTTTCCGGGTTGTAAACCCTCAAGCGTACCGGTAACGGTTTCCAGCAGAAGATCGCCGCGCTTCACGCTTTGTCCTTCGGTAACAGCGCAACGCAATACACTGCCTTCTGCCGTAATGGCGACCATCGGAGCGTTTTGTAGCCGTGCGTTACGTGCAATACGGCTGGAGGTCGTAAATGACGCTTCACGGAAAAGATTGACCGTATCTTCCGGGTCCAGCGTGCCGGACTGTACTTCTACGGTGAAGCTGCGCCCGTCCACATTCGTAATCAGTCCAGTGCCGGTGCGGGTATCGTCAGCGGTACTTTGCATATACACGATCTCGCCGGGGGTAAGGTAACGGTTGGTGTTATGAAGTTTATCGCTATCATATGCGCCGGACGTGGAAGCGGTCAACGTATATTGATAAGTGGGCTGCAGGTATAACAATGCGCCGTACCGGCTGATCGTCTGGGCTGCGTCGTCTCCCGGCAGAACAAGCAAACCGCGTACGATGCCGTCTTGAGGGGCGTACACGTTGTTACCGGCAAGGGCAAGAAGCGGTTCACCCGCGGTCACGGTGTCCCCGACCCTCAGTGTGTAATCCTCAATATTCCCGCCAAAAGGCGCGGTCACAGTAATAGTATTGGTGTATTCTACCGTGCCGGAGTAATTCACGGAACTGGTTTCGGCTATGGCCGGCAGGTAGAACGCCATGATCGCGAGGGATAGAATAACTGCCAGATACTTCTTATTCATAATTTTCATCCTTTCTCAGGTTAAACACTTCGTAAGGCATCGATGGGGTTGAGGGCGCTGGCTTTGCGGGCGGGCGCCCAGCCAAAGATGATACCAACAGCGGCGGAAAAGCCGACGCCCAGTATAATCGCCATGCCCGATACAACGAAGGGGAGATCCGCGATGATGCTGAACAGGTAGGATACGGCAAGTCCGAGCACAATACCAATGATACCGCCCGATATACTCAGGATAATCGACTCAATCAGAAATTGCAGCTGGATTTGCCCTGGTTCAGCGCCGAGCGCTTTTCGAAGACCAATTTCGGTTGTACGCTCCGATACGGTAACCAGCATCATATTCATAATGCCGATTCCGCCCACCAGTAACGCGATGGAAGCAATGCCCACCAGCAGCATAGTCATCATGGAAAGCATTGTATCCATGGTATCCAGCAAACTTTCCATATTGATGATTTTATAACTGTCGTCTTTGTAATTAAAAGCGGCGTTCAGAACACTTTTCAGGTCGTTTTGCACCTGATCGGTATATTGTGTGTCCGTAACATAAACACTCAACGAGTTAATATTCCGCCGCCCGGATAAGGTCATCGCGGAGGTGTATGGGATAATCAAACGGCCGTCATCATTATCGCTGCCTTGCGCCTGTGTCATTACGTCGCTGCTGTCCGCGTCGGAGAGAATCCCGATCACCTGATACTGATAACCGTTTATATAGATGGTTTCCCCAAGCGGATCACGGCCGAAGAACAGGTTTTTCTGTGCGGTGGCATCCAGAAGGGCAACATGGTTGCGGTTTGCAACATCCAGCGGGGAAAGTGAGCGACCGCGGGCAACCAGGCCGGTATTATGCTCGAAATATACTTCATTATACCCGTCTACAGTCGCGGACTCTACCCAGTCGTTAGAGGATTTCACCGCTGCTGTGAAGCTGACACTCGGGGAAACGCATGCAACGTTAGGTATTGCGCTCACGGTTTCCAGATCTGCGGAAGCGAGACCGGTTTTAAGCGGCGTTCCGGTTGCGGTAACCACCAGACGACCGGTTCCCATCGCTACAAATTGTTCCGTCACCTCGCTGGTTGCGCTTTGCATAATCGTTACCAGTGCAATAATCGCCGTAACACCGATTACGATACCAAGGACCGTTAGAAAGGAGCGCATTTTACTACTCCAGATGTTGGTAACGGACATGCGCAGGCTATCTTTCAAGAGGCCGACTTTTCGTTTAAACATGCCCGCCACCTCCCTCGGAAAGAACGCCGTCAAGAATATGCACGATCCGGCGCGCATGCTGCGCGATGGAAAGGTCATGCGTAATCATGATAATGGTTCGACCTTCCTGACTAATCTCCCTGAAAAGCTCCATCACCTGCTGACCGGTTGCCTGATCCAGTGCACCGGTCGGTTCGTCCGCAAGCAGAATACTAGGGTTAGTAACCAACGCCCGGGCGATGGCGACCCGTTGCTGCTGTCCGCCGGAAAGCTGGTTGGGGTGATTGCGTAATTTCTCTTTCAGACCTACGCGAATCAACATTTCTTCGGCACGCTGCCAGCGTTCTTTCTCGTTAACGTCGCCGTAGATCAGCGGTAATTCCACGTTATGAATCGCGTCCAGGCGAGGAAGCAGCTGAAATGATTGAAATACAAAGCCGATTTCTCTATTGCGGATGGCGGCTAGCTGTCTTGGGTTTTGGCTTGCGATTTTACGACCGCGAAGGATATATTCCCCTTCGGTTGGGGTGTCCAGGCAGCCGATGATGTTCATCAGCGTAGATTTTCCGCTGCCGGAAGGGCCCAGAATCGAAAGAAACTCGCCTTCGCTAACCGTCAGATTGATTCCTTTCAGAACTGTCTGCCATTCGTCACCCATGTGGTAACGCTTCACAATATTGGACATTCGGAAGAATTCTTCGCTCATTCTTGCGCCACCCTGTTCGCCATGTTGTTACTGCGATTGGTGAATATCTCCTGCAAATCGGCTGCTGCTGCCGGGGTATACAATACCGTGTCGCCCGCGTTGACGCCGGATACTATCTGGACATGGGTTCCGTCATTAATCCCAACTTCCACCAGAACCTGACGCACGGATTTTTCCCCTTGCATTAGCACATAAGGCTGGTTATCTGCGCCGAAGCTGATGGCGCTGATTTTTAGCAGCACAGCGTTATCCGCCTGCTGATGCGGTACATTAACAGATATCTGCATGCCGGGCATGGTTCCTTCGGGCAGTTGAATACCACGAAGATCAGCGGTAGCCGTATAGTAGCTTAAATCACCTGATTGCACAGCACGCATATCCAGAGCCGTTATCGGTGCTTCAAAGCTTTCACCGGTACCATCTACGGTGATGCTCACAGGCTTACCGATCGTAACGGCAGCTACGTCATACTCATCCACCTGAAAAGTGGCTTTCATGCTGGAAAGATCAAGAATCTCCAGCAACGCGTCGCCGGTACGTACGTAGTTTCCGGCTTCCGCTGTAAGACCGGTTACTTCTCCTGCAATATCCGCCTTTAATATCGTTCCGTCATCCAACCGCATCAGGCGGGCGTTGTCCGCGACTTGCGAATTTGGCTGCACATATACTTCGCTGATTTTCGCATCAGACGGCGATGTGAGTTTAACCGAATTGGTAACATCCACTGTACCTGTAAAATTATAAAAAGTCGATAGATTCCCTGTGACGGCCGTATCTTCGGCATACCGTACTGTTTGCCTGCCGCCAAAAAGGCCGTAACCGCCAATAAAAAGAATCAGAAGAATGACCAGTACCCAAATCCATTTTTTACGCTTTTTCACAGACGATCCTCCATTCAGCTGTTCCGGAGAACAGCATTACAACCGATCATTCAGACAATTGCTGAATGTATCTTAAAAATCTAAGAATCTTTCGAAACTGGCAACGTGATCGTAAATACAGAACCATTACCCGGCGAACTCCGGCAGGAAATATCTCCGTCATGGAGACGAACGATTTTTCGTGCGAGCGTCAGGCCGATTCCGTTGCCGGGTGCGATACTGCCCGCATCAGTATGGTAGAATTTATCAAACACCCGTTCCTGCTGATCCGCGGGGATTCCGACTCCGTCATCCCGGAAGATCACTTCGGCGTTCCTGCCCTTTCGTGTAAGGCTTACCCCGATATGGCCGCCCTCTGGCGTAAACTTGATGGCGTTATCTAAAAGATTCAGCCACACCTGACTAAGCATTTCCTCATTGCCGTATAATACAACTTCTTCCAGATCAATATCCATATTGATGTTGCGGCCTTCCCACACAGATTGCAGTAATAGTATGCAACGGCGTATCTGCTCACTCACATCAATTGGCTTTCGGTTGGCGACAATCGTCTGGTTCTCGATTCGGGAAAGGTTCAGCACGTTGGTGGACATTGTCGCCAGACGTGACGATTCCCGAATAATGATATCCAGATATTCGTTGCGCTCCTCAGCGGTCAGAGTTTCGTCTTTCAGCAGCTCTGCAAAACCCTTGATCGAGACAATCGGGGTTTTAAACTCGTGCGAGAAATTGTTGATGAAATCATTCCGAAGCATCTCAATACTGCTGAGCTCTTGCGCCATGCGGTTGAAGCTGTCGCGAAGTACCTTGAACTGTCCCGCTCGATAGAAGTTCAAACGGACGGAAAAATCCCCGGACGCAAGTCGGTTCGTCGCGTCAATCATATCTTGCATTGGTTTTAATGGGATTCGGCCAAAAACGAGCGCAACAAATGTGCCTACGATAGCGCTGGCAGGCAGAAGCGCCAGGATGATCGGGAACGCACTCCGCCATCCAAGTCGATCCATTACGCCGAGATGGAGAAGGGCGAAGCTGATCAGTGCCATGATCAGGCCAGTGATCAGGAAGATTAGCAAAACCACCAGAGAAAAGAGCAGAGAAAGACGCATGTTGTGCGTCCACTTTCGCATCATCCCTTTTTCACCGCCTTATAACCGAGGCCACGCACAGACACGAGCTCAAAATCGGGATAGTTTTCAAAACGTCTGCGAAGTCGGTTCATATGTACGTTGACGGTGATATCGCCGCTTTCGGATTCCATGCCCCAAATTTCATCCATCAGCTGGATGCGTGTGAATATTTTATTAGGGCTGGAAAGCAGTTTGTAAAGCAGATAAAACTCCTTCTTCGGCAATGTTTGCGTATCATTTCCCCGCGTAACGGTAAGCGAGTCGTAATCCAACGTCACCTCACCAATCTGCAATCTGCGTTCGCTGACAATTTGGGCCCGGCGAAGCAACGCGCGAATACGAAGCAGCATTTCCTGCATATCTACGGGTTTGGTCATATAATCATCCGTACCGGCCAGAAAACCTTCCCTTTTATCATCCGCAAGCTGGCGTGCGGTAATCATCAGGATCGGTGTGTTATCACCGTTTTCTCTCAGCTCACGTGTAAACGCATAACCATCCATACCGGGCATCATAATATCCAGAAGGATGATGTCGATATGATGTTCTTCCATCGCCTGCAGTGCTGCCTGACCGTTTTCCGCCGTGTATACCTCGTAACCGTTCCGGCGAAGAACAGTTTCCAGCAGTTTTCGTGCGTTGGGTTGGTCATCGGTTACCAGCACGTGGAACATTTTTTTCACCTCCCGTCGTATTATAACGAAAAAAGATGAATTCGACGTTAACTATCGCTGGATTATACAAAGAGATGTTTATAATACGCAAAAAGATGGTCATATGACAGATAGGATAGCGTATGATCATCATTGCCTTAACGTAATAACATCATTTCTGGGTATTCAGTAAAACAGCCTGTGCAATAAGGGACGAGAACGCTTCCTGCGGTACTAGATTGCCCTGTGAAAAATCAATAGCCCGCCTTTGATTTCCATCAAGGCTGGCGTTGAAAAGATGATGAATATCGTTCATCTGGGCGCCTTTCGGAAAGGTGACCTTTACCTTGTCCTGATACACTTCTCCGGTACACAGAATGCCGTTCAGGCTCCACAGAGGTGTGCCTCGCCACTTCCATTCTTCTTTTACACCCGGCACTGCATTCGTAATAATATCGCGGATCTGCCGAAGAGTTTCTCCCCGCCAATCCGAAAGAGAAGCGATTTTTTCATCAATCAGATGCGATGCCTCGTTCATCATACCCTGTTCTGCCATGGTGTAACACCTCCCGAAAAATGAAACATCCGGTAAAAGATTACCCCTGATTTAACAATGTTAAACTGGTTTCGGCGCGGGGAGAGTAGCAGAAAAGACGAATAAATAGCGTGATGAATTTTCGATTCGGTTCATCTTATTGCCAAATCCAAAAAAGCCATGCTCTGTTATAAGCATGGCTTTTTTGGATTTGGAACCCGACAAATGTTTAATGCGCATCTTTCTTTGAAGAACCGCAACCTTCCCCGTGTTCATGTTCATGTTCATGCTCGTGGCAAAGCGTACCAGTGGATTTTAGCTCGCCCTTCAGGTATGCGACCACTGCTTCGCGCGCATCACCGGAAGCGCCCGTAACGATTTCAATTCCGCGCTCTTTCAATAAATCTGCGGCTCCGCCGCCCAAACCGCCTGCGATAATTACCTCTACTCCCATATCTCCAAGGAAATTCGGCAAAAATCCAGGTTTATGGCCGGGGTTTGCGATGCTGGTCTCCGTAGTAATCGCCCTGTTCTCAGTCGCGAAAATCCGGAAGTTTTCGCAGTGTCCGAAATGTTGTGCGATTTGAGTGTCCATGCAGGGAACGGCAATTTTCATATCAACCAATCCTTTCTTTGATGAGAAGCGAAAATATTTCGATCGCCGGGCAAACCATTGGCCAAAGAACATCCTAAGTAAGCGATGATTCAATCACTTCGCTGTGCCAAGGCGGGACGCAGCAGATCTGGGCGAGAAATGCCGAAGGGATAGTGCACTATTACAAGGCTTCTCGAACCTGAAGTGCGGCGCTCTGAAAAGGCAGGCGTGAAAGGGATTGATCCAGCATTTACCCGGACGAACGATGGCATTCCTGAGCATGCCGGGAAATCGCTGTTGAGGGTTGCAAATCACTCTGCTGCAGAGTAATTATCACTCTTCATTTCCTCCTGTTTTCTTGCGCAGGGCCGCTGATTTTGATGGCAGCATCCGGCATGGCATCCATTGCCTTCACACAGGCGGTAGTCTCCGCCCTCAATCCGTAACGTTCGACCTTCCACCAACGACTGAGCGATTTTTCGTCGCGCGTTTCCATAAATCTGCTGGGCAGTGGTGCGGGCGATATGCATATATTCGCTGCATTCTTCCTGAGAAAGATTTTGATAATCAATCAGGCGTATGGATTCGTATTCGTCAACTGACATGACTACACAGGTTCCCGATCCATCCCCGGAGGGGGCAAATTCGCGAACGGGAGGGAGACAGCATACCATCCGCCATTTTCGGGGTCTGGGCATACCGGTGTCCTTCTTTCATACAACAGTAGGCGCTTCCAAAGGGAAGGAGGTATTTGCGGCATATGCCAATAACACAATCAGGATAACACAGTATATGGCATATGTCAATAACACAGAAATTCTAAACCCAGAATATCATTTGTGCAATCGAGTTGACAAAATAAAGAAATATATGTATATTAATGTTAATTGATTCGTCATGATATTCCAGTTTTCACGGAATGGAGCCAGGAAAAGCAACGAAACAGAAGCGGCGATACCGGAGGTGAAAGTTGTGAAAGACGACGCCGTTCGCGAAATAACAGACGCATTGTTGGAACAGCTTCCTATCGGCGTTATTCTCGCCGATACGAACGGTACGATGGTATATGTAAACCAAGCAGCGGAATTCATCCGTAAAGTGAACCGAAATGATCTGCTTGGACAGGATATACGTGACTGTCACAAAACAGAATCGCGGGAAAAAGTGATTCGAGCTATCGATAATATCTTAAGCAAACCGGAAACAAAGTATAAACGAATGATTGAGGATACGGCCAACGGCAAATTTTACATTAACACCTACGCAGGCATACTCAATCAATCCGGCCAGGCAATCGGCCTTGCCATATTAACAGAAGATGTGACTGAGAAAAGAAAATTGGAGCTGGAACGTGCAACCGCCTACAGAATGATGCAGGAGACAGCGGATAGTCTGAAAAGCCGGTATCATGACCTGCTGGTGTTATCATTGGAATCCATCAACAAGATGCTGGAGAAGCGGGATGCCTATACCGGCAACCATTCGGCGAATGTATGCCGATATGCTCTCAAACTGTACGAACAGCGGTACGGCGTTGGGATCGAATACGATACACTGAAAACAGCAGCCAATTTGCATGATATTGGGAAAATCGGTATTCCGGATGATGTGCTGAAAAAACCGGGACGGCTGACCAAACAGGAGTTTGATATTATTAAAAAGCACGTGACGATTGCCGAAGACATCCTGAGGCCATTGGATGCGGGCAGCGAGATATCCAGAATCGTCCGGCACCATCACGAACATTATGACGGTAGCGGATACCCGGATGGATTATGTGGAGAAGAAATCCCCATGCTTTCGCGAATCATTGCGATTGCGGACGCTTTTGACGCAATGCTGTCGGATCGACCCTATCGCTCCGCAATGCAATACCAGGCCTGTATTGACGAAATGATACGGCAGAGCGGCAAACAGTTTGACCCGGACTGGATCAGCACATTATTGGATCTCGCAAATACCGGCGGGCTGTGAAAAGCTAGAGCTGCAATACGATGCCCAGAAGCGCGCCTGCCGCAATATAGACCAGCGGATGCAATTTGCGAAGAGGTTTTAACTGCATCGCAGTAAAAAAGCACAGAAACAAAAGAAATGCAACCCATTGGAATTGCATGGCGCCGGCAACCTCCCGATAAATGGAGGACCAGAACACCGAAAAGCCGGCCGCGGCGATTAATCCGGTCACGGCGGGGCGAAGCGCTTCCATCCCTCCATTCACAATACGGCTTGTGCGAAATCGGTTTAAAATCCGAATCACAATGAGAACCGTAAGATAGGATGGAAGCACCAGTGAGAAAGTCGCGACTGCTGCACCTAAAATGCCTCCTACGTGAAAGCCGACGTAAGTGGCCATATTCACGCCAAGCGGGCCAGGTGTTGACTCGGAGACCGCGATCATATTCATCAGTTCTTCCAGTGTGAACCAGGTGGGGTGATTCTGCGACATCTCCATCAGATAGGGGAGCGTCGCCAGTCCGCCGCCGATCGCGAAAAGACCTGCTTTTAAGAATTCATAAGCTAAAAGGAAATAAGTCATGCTGAACGCCTCCTTCCGAAGAAGAAAGCACCGAAAACCAGAAACGCAAGCGTTACATAGATGGGGGAAAGAGAAAGCAACGCAACACAAACGAAAGCAAGCACTGCGATCAGCACTTTGGGCCAGGTGTTGGCATTCGTTTTAAAAAGCTTGAGGACAGTAGAAACGATCAACGCACATACGGCAATTCGGATTCCGGCGAAAGCATGTGCAATCCATGCGATCTGCATAAAATTGCTGAGGAACGCGGCAATGAATACAATGATGAAGAATGAAGGCAGAACTACACCCAGCGTGGCGATGGCCGCACCGAGCGCGCCATGCCTGCGATAGCCAATAAAAGTGGCGGTATTTACCGCAATCACACCGGGTGTGCACTGTCCAATCGCGAAGTAATCAAGCAGCTCCTCGTCTGTCGCCCAGTGATGCTTGTCCACAATTTCACGCGTTAACATCGGAAGCATGGCAAAACCGCCGCCGAAAGTGAACACGCCAATCAGCATAAAGGAGTAGAACAGATCGAAAAGCTCCTTCAAATTCCAACTTCCTTTCGTTCGGAATAATCCGATGCCGCGCGCGCAAAGGCGCTAAAAAGAGGCGCGCCTGCCGCCAAACGCTCCGGGTGCCACTGAACACCCCAAACGAATGGTTTGCCCGGATCGTATACCGCCTCAATCACCTGATCCTCCGCGTAAGCGCAAACGACCAACGGTTTGGCAACCGCTTTGATCGCCTGATGGTGCAGGGAATTGACCTTGATGGATTCTTTTGCAAAAATCGCGCGAAGCGGCGAGCCCGCCGGAAAATTCACACGATGGGAAGGTTCTTTGGACGATATGGATTGCAGGTGAGCAATCGGCTGCGCGCCTTCCGGCGCGGGATACTGGGTTGGCAGGTCCTGATACAGCGTTCCGCCCAAAGCGACGTTCAGGGTCTGGATTCCCCGGCAGATCGCGAAAATCGGCATATCGTCACGGTAGGCTTCCTTAATTAAGCGGATTTCAAATTCATCGCGCAAAGGGCTGATCTGGTTCACTTCCGGAACAGCTTCCTCGCCGAAAAGCGCGGGGTCCAAGTCGTTCCCGCCGGATAACATCACGCCGTCCAGTCGTGACAAGCAAAGCTTTAGTTGCTTCACATCCATATCGATACTCAATAAAACCGGAATAACTCCGGCTTTGAGCAAACTGCGCAGATAAACGCGAGGTATATACTGTTTGTGTCCTTCAGGCTCAATACTTCCGGAGACTCCGACGAAAGGTCTTTTTTCCATACGTTGTTTCCCCTTTCTGTCAATACAGTAGCTTTCGATTTTTTACAGTCATCTTCCTGCTATGGTTTCGGCATTCGTCGCAAGGGTGTATACTATCCATGCGGGTTGATACTGAAACAGGTATTGATTACGACCCGCAAACACTTAGCAGGGAGTGATCCGTATGAATAAGACGATCCAAATTGAAGGTATGAGCTGCAATCATTGCAAGATGCATGTTGAAAAAGCTTTGAACAGCCTGGCGGGCGTTCAGAAAGCAACCGTGGACCTGAACGCGAAAAATGCCAGCGTAACGCTGGATGATTCGGTAACGGATGATGATCTGAAACATGCTGTGGAGGAAGCCGGATATGAAGTGACCGGTATCCGCTGACCTCCGACATTCATCCTCTTCATTCCAACGCAAAGCGCCCTGCGATTCCGAAAGCCGGAAACCGCGGGGCGCTTGACTGCATTTCAATAGTTCCTTATGCGCTCTTGATCTCCAGCCACATGGCGTTGTAGATCTGAATAAAGTCCTGAATATCGTGGAAAAATTCACAGCGGTTTACGATGTCCTGAGTTGGGTTCATCGTAAGATTATTGATATACGAGTCACCCATCAGCTCGATTGCGCCGGTGTTGGGGGATGAATACCAGATTTTTTCACAGTTCATTTTGGCAATATCGGGGCGGCATATAAAATCAATGAACTTCTCAGCGTTTTCTTTATTCTTTGCCGCTGCGGGGATTACCATGCCATCCACCCAGATATTGCTGCCCTCATCCGGTACCGCATAGGCCAGATCGGGGTTCAAATCAATTGCGTACTGTGCGTCGCCGCTCCATACCAGCGCCAGCGCCGCTTCGCCGGCAACCATCTTATCCTTGGTTTCGTCTACCTGGTATGCTTTCACGATGCCGTCTTTCTTTTGCTTAATCAACAGCTCTTTGGCGGCATTCAACTCCAGCGGATCGCGGGTATTCATGGAATAACCCAGATATTTCAGGGCCACGCCCAGGCAGTCCCGGATGGAATCGATCATAAAGACTTCGTCTTTATACTTGGGATCAAACAGAATACCCCAGCTGGTCACCGGTTCCGTTACCATCGTTTTATTATACAGGATGCCGACGGTGCCCCACATATACGGTACGCTATAAGCATTAGTCGGATCGTAATCGGGATTGAGCAGGCTCTTTTCGATATACTGGAAGTTAGGCACGTTGTTAAAATCGATCGGGGAGAGCATATTCTGGGTAATCATACGCTCAATCATGTAATCCGAGGGGAAAACAACATCGAAGGAAGACGGAGAATTTTGCACCTTTACGATCATATCTTCGTTCGTCGTAAAGTTCATCATGTTGACCGTGATGCCGGTTTCCTGGGTGAACTGATCCAGCACGGCCGGGTCGATGTAATCCTCCCAGTTATAAACGTTTACGACTTCCTCAGCCAGACCGGAGAGGGGCAGGCAGAATACAAGGAGCACAAGAAGCATACACGACAAAGCTTTACGCATGGTCGAACTCCCTCCAAATTCATAATATCATAGAACGCATATGCGTCTACAACCGGGTGGTTTTTCCCGCGCGGCGGTTAACGATGAGCAACAGAATCAGCAGTGAGAGAAACATTAACGCGCTCAACGCGTTTAGCGTGGGCTCTATGCCGATACGAGCTTTGGAATAGATCAGCGTCGAAAGGTTCTGTACCATCGGGCTGGTTGTGAAATAGCTGATGACGAAATCGTCCAGCGACAAGGTAAACGCCAGCAGGCAACCGGTGACCACGCCGGGGGTGATTTCCGGCAGGATCACGTGCAGCAGCGCGTAGGATGGTGAAGCACCCAGGTCCAACGCCGCCTCATAGGTAAACTTGTTCATCTGCTTGAGCTTTGGCATCACCGAGAGGATGACATAGGGCGTGTTAAAGGTGATATGCGCGAGCAGCATCGTCATGTATCCGCGCTCAATTTTTGTGAATGTGAACAGGATCATCAGCGAAATACCGGTCACGATGTCCGGCATGGTCATGGGCAGGTTTGTCAGGGTCATCATCACGGCCTGTGGGCGCTTGCGCATCGCCTGGATACCGATGGCGGCCAGCGTGCCCAACACCGTCGCGGCGATGGCGGCGATTACGGCAACCGTAAGCGTTACATACAGCGCTTTCATGATCGCCTGATCGTGAAACAGCTCCGTATACCAGCGAAAGGAAAAGCCCTCCCACTTCGCGCGGCTTTTTCCCGCGTTGAAGCTCTGCATAATCAGCACGACGATAGGGGTATACAGAAACAGTAAAATCAGCCCAAGATATGCTTTCTTACCGATGTGCTTCATACGATGCCGCTCCCTTCGCCTTCAGGGTCGGCTTTGCGCAGAATGCTCAGGCTGATAAGAATCAGCACCATCATAATCAGGCTGAGCGCGCTGCCGACGTTCCAGTTCCCTTCCGTGAGAAAGCGGTTTTCGATCAAGTCGCCAAACATCATGGTGTTGCCACCGCCAAGGATACGCGGGATAAAGAATGTGGTCACCGATGGCATAAACACCATGGTGATTCCGGAAATCACACCGGGCACGCTGAGCGGGGCCGTAACGCGCCAGAACGTGTTCAGGCGGTTCGCACCCAGGTCCTGTGCGGCTTCCAGCAGGTTGTTATCCATTTTGGTAAGCGCAGTGTAAATCGGGAAAATCATAAACGGCAGGAAGTTGTACACCATCCCCAGCAGCACCGCGCTGTTGTTATACATCAGTTGCGCCGCAGGGAGGCCGAGTGCTTTCAGCAGCGTATTGATCAGGCCCTGATCTTCCAGGAGCGTCATCCACGCCACGGTGCGAAGCAGGAAGTTCATCCACATGGGTATGATGAACAGAACAACCAGCGTGGAGCCGAGCTTCAGCTGCCGATCCGCCATAAAATACGCGGTGGGATAGCCGATGGCAAGGCAGATTACCGTGCACAGCAGCGCCATCCAGAGCGAATAGACCAGCGTGCCGATGTTCACGGTGCCACGCTGCACCAGTACCGCGTAATCAGGCCCCATCTGCTCGTAGATTTTATTCACGGAATAATTACTGTCCCAGAAATTGCGGAAGTTATCCAGCGTAAACGCTCCGGTTGGGTCGGTAAAGGCGTAATAGGCGATCAGCACACAGGGAAGAAGGGTAAAAAGCACCATCCAGACCGTATAGGGCGATGCGAAAAAAGAACGCTTGATGCCGTTGGAGCGGCGCACCGATACGATGCCGTACGCAACGAATCCGACAAACAAAACGCCGAACAGCCAAAGCACCCACGGCGGCAGGTACAGGTTCTGGTTCATTCTTCCTCTGCGCCTCCCTCAATGCAGGGATCAGGAGGCATAGGACTCATGATGTGAATGTTAAAGGGAACGATGTTCAACCCGACCCGGGAGCCCTGAGGTTGCATTACCGTCGAATGAACCTTGAAGGTGGTTTCGCCTGTATTGATCATCATCTCGTAATGAACGCCTTTAAAAAGAACGCTTTGCACTACCCCGCTGATTTGCCCGATGTCTTCGCCGACCAGCATAATATCTTCCGGGCGCACCACAACGTCCACAGGCTGATCGGAACCGAAACCTTCGTCCACGCAGGGAAAATCGAAACCGGAAAAATGAACCAGCTCATCGTGAACCATGATACCGTGCATAATGTTGCTTTCGCCGATAAAATCCGCGACAAAAGCGTTGGCAGGTTCGTCGTATACACTTTTCGGATCACCGATCTGCAAAATTCGCCCGTCGCGCATCACCACTACGGTATCACTCATGGTCAGCGCTTCTTCCTGATCGTGCGTCACATACAGGAAGGTTATACCAAGGGCCTGCTGCATTCGTTTCAGCTCCAGCTGCATGTCCTTGCGCAGTTTCAGGTCCAGCGCGCCAAGCGGCTCGTCCAGCAAAAGCACCTGCGGTTCGTTCACCAGCGCGCGGGCGATGGCGACTCGCTGCTGTTGACCGCCGGATAATTGATCGACGCTGCGCTTTCCATACCCTTGCAGGTTAACCAGATCCAGCATTTTTTCTACTTTACGCTTAATCTCGTCACCCGGCAGTCGCGCGATCTTCAGCCCGAAAGCGATATTATCAAAAACGTTCAGGTGGGGGAAAAGAGCGTATTTCTGAAAAATGGTATTGACCTTGCGTTTATAGGGAGGGGTAGACACAATATCTTTGCCTTCAAACAGGAGGGTTCCGCTGGAAGGATACTCAAAGCCGCCGATGATGCGCAGGGTAGTGGTTTTACCACATCCGCTGGGGCCAAGCAGCGTAACGAATTCCTTTTTGCGAATATAGAGGTTGATATCCTGCAGCACGGTGGTTCCGTCAAAATCCTTGCAAATATGCTGCAGATCGATCAGGTGTTGTTTCTCAACCATGGATGGCGCTCCTTTATGCGTAATGGCCCGCCACGGGCCGGTTAAAAACTGGGTGGCGTGCTGACCCACAGCAGCTTCGCTTTCGTTTTTCCGGCATTGCGCAGCACATGCGGAGCAGAGGGATGGATGCAGAAACTACCCCCTGTTTTAATAGCAAACTCTCGTGTGCCGATACGCAGTATAACCCGCCCAGCCAGCACATAACCGAATTCTTCGCCTTCATGCGGAGGCATCTCTGCGGTTTCCCCGCCGGAATCCAGCTCCAGCAGAATGGGTTCCATACTGTTTTTTTGCGCGGTGGGAACCAGCCAGGTGATTTTTCCGTGCTTTTCTTCATCGTCCGGTTTCTCAAATAAATCAGCGGGGGCGAATACGATTTTTTCTTTGCTCTCGTCGGTAAAAAATGTTTTTAAATCACTGCCAAGGCATTCCAGCATATCGACCAGCGTCGCGATGGAAGGCGAAGCGAGGTCGCGTTCCACCTGGGAAATAAAGCCCTTGCTCAGTTCGCATCGGTCGGCCAGCTCACCCTGGGTAAGGTTTCGCTGTATGCGCAATTGTCGCAATTTTTCCCCAATCTGCACGCGAATCGCCTCCCTGTCCGACAGCCGGAATTCCGACTGAAAGTTTAGTTTTGCTAAACCCCGAAACACGCAGTATTAAACCATATATCAGGAGGTCATGTCAATAGTTTTCACAAAAAAATAACGCCCCGTAAACGGGACGTTAACGCTTGACGTGAAAAGGGTTTACGACCTGTCAGCCTAGAGTGGCGAGCAGAGCGTTCACCTTGTCTTTGGTGGCAAAATTAAGGGGCGAGAAACGGCCTTCCAGCGCGGATTCCAGTTTTTCTTTCGCTGCTGAACGATCGCCATTTTCGATATCGTATTGTGCCAGAAAATACAGGGTGTCGATTTGTCCGGGTTTCAGCTGATGGGCTTTCTGGAAATATTCCAGCGCTTTCGCTTTATCGCCCACCATCCGATAATACGTCTGACCGAGGTTATCCAGCGTGATCGGGTCTTCGTCGTCGTATTCCAGCGCTTCCTGATTAAACTTCAGCGCCTTTTCCGTTTCGCCGGCTTCCACATAAAGATAGCCAAGCGTTTCATATATCATCCCGCTGGGGTCTTTGGCATGCTGACCTTCCAGCACGGCAATCGCCTTGGGCAGGTCGCCCAGTTTATAAACGCAGGCAGCATAATTGACATAAAGCTGCTTCTTGCTTTCGCCGCTCAAAGCGCGGTTATTCTGGAGTTTCACCAGAAATTCTCGAGCTTTCTGGTATTCGCCGTCGCGAATCAGGAGCACGGAATAGCTTAGCAGATAACGGGGGTCGTCTAACCCGCCCGCAATAGCTTCTTCGTATAGTTTTTTTGCGGATTCGGCATCGCCTTTGGCCAGTTTCTGGGCGGCGGTGCGGGCTTTCAGAGTTGCGATCAGGCTCATTATAAATCCTCCTGTGGTTTCACTTCGTTTGCCAGTTTATGCCGCAAACGCGCATAGCGGTATTGTAACGCATTTTTTTGGGATTGTACAGCTTCGCCCCTGTTCAGACACGGTTCGGACAGCAGAAGCAATCCCTGCCGGGTATAGACCAGCGCTTGCTCCGGGTTGCGAAGCTGGTGTTCGTAAAGCTTCGCCAGCGCCTCGCAGGCAGCCACCGGCTCCTCATTGCGGGCCAGCAAGGCGGTATAGAGCTTCACTGCACGTGCAGCCTGACCCTCGCGCTTTTCCTGTTTGGCCAGGGCGGAAAAAGCTTGCGCCTTTCTTCCGCCCTGCGCCGCAAGCCGATAACACTTTTTTGCCTTCTCGGCATCACCGCGTTTTCCAGCGGCTTTCGCAAGAGACAGAAGATCGTCCGGTTCCAGCGCGGTTTCGGGCTTGTCGTAAAATCGACAAAGGAAGAAAAACAATTGGGCGAGGCTGACCACATCCTGCCGATTGTGTTCCAGTACCCGTTCAAGCGGGGTGAAATCATGATTTTTCAAATACTTGAAATAGGTCTGGGGAACCTCACCCCCAGGGAGATCATCCTCCCGCTCCACGCCGAGGATCGCGCTTTCCAGCCGTTGCAGGGTACAATGGCCCAACCGGAGTTTCCACACCCGCCGGGAAGCCGGCAGCATGTCCGCATGGCAATCCGGTATACGGCTTGCAGACATACGGTTCATCAGAAAGCGGTTTTGCAGCAAAGGGACATCAAACGTACGGCCGTTAAACGTAACCAGGACGGGAAATGTTGAAACGATCCGGGATACTTCTGCAAGCATCAACGGTTCTTCGGGATAGTCCCGCATGAGAAACTGTTCCACCACAAATGTTTCGCCGCTGATATAGCCAAGCCCCACCTCAAACGCCAGTGTGCCAGCGCCCCCGGAAAGGCCTGTTGTTTCCGTGTCCAGAAAAAGAAGGTCCTGCGGACGTACCGAACGGGGGAAATCAATGCCAAACACTTCGGCGAGCACTTTCGGGCTCATGTGGCGGAAATCGCAGAAAGAGGACAGAGTAAATCGATCGCTACGGTGATAACAATCAACGGAAGTCGGGGCATCCACCGCTGCCGGTTCCTGTTTCGCCGCCGAATCAATCATGCGCAGCTTGTCCATCAGGCTCGGCATGAATCGACCAGCTCCTTTAATATCCGCCGTGCGTTTGCCTTGCCTCCGGCGCCAACCTCCGCCTCCGGTCCGACACAGCTTGGGCAGCCGTTCTCACAGGGACATTCATCCAGCACGTTCAGAGCATGTTCCAGCAACAGTTCCTGCATTTCATAAGCTTTTTCGCTCAACCCCACGCCGCCCGGGTACTGGTCGTACAGGAACAGGGTGGGCAGATCGGTTTCGGGGGCCTTGACCTGATAGATCACTTTAATGTCCCGCGGAGCGCACATCAGATAAATCGGCGCAACGATGCAGAGCAGATTGGCAATGCCGACCATGGCTCCCTGCAAATCGTCGTTTGAATAGTGCTCCGAAATCGGCTTAGGCAGTGTCCACCACATGCCTACAGTATGCATGTCGGTTTCCGGTACGCGAACGGGGCCGAAGCCCAGATTCTCGTGAGTGTCCAGCTTCATCTTTTTAAAGATTTTCACAATGGTGGTAATTTTCAGCTCACCCAATGTAACGCCCACATTGTTTGGCAGCTCTTTTTGTTTCAGTTCGTCCAGTACGCCGAGGCTTACGTTCAGATCCGCGTCGGTATAGTAATCCACATCTACCGCGCGCAGAAATGCCTTACACGTATCAAAATCAAGCTTTTCCACCTGATACTGCCGTGCCTCGTGCATATAAATCGCATTCTCGTGCAGAAGCATCGGCACGGTATACCGGTCCATTTCCCCGATCACGCGGTGATGAGCTGGGTTGGTGATGTCGATGATGATAAAGTTTTCCGAAGAGGCAGAACGGAGGCTGATTTCGCTGGCGGGAAAATCTTCCGCCGACCAATGGTATTTGCCGCCGATATGTCGCAGGATGCCGCTTTCCGACAGATAATCCAGAAATTGCGCCGTGTCCTTCACATTGCCGAATGCTTCGCCGTCTTCAAAAGGCAGTTCGTATGCGGCGCACTTGATATGAGACAACAGAATATACAGGTTATCCGGGTGCAGCAGGGCATTTTCCGGGGACTGTGTGAGAAAATATTCCGGATGGTTAACGATATACTGGTCAATCGGCGCGGAAGAAGCCACCAGCACCGTAAGGGCCGTATCTTTTCGCCTGCCCGCGCGCCCCGCCTGCTGCCAGGTGCTGGCGATGGTGCCGGGATAACCGCAAAGCACGCACGCGGTCAGAGAACCGATATCGATACCCAGTTCCAGTGCGTTGGTTGAAACGACCATATCAATCTCACCGGCGCGTAGACCTTGTTCAATCGCGCGTCGTTCGCTGGGGAGGTAGCCGCCGCGATAACCGCGAACCCGACCGGAAAAGCCATACGGATCGCGTGCCTGTTCTTTCATATATCGCGTAAGTACTTCTACCTGAATACGGCTTCTGGCGAAAACAATGGTCGGTATGCCATTAGCCAGCAGCTTACTGGCAATATCGCGCGTTTCGTTGACTGCGCCGCGGCGAATGCCCAACTGCCGGTTAATCACCGGCGGGTTGTAGAAAACGAAATTACGCTCGCCCATCGGCGCGCCGTTATTATCGATCGTAAGGATTTCCCGACCGGTCAGGATGTGTGCCAGCTCCTGCGGATTGGCGATGGTCGCGCTGCATAGAATGAAACGGGGGTGGCTGCCGTAAAATGCGCAGAGGCGCAACAACCGCCGCAAAACGTTAGCAAGGTTACTGCCGAACACGCCACGGTAGGTATGAATCTCGTCAATTACGATATATTGCAGATTCTCAAAGAGCTTCACCCATTTGGTATGGTTGGGCAGAACGTTGCTGTGCAGCATATCCGGATTTGTCACCACAATATGCCCAGCCTGCCGGATGGCCTTGCGGGCCGCGCCCTGGGTATCGCCATCGTACGTATAGGCTTTGATATCCACACCCAAGGCTTCCACAAGCTCGTACAGCTCACTGGCCTGATCGGCGGACAACGCCTTGGTGGGGAACAGATACAGCGCCCGCGCATCCGGGTTTTTTAGGATAGCGGAAATCACAGGCAGGTTATAGCACATGGTTTTTCCGCTGGCCGTGGGGGTGACGACGACAAAATCTTTCCCCTCGGAAGCCGCGGCAAAGCTGGCCGCCTGATGGGTATACAGCCGATGGATGCCGCGATTGCGCAGCACAGCTTGAATCCGCGGGTCCAGATTATCGGGGAAATCGACATACCGCCCTTCTGCGGCGGGCAGCGTTTTCCATGCTGTCACGTTCTCCATAAAGGCTGGGTCGGCTTTCAGGCTGGAAATCAGCTGGTCTACGTTCACGGTTTTCCCTCCATCATCGCCGAAAGCCGCGACAAGCGCGGCTTTCGGCGGCGGGTATCTATCAGTCTAGATTCGCCGGTTGCAGATTGTTTTCCTGTTTAACCAAGCCTTCTTTGGCAAATACGATCTTTCCGTCCTGTACGTTCAGGCGAACGGTATCGCCCAGTGCGATGCGGCCCGCGATGATTTCCTCGCTCAGCGCGTCTTCCACGGTGCGCTGAATGGTGCGGCGGAGGGGGCGAGCCCCGTAGTTGGGATCATATCCTTCTTTGGCCAGATACTCCACAACGTCGTCGTTGTAACGCAGGTGCATGCCGCGCTCTTCCAGCCGTCTGGTAACGCTGCTCAGCATCAAACCGGCAATCTTTTGAATATCCTGCGGTTCCAGCGCATGGAACACAATCAGGTCGTCCACCCGGTTAATAAATTCCGGCCGGAACACATCCTTGACTTCGGCCATAATGCGTTCTTTCATGGTTTCGTAATCCCGCACGGTTTCCACGCTGCCGCCGAAACCAAGCGTACGGGAACTGGTAATGCTGTGCGCGCCCGCATTGCTGGTCATCACGATAATGGTGTTCTTAAAGTTCACCACGCGTCCGTCACTGTCGGTGAGGCGGCCGTCTTCCAGAATTTGAAGCAGGATGTTGAAAACATCCGGATGCGCCTTTTCCACCTCGTCGAAAAGTACAACGCTATAGGGCTTCTGGCGCACCTTCTGGGTCAGCTGCCCGCCTTCTTCGTACCCTACGTAGCCCGGAGGTGAACCGACCAGCCGGGAAACGCTGAATTTCTCCATGTATTCGCTCATGTCAATACGGATCACAGCGTTTTCATCAGCGAACATCGCTTCGCCCAGTGCGCGGCATAGCTCGGTTTTTCCTACGCCGGTGGGGCCAAGAAAGATGAAGGAGCCAATAGGACGTTTGGGGTCCTGCAACCCGGCGCGCGCGCGGCGAAGCGCGCGGCTTACGGCGCTGATAGCCTCGTCCTGCCCGACGACCCGCTTATGCAGAATATCTTCCATATGCAGCAGGCGCTGGCTTTCATCCTCGGTCATTTTACGTACCGGGATGCCGGTCCAACTGGCCACAATCTGCGCGATATCCTCCTCCGTGACCACGTCGTGGGTCGCGTTCTTTTTCTGTTCCCAGGCCGCGCGTTTTTCGGAGATGAGATCACGTAGCTGATGTTCCTCGTCGCGGAGCCGCGCGGCTTTTTCAAAGTCCTGATGGGCGACCGCTTCGTCTTTCTCCATCTTCAGGGCTTTCAGGCGCTCCTCCTGCTCCTTCACGTCCGGCGGCGCGGTAAAACTGCGCAGGCGTACGCGGGAAGCGGCTTCGTCCATCAGATCGATGGCTTTGTCCGGCAGAAAACGGTCACTGATATAGCGGTCGCTGAGCGTTACAGCCGCATCCAGCGCCTCGTCTGTGATCTTTACTTTATGATGCGCCTCGTAACGGTCGCGAAGGCCTTTCAGGATGGCAAGCGCTTCTTCAGGCGTCGGTTCGCCAACCTTTACTGGCTGGAAACGACGTTCCAGCGCCGCGTCCTTCTCAATATTCTTTCGGTATTCGTCAATCGTGGTCGCGCCGATGCACTGCAGTTCTCCACGGGCAAGGGCGGGCTTGAGGATATTGGCGGCGTCCATGCTGCCTTCCGCCTTGCCGGTGCCGATCAACGTATGGAATTCGTCAATAAACAGGATCACATTGCCCTGCTTATGCACTTCCTTGATCGTATCCTTCAGGCGCTCTTCAAACTCGCCGCGGTACTTGCTGCCGGCGATCATGCTGCCCAAATCCAGCGACAGGAGGCGTTTCCCCATTAGCGTTTCCGGTACTTTGCCGGATACGATCAATTGGGCGAGGCCTTCCGCAACAGCGCTTTTCCCAACGCCCGGTTCGCCGATCAGCACCGGATTGTTCTTGGTGCGGCGGCTGAGAATCTGGATGATTCGTTCAATCTCATTGGCACGGCCAATCACGGGGTCCAGCTCACCATCCTGCGCGGCTTTGGTCAAATCTCTGCTGTACTTATCCAGCGCTGATTCGCCCTCCCCGGAAGAACGCTTGATTTCCGTGCCTTCCGCTTCTTCCATTCCATCCGGCTGAATGCTTTGCAGTGCTTCGGTCAGGCGATGTGCGAGGTCATCCGTATCCACGCCCATCTCACGCAGAAGGCTGACCGCCACGCCCTCGCCTTCATGGAGCAGCGCCAGCCAAAAATGCTCGGTGCCTACGAAAGCATGTTTAAACTGGCGGCTTTCCACGATGCTGCCTTCCAGAATTTTTTTACTGCGGGGCGTCAGCTCCAGCATGCCGCTTACGGGGGCGTCGCCTTCGCCGACCAGTTCCCGTACTTTTTCAAGCACGGCGTCATAATTGATATTTTCCGGAAGCAGGTTTGCCATTACGGGTCCGGGTTCTTTAAGCAGGCCAAGCAGAATATGCTCGGTGCCTACATAATGCTGTTTTAGTGTCACGGCCGCCTGCTGCGCAAATGCGACAGCCTGCTGCGCCCGCTGGGTAAAGCGTCCAAAAATCGCCATATTACTCCTCCTTGGCGGAAAGCCTGTTTTGAATAATCACACATCGCGCCTGATCGGTGGATTCAAGGTTTGGGTGTGAATGCTTGAATGTTTTGGCGTGCGCATCCTGCGCAAGGGTAAGCAGATCGTCCGCGGCGGAAAGGGAAATGTTCAGAATGCCTGTTGTGATCCCCAGCCGGAGATTGCTCCAGTGTGCCATAAATTCCGCGTCGTTCATCTGCCTTGCGTAAAGAAGGGCACCATAACTGCGCCACACGCCATCCTGCAAATCCAGCCCATCTCCGGCAGCCCGTTGGCGAAGAACATTTTCCATTTCGATCAGTTGGCGGCCTACGGCGGTTACGGCTTCGATCAATTCTTCTTCCGTGCGTCCGAGGGTTACCTGATTGCTTACCTGATAAAGATCACCCAGCGCTTCGCTGCCTTCGCCATAAATCCCACGGATGGTCAGGCCCAACTTTGCGACGGATTGGGTAACGTTGCCCATCTGTTTACAGCGGGTGAGCATCGGCAGGTGAAGCATCAGCGACGCGCGCATGCCGGTTCCTGTGTTGGTGGGGCAGGCAGTTAAATAGCCCAGCTGATTATCGAAAGAAAAATCGCAGACCGTAGCCAGTTTCTCTTCGGCAGCAAACGCCAGCTTTGCGGCATCCGCCAGAGAAAGACCGTCCAGCATTGCCTGAATCCGCAGATGATCTTCCTCGTTGATCATAACGCTTACGTGGCGATCGTCCCGGATCAGAGCCGCGCCGACTTCACTGTGTTCCAGCAGATCACGGCTGACCAGATGCTGTTCCACCAGCGACATCTGGTCTAACTTATTCATGTCCTGAAGACGGAAAAGTGAAAACTGTTCCTCATTCACACCTCCGTCCAGCGCTTTCTGGGCTCGCTGCACGCATAAAAGAGCGTTCTCCGGCCGCTTCAGGTTGGAAAAAGGAAGGTCGTGGTAATTGCGTGCCAGCCTTACACGGCTGGAAACCACAATCTGGCTGCTATCGTACGTCATTGCGGATGCACCTCTGCGTTTTGCTTTTCGGTCAGAGTATGGATTTCATCCCGCAGGGAGGCGGCCATTTCAAAGTTTTCTTCGGCAACCGCCTGATCCATCCGGGTTTTCAGTTCGGAAATGCACAGCTCAAAAGCACGTTCTTCGCGCCGGTTAGCGGGCACGCGCCCAGCGTGCTGATTGCGGCCGTGCACACGTAGAAGAAGTGGTTTAAGCTGATCGGCAAAGGCTTTATAACATTGGGTGCAGCCAAGTTTCCCGGTACTTAAAAACTCCTCATAGGTAAGGCCGCAGGCGTCACAGCGTATGGTTTCTGCTTTCTTGGGTTCTTTGGAAAGGATGCTGGACAGCGCTGCCAGAAAACTGGACATATCGCCCTTGGCGAAGCTGGTTTCCATCTTTTCCAGACAATCCTTGCACAGATGACGCGTTGCCGCGCCGTTGCCGGACATTACGGTAATCACGACGGTGGCGGGGTTTTTGTTGCATTCTTCGCAAAGCATGGGTAAAAGCCCCCTTTCAGGCTTGGGAGAGCTTGCTCTTCCGGGCAACTTCCAATAACATGGATTTCAGGATTCGGGCGCGCAAGGCGTCTTTAAGCGCCATAGGAACGGGTAAGGTATAGCAGGTTTCGCACAGGGCCGCCTTCATAATCGAGGACTCGTCGTGCGTGATAATCCCACGTTCCTCCAGTTGAGTGACCAGATGTTCCGATTCCAGCGAAGAAATCGTTTCACCGACCCGCTCGTGCAGCAGGTAGATCAACTGTTCGCTGGTATCGTGTTCCATACGGAAAATGCGGATATAACCACCGCCTCCGCGGCGGCTTTCGATAATGTAGCCGTGATCCGGCGTAAAACGCGTGGCAAGCACATAGTTGATCTGGGAGGGAGCACAGTTAAAATACTGTGCCAGCTCGTTTCGTTTCAGTTCCACTTCCTGCTCGTCCTGCGTCAGCATGGTTTTGATAAACTGCTCAATCGCATCGCTCAGTCGCATAAAAAACCTCCTTCCGCCAAAGATATTGACCATCTTTGACCATTCCATTCTATCACGGGTTCTTTCAAATTGCAATGGTTCCGGCAACCTGACCATGAAAAATGCAGTCTCCCGCCGAGACGGAAAAAGGGGGAGCGTTAAACCGCCGCAATCCTTGCGGACTGCGGCGGAAAGGGTGAATGATTTTTTTACTGCGCCGTCGAGGGAGCATCGGTTTCGATGTACTTCAGCAGTTCGTGCCACAGTGGATGATTCTGATCCAGTACCAGTGTGGCTTTCTCGGTCAGTGAATTCTGCAAAGCCTGCAGAGAACGCCAGTAACTGTAGAATTCCTCATCAGCCCCGTAGGCTTCGGCATAAATCCCCATAGCGTCAGCCTCCGCCTGTGCCCGTACTTCGCCAGCCTGGCTGATGCCGTCGGCTTCAATCTGAGAGGCTTCCAGATTGGCGGCGGCAACTGCCTTGCGGTAAGCCTCATCGCCTTCACTGCGCAGCTGTTGAGCAACTTTTGCGCGGTCGGCCTGCATGCGGGCATAGGTGCTTTCGATATTAGCGGTGGGCAGGATAGTGCGGTGCACCTGAATATCCTTTACTTCAATCCCGCGCGTGGCCATATCCTCGTTCACCGTCTGCAAACCTTTGGCAAGAGCGGCGTTCAGCGCATCCTTATTGCTCACAAAATCTTCGGCGGTCATCCGGTTAATCGCCTGTACTATGACCGGATGAATCAAATTATCCAGCTGATTTTCCGCGCTGACCATGTTGCCCAGTTTCAGGCTGAACAACGCGGGATCGGCAATGTACCATTGCGCGAAGGTCTGCACATAATACTGTTTCTTTTCAGCGGTATTCACCACTTCGCTGTCGCTTACGTACGTGTACAGGCGGGAAGAGAAGGTCTCCACCTTATCCACAAAGGGCACTTTGAAGTGCAGGCCGCTTCCGATGCTGATTTTCACGTTTCCGTTGGAGGTGATCTCGTTTTGCAGCAGTTCGGCATACCGGCTGTGAAAATCGTTCTCCTGATTGAGGATAATCCGGGTAATCACGCCAAAACGGCTGACAACGCTCTGCTCTGCCTCGCCGACCACAAACAGGCTCTGGCTTAACAACACGATTACGGCAACGAGGATCACGCCAATCAGGATGAGCCGACCCTTGTTACGTTTCAGGCTTTCCTGAAACGCGGCACTGGCGTAGTTGATGGGTTTCTCACTCATTGCGCGGCGCCCCCTTCCAGCGCGGCCGCAGCGGTGTCCACGGCAGCCTGCGTATCGTTTAGATCCAACATTTTCACAACGTTTCCGTCGCTGTCTGCAATCACGATCCGTCCGCTGTTTTTCAGAATATTCTCCAGCGTTTCAATCATCAGCCTGCGGCGGGTGATTTCCGGCGCGGCTTTATACTCCTGATAGACAGCTTTGAAAACCGCCGTATCGCTCTTGGCCTGTGCGATTGTTTCCGCCTTGTAGGCTTGCGCCTGCGTTACTTTTTCATAAGCGCTGCCGCGAGCCTTGGGAAGAACTTCATTCTTCACCTTTTCGGCCTCGTCGATGCGTTTGGTCTTCTCGTTCTTGGCGTTGTTCACATCTTCGTAAGCGGCGGAAACATCCGCGGGCACGGTGATGTTCTGGATTCTCACATCGTTGATCTTCACACCCATATCGTAGGTGTCGATCAAAGCCTGAAAATCCGGAAGAACCTGCTGCTCAATCTCTTCCTTGTTGAGCAGCGCGTCATCCAGCGGGCGATTCTGGATATTTCGACGAATCACAGCCTCAAAAGCAAGTTGGAGAGTTCCTTCCGGATCGTCGATATCGTAATGATATTGTTTTACATCCCGGATGGTATACTGATAAATCGCTTCCAGCGATACGATACTGTTATCGTTTGTCAGCATAACCCCTTCGTTGTGTTCATCCGAATACTGTGCCGCTTTACCCGCAGTACCCTGTTGCGTGGTTCGAAAACCATATTCCTTCGTATGGATGGTGGTCACGCTTTCGCTGATGATCTCCTGTACGAATGGAATTTTCCAGTATAAACCTGGTCCGTTCTGGCCGGTCACGCTGCCGAAAGTCACCACCAACGCCTGCTCGCCCTGACCTACGCGGTAAAAACTGGTTCCAAACACGATTGCCAGTACTGCCAGCAGGGTCAGCAGAATGATTCGGGAGGTTTTAAGTCGCTTTGGCATGGTTCGTCTCCTTCCTGATTGTGGGCGGATGCCGATGTCTGAAGCATAACACACATGATTGCACTTTACAGGCCGGTGAGATCAGATGATACCTCTGCCGGTATGAAAGCTGCGATTTACCGACTCTGGGTTACTGGCTCAAAGGCTGGTCTAGATATTTTCTTCCGTGATCGGCAGGCGTATGCGGAACGTCGTACCGACGCCCTCCTTGCTGCGTACGCTCAGCTTGCCGTGGTGAGCCACTACAATAATCCGCGCAATGGACAAACCAAGCCCGTGGCCGCCGGACTGGGATTTACGGGCCTTATCGCTGCGATAGAAACGGTCAAAGATTCGCGGCAGTTCTTCCGCTGACATCCCCTGTCCCGTATCCTTAACGGAAAGCACGCAGTCGTCACCTTCCCGTGTCATACCAAGGGTGATTTTCCCGCCGGGCGGCGTATACTTGATGGCGTTATCCACCAGAATCCGCATCAGTTGTTTCAGCATCCCCTTATCACCGCGAATCGTGCAATGGGGGAGAGGTAACAGCTCGAACTCATGCGAAGCGGATAATAATTTCGCGTCCCGGTGAACGGCGCTCATAATTTCGCCGGGATCAAAAACTTCCATTTCAAGCATCAATGACTGCTTATCATGACGCGCCAGAAACAGCAGGCGTTCCACCAGTTCCTTCATTGATGCGGTTTCCTGCGAAATCGCGGTGATGCCTTCGTCCAAAACGGCCTTGTCGGTTTTACCCCAGCGTTCCAGCATGTTGGCGTATCCCTGAATGACCGCAATCGGGGTGCGCAGTTCGTGGGATGCGTCGCTTACGAACTGTTTCTGGCTATTGTAGCTGCGTTCAATCCGGTCCAGCATCCCGTTAATCACCGTCGCCAGGTCTTTCAGCTCGTTTTTCGTTCCCGCAATATTGATCCGGTTACTCAGGTTGTTAGCGGATAACGCTGCGGCCGCCTGAGTCATATCCGCGATCGGTTTTAAAACGACTTTATTCAGCCGGTTCTTTCTGCGCAGAAAATCGCTGACGCGGAAAAGGTCACAGCAGACAAGCGTCCAGAAGAGCAGGGTGTAGACATACAGCACACTCGTAAGCGAAAAAGCGGCGACAAGACCGCCTTTCTCAGTGCCGCGATAGAGCAGGAGCTGAACGCCTTCTGATGTCTGCAATTCAGAAAAAGCCAGTTTAACCTGCTCGGCAAATCCGTTAAAATCTTCTGAAAGCGGCGCATCCAGATAATAGGCCTCATTTACAGGCAGCCCTGTTAACTGGGAAGCGCTATATGTTTGGCCTTCCGCAGGCGGAATGGCTTCCAGCGAATCAAAAGCAGCGTTTACCGATGGAATCTGCGCGATGCCAAAGACAATGGAAAATACGATCAGCATCGGCAACGTCGTTTTAAGCAGTTGTCCGCTGTAATGGATCGCGATGCGCAGTGTAAGCGAAAAGCGCAGGTTGCTGAAAATCTGCTTGAACCATCCGCGCAGAGAATCCGTAAGGCGAACGATGCCCCGTCCCGTTGCTTGGGCGCGCACATCGGCACGTTCCTGCGAACGTTTCACCTGCTCTTCATGCCGCAGTTTCTTTTCTGTTTGTTTGCGCTGTTTTCGCCCGGAAGGCTGCACCGGTTCAGGCGTTTCCGATGATACGACTGTTTCGGACGATGCGGCCTGCAGGTCTTCCAATTTATACTTCTTCATATCGGAACATATAACCCACAGCCCGGATGGTGTGGATCGTTTTAATCTGGAAGGGATCGTCGATCTTCTGGCGGAGATAGCGGATGTATACGTCTACAATATTCGTATCTCCCGCGAAATCATATCCCCACACATTGGTTAACAGTTCGTCGCGTGATATGGCGGTGTGTTCGTGCTGCCACAGATAATGCAGCAGATCGAATTCCTTCTTTGTCAGTGTAACCGGCTTTCCATCGTAGCTTACGGCGTAGCTGGCAGGCTCCATATGCAGTTTCCCGACGGTCAGCGTATGATCCGGACCAACGCGGTCTATCCGGTGCTTTTTCAGGCTTACGCGGATGCGTGCCAGCAGTTCTTCAATCGCGAAAGGCTTGGTCATATAGTCGTCCGCGCCCATATCCAACCCCATCACTTTATCGCTTACATCGTCTTTGGCGGTCAGCATGATAATCGGGATGTCGCTTTGCTGGCGAAGACGGCGGCACACTTCGATGCCGCTTAGTTCAGGCAGCATCAGATCGAGAATCAGCAGGTCCGGCTGCCAGCTCTCGCACAGTGCCAACCCGGAACGACCATCGTATGCGGATTTTACTTCATAACCTTCATGTTGCAGTTCCAGCTCGACAAAGCGGGCGATCTTTGTCTCATCTTCAATGATTAAAATTTTGCTCATCCAATCCCTCCGTTCCCGGCAACAGTATAGCAGAAAATTCCTTTCGGCGACAGGGTGCGCCGAAAGGAAAGCGCGATCTTACTGGATATCCGCTTCGTGAAAGCCCTCGTCGTCCTCAGTGACGTGAACATTGCCGTCTTCACTGAATTTCACACTTACAGGTGTGGTACCGCTGGCAGGGGTTTCGGTTCGCTTTTCCGCTTCCGGCTGAGGCTTGGGTTCTTCCGGCGTTTTCTCTCCGGATTTTGAACTGTCGAAGGCTCCGAATTCTTTCGCCATGGTGAAGGCTGTGTTGCGAATATTGCTGCCCGCGTTCCGAACCATATCTTCTAGGGTTTCATTGCCAAACAACTCATCGTCCTGCTCAACGGCGAAACGGTAACCCATCAGCAGGGCGGCGATCGCGCTGAGGATGACCAACCAGGAAGCGATTAACAGCGAAAAGATGAGAAACAGCACGGACAGATTGATTACAGGAATATTTCCCTTAAACACCTTCACACGAAGGCGATACAGGGATGTAAACAATCCGTGGCGATGGCGGCGCCTTCCGCTGTGATAATCATAATCGCGTACTTTTGTGTTGCGGATTCGGCCGTTCTTTTCCAGATCGACCAGGGCACGTGCAAGACTGCCGTTATGATACTCCAGCAGATTGACGGCCTCCTCATAGGAAATGCCGCTTTTCTGGCGGAGAATTTCAATATCTTCTACCGTATACTGGGCCATAATGAGTTCCTCCTCTGACAGGGTTTGTTCCCCGGTACGAATAGATAGTAACACAGATCGATACGGACTGCTTGAGAATACGCTAACGCAAAGATGAGAATTTCATGAGATTCGAACGGATTCAGCCTTTTGTGACACGAACGGATGGGGGAACGTTTCGTAACGAAAAGATTGACGAAGGATGAAGATTTTGCTATGATACTTTTCGTTCCTGAAAAGCGCCTACATATTAAGGAGGTCTCTCCGATGGCATTTTGGATTGTCACAGACGCATGCTGTGACCTGCCCGCGGAATATATCGCCAGGCAAAAGGATCTTCACGTTGTACCGATGGCCTATCAGATTAACGGTCAGGTGCACGAGATCAATCTTGCGGATCCGACGTTGCCCGGACGTATTCACGAGTTTTATGATCAGCTTCTGGATGGCGCGGTGGCCACGACCTTTCAGGTGACCCATAACGAGTGGATGGATCACGTCGCGCCGCTTCTTGAACAGGGTCACGACGTGCTGATGCTGGTGTTTTCCAGCAGCTTGAGCGGTATGTATCTGACCGCAAAATCGGCTGAAAAGGAACTGCAAGCGAAGTATCCCAACCGGAAAGTTTTCGCATTTGATACGCGCTGCGCCAGCGTAGGGGAAGGGCTGCTGGTCCATTATGCCTTACGTTATCGCGATGCGGGACACAGTTTTGATGAAACGCTTCAATGGGTTACGGATAACGCACAACGTTGTATTCACTGGTTCACGGTCAGCGATCTGCATTTTCTTCGCAGAGGCGGCCGGCTCTCCGCAACCAGCGCCTATTTAGGTTCGATCCTGAAAATCAAGCCGGTGCTGAACGTGGACCCCAAAGGGCGGCTGATTCCGCGCGTTAAGGTACAGGGACGTAAACACAGCCTGAAAGAGCTGTACGAAAAGACCGAACAGGACGCGCTGAACCCACGTACACAGTTAATGTTTATCGGCCACGGTGACTGCCCGAAGGATGCGGAATGGCTGGCGGAGCGCCTGAAAGAGAAGCTTGGCGTACCCGAAGTGATGATTACGCAGATCGGGCCGATTATCGGTTCTCACGCGGGACCCGGCACCGTCGCTGTATTCTTTTTAGACAAAGACGGTTCCGCAAGGCTGGACGCGCCTGAGGCGGAAACGAAATAACGCAAAGGGCCTTCGCACAATAGCGGAGGCCCTTTGCGTTGCTTTGATGTGCTGATAAAAAGAACCACTAACGCGATTATGAAAGCGTGTGGGATATTTCATCCTGCAGAGTATAATTTTCTCCACAAAGCGTGAGAGAAAGGGGATTGCCTTTCTGCAGAGTGACTTTTGCGACGCCGGGTTTCACTTCCACGCAGATCAGTCGATTCCGGTAGACAAACTGGAAGGAGTAGCCGGTCCACGACTCTGGCAGGAAGGGGTTCAGACTGAGCCCGTTTACCGTACGCATTCCCGCAAAACCCTGCGCGATGGAGATCCAGCTGCCTGCCATACTGGTAATGTGCAGCCCATCGTCGGTGTCGTTATTCAGATTGTCAAGGTCCAGCCGGGCGGTGCGCCGGTACATCTCCACCGCCTTGTCCCGGTAATTCAGCTCCGCAGCCAGCACACAATGCACGCAGGGTGAAAGGCTGCTTTCATGAACCGTCATCGGTTCGTAGAAATCGAAATTGCGTTTTTTCGTTTGCAGATCATACAGATGGTCGAAGAAGTAAATCCCCTGCAAAACATCTGCCTGCTTGATAAAACAGGAGCGCAGGATTTTATCCCAGGACCAGTGCTGATTGATAGGCCGTTCTTCCGGGGGAATATCGGCTGCGGGCATCAGATTTTTATCCAGATAAGTATCCTGCTGCACGAAGATACCCAGCTCCCGGTCTTCAGGATAATACATACGGGTTACCACATCGCACATATGGGCGATTTCCTCATCGCTAATCCCGAGCTGTTCCCGACGCTCTGACGGGGCGTGTTCGGCTGCGTCACAGAAGTAGCCGATGCTCCAGGCGGCAATCCGGTTGGTATACCAGTTGTTGCTAACGTTATTCTCGTATTCGTTGGGGCCTGTGACACCATGCAGCATATATTGGCCTGCATGTTTGGAGAAATGGACGCGGTCGGTATAGAACCGTGCGATACCGCACAGCACATCCAGCCCCTCAGCATACAGGTACTGTTTGTCGCCGGTATAAGTCACATAGTTAAAAATCGCATAGGCAATCGCGCCGTTGCGGTGGATTTCCTCAAAGGTAATTTCCCATTCGTTGTGGCATTCCACGCCCGTAAATGTGACCATCGGGAAAAGCGCACCCCGAAGCCCCTGCATTTTTGCGTTGTGGTACGCTCCATCCAACTGCATATATCGGTACAGCAGCAGCTGACGGGCCACATCCTGCCCGGCTATCGCCATATAAACAGGGAAACAGAACGCTTCGGTATCCCAGTAGGTGGCGCCGCCATATTTTTCGCCGGTAAACCCTTTAGGGCCGATGTTCAGCCGGGCATCTTCACCGGAATAGGTGCTTAGCAGTTGAAACAGGTTGAAACGGATTCCCTGCTGGGCGCGGTCATCGCCCTCGATTTTTACATCACATTCAGCCCAGCGGGCTTTCCAGGCGGATACATGGGCGTAGCGAAGTGTCTGATACCCGACTTCGCGGGCGCGGGAGGCGGCTTTCAACGCCATCGTAAGCAGCATATCTTCCGCATAATCACGGCTTGTGAAGCACAACGTGTACTTTTCCACCCGCGCGGTGTCTCCGGCGGCAACGGTTCCGGCATAACATTCTTCTACATAGCCTTCGTCCCGCATACGAGTATCCAGCTCCAGCCCATCAGCCCAGCAGCTCATTGCGGCAGCGACGGCAAAACGGGGCGCATCAAAAGGATTCTCTTTTGTTTTGGTCAGCAGCCCGACCGCGTCTTCCGTTTCTTCTTCTTGCAGGAGATCCCAGAAGGTCTCGTTATAATTACTGTCCAGATTGTGAACTTTAGCGTCCAGATAGGGGCGAATTTCAATCTCGGCGTTATGATCCGGGCAGATTAAGTAGCTGATTGTCAGCAGTTCCTTTTCAGCGAGCGATACGAAGCGTTCCGCCCTGATTTTGGCGGACCCTTTCGCCGTTTTAACGGTAAACAGGCGCAGCACGATACCCGTCCGCATATCCAGTTCGCGGTAATAATCATCAAAAGGCATCTGATTCAGGTCGACGGTTTCCCCGTCGATCTTTACATGCAGCCCCATCAGGCGTACCGCGTTGATAGCCTTGCCAAAGTATTGCGGATACCCGTTTTTCCACCAGCCAACCCGTGTTTTATCGGGGAACCAAACGCCGCCGACGTAGGTGCCGATATGTGTATCGCCTGAGAAATCCTCTTCGAAATTACCCCGCATCCCCATATAGCCATTTCCGATGGAGGTAAGGCTTTCGGAAAGGCGAACGGTACTCCTGTCAAAACCTTTTTCAATCACCTTCCAGGGATGAACTTCATATGCCATACTTATACCTCCCCGTATGCGCAAACGTTTGCAATACTGATCATATAGTAAGGGATTTCTTAATAAAAGTCAAGCGAATTGATCGGATACCTCATAACACGCGCTTCGCCCCGGCGTTGCCGCCCCTGTCATTCCATGATATAATAACCCTGTCATTACAGCGTAAGGAGGGCGATACATGCTCACTCGCATTGATCATATCACACTCTGCCCGGGTACGGAAGGGGAAAGCCCAATACCCTTCGTTAAAAATGCCGAAGTGCAGATTGACGGGAATCGTATCGTATATGCGGGCGAAGCCGCCCATGCGCCCCAGTTTGCAGCGGATGAACACATAGATGGGGATGGCTGTCTGTGCATGCCGGGTCTGGTAAACCTGCACACCCATACCCCGATGACGTATTTGCGCGGCGCAGGTGCGGATCTGGTGCTTGCCGACTGGCTCAATAAAGCCATTTTCCCGCTGGAAAAGCAATGGGATGCTGAGCTGATCCGTTCTGCAACCGACCTTGGCTGCATGGAGATGCTTCGTTTCGGAACCACAAGTTTTAACGACATGTATTTTTTCACGGACGTAATGGCTCACGCGGTAGAAGAAAACGGAATGCGTGCCATGCTTGCCCACGGGATTGTCGATTTCGACGAAAGTTGCCGCGATATGGCGGAAGGGGTCGAAATGGCGGAAAAGTGGAACCATGCCGCGAACGACCGAATTCGTTTCTCCCTTGCGCCGCATTCGGAAGGCGCTACGACGCCAAAACTGCTTACACGCGTAGCGGAAACCTCGCGCAAAATGGGGTTGCCTGTTCATATCCATGTGAGCGAGACGGAAGCCGATGTGAAAGGCTGTTGGAAACGCCATGGAAAGACTCCGCCCGCTTTTCTGGAAGAAATCGGACTTCTGGATTCTCCCGTGATCGCGGCTCATTGCGTTTGGTGCGATGACCGGGATATCGCAATCTTACAGAAACATGGCGTAACCATTGCTCATAACCCCATCAGCAATCTGAAACTCGCAAGCGGGGTCGCGCCGATTGCAAAAATGCTGAAAAAGCAATGCAGGATCGCGTTAGGCACCGATGGGGTTGCCAGTAATAATAACTTGAATTTGTGGGAAGAGATTAAACTGATGCCGATGCTGCAAAAGGGCATCACGCTGGATCCGACCGTCGTAACTCCCGCGCAGACGCTGGCGGCGGCAACTTCTGTTGGCGCGAAAGCACTTGGCTATAGCGACCTTGGCTTGCTCAGGGCGGGATACCTTGCAGATCTGATTTTGTTGGATATGAACACCCCGCATATGAACCCGTCGATTGATCCGGAATCCAACCTGATTTATTCCGCGCAGGGAAGTGACGTACGGCTTACCATGGTTGATGGGAAAGTGCTTTACCGCGACGGGCGTTATACTACATTGAATAAAGACAAGCTGCTCTCCGAAGCGCGCGATGGTGCGCAGACCATGCGCCGCCGTCTGGACAGCACGCAGGCTTGATCGCGACAATATGAAGATACTGGTTGTTTGTCAGCATTACTGGCCGGAAAACTTCCGGATTACGGAAATATGCGAAGCGCTTGTTTCCCGCGGGCACGATGTAACGGCTGTCGTTGGACTGCCGAATTATCCTACGGGCATTGTGCCTGCCGAGTATCGGCATTTTCAACGGCG
>JAEWYP010000030.1 GCA_023395615.1 Bacillota bacterium
CCTTGGGCAGGGTGACCAGCAACACGCCGTTGCGGTAATCCGCCTTGATGTTGTCGGCGTCAATCCCTTCCAGGTTGAAGCTGCGCTCCACATGGCCGCTGCGGCGCTCGCTGTAAAGGTAGTTGGCCTTTTCTTCCTTCTTCTCCTCGTTCAGATCGGCGCTGATGGTCAGGGTGCCGTCGTCCACACACACGTTCAGCTTGTCCTTGGGCACGCCGGGCAGTTCGGCTTCCAGCTGGTAGGACTTGTCATCCTCGCGCACGTCCACGCGGAAACCCGCCGGACCCATCATGTCGCTCATGTCGAAGAACGACCGGAAAAAGTTATCGTTCATAACGGACGTGGGGAGTTCACGTGAAAGGTTACGACGGAAAGGAACTAAGGTATACATACTGCATCCTCCTTCAATTACTGCGGGCAATCAGGCCCATCCAAAATCATCTGATCGGGTTTGAGGTCTCCCTTTCGGGTTTCCCCCGAACCGTGATTAAAGGATACCATCAAGGTCAAAGATAGTCAATTTTATGAATAAGCTTTTATGGTCAGTAAAAGTCTAATTATCCCAATTACATATATATTTCTGTCGTTTTTAAAGTATTTCTGCATATTTCTTTCTTTTTCATAAAAAGAGAGGCGATGGAATTGTCGTTCCATCGCCTCCCGAAGGGTATGCTGTTTCTCTGGTTACGCGTTTTCCCGGATCATGTTAATCAGCCCGCCCGCGAGCACCATCCGCCGCTGGCGGTCGCTTAACGGCAGCAACACCTCGCAGGTAAAGCCTTTCGTAACGTTGCGCACGGGGATGCGTTCCGCGCCGCGCTCGATCAGTTCGCGCACGCCCGGCAGTTCCAGCTCGTCGTCCCGGTCGAAACGGTCGTAATCCGCCTCGTCGGCAAACGTCATGGGCAGGATGCCGTTGTTAATCAGGTTATCGCGGTGGATACGCGCGAAGCTTTTCGCCAGAATGCCGCGCACCTTCAGGTACAGCGGCACCAGCGCCGCGTGTTCGCGGCTGGAACCCTGCCCGTAGTTTTGCCCCGCAATCAGGAATCCGCCGCCCGCAGCCTTCGCCCGTTCGGGGAAGGTCGCGTCCACGGGGGTGAGGCAGTACTCGCTCAGCTTGGGGATGTTGGAGCGGTAGGGCAGCAGCTTGCTGTCGCTGGGCATGATATGGTCGGTGGTGATGTTGTCCTCCATCTTCAAAAGCGCCTTGCCGGTCAGGCTGTCTGCCAGCTTTTCCGCCTGCGGGAAGGGTTTGATGTTGGGTCCGCGCACCACTTCCACCTCGTCGGCTGCTTCGGGTGTGGCCGGGGGGATAATCAGGTTGTCGTTATACGCAAAGCGTTCCGGCATGGGGATGTTTAAATCCGTATCCAGTGTGCGCGGGTCGCTGAGCACTCCGCTTAGCGCGCTGGCCGCGGCGGTTTCACACGATACCAGGTAGATGCCCGCGCTTTTGGTGCCGCTGCGGCCGAAAAAGTTGCGGTTGTTGGTGCGCAGGCTGACCGCGCCGGTGCGGGGGCTTTGCCCCATGCCGATGCAGAAGCCGCAGGCTGTTTCCGTGATGCGCGCGCCCGCCTGAATCATATCGTTCAGTGCGCCGTTGGCGGCCAGCATCCCCAGCACCTGCCGGGACCCGGGGGCGATCACGAGGCTCACGTCGGGATGCACCGTTTTGCCCTTCAAAATCCGCGCAACGCGCATCATATCCAGATAGCTGGAGTTGGTGCACGACCCGATACAGACCTGATCCACCCGGATCGGCCCGGCTTCGGCCACGGTTTTCACGTTATCCGGCATATGGGGCAGCGCCACCATCGGCACAAGCGAGGACAGGTCTATCTCGACGGTTTCGGCATACTCCGCGTCGGCGTCGGGCAGCATGGGCACATAGTCGCCCTCCCGCCCCTGCGCGCGCAGAAAGGCCCGCGCGGTATCATCGGCGGGGAAAATGCTGGTGGTCGCGCCCAGTTCCGCGCCCATATTGGTAATGGTCGCACGCTCGGGAATGGACAGCGTGGAAACGCCTTCGCCGGTATACTCCATCACCTTGCCCACGCCGCCCTTTACGGTCAGGCGGCGAAGCAGTTCCAGAATGATGTCCTTCGCGGCCACACCACGATTCAGTTTACCGGTCAGCTTCACGTTGACCACCGAGGGGCAGGGCAGGTAATACGCCCCGCCGCCCATGGCGACCGCCACGTCCAGCCCGCCCGCGCCGATAGCCAGCATTCCCAGCCCGCCCGCTGTGGGGGTGTGGCTGTCCGACCCTAAAAGCGTTTTACCGGGCACGGCGAAGCGTTCCAACTCCACCTGATGGCAAACGCCGTTGCCGGGCTTGGACAGATACACGCCGTGCTTTTTAGTCACGGTCGCCAGATACATGTGGTCGTCCGCGTTTTCAAAGCCGGTTTGCAGGGTGTTATGGTCGATATAGGCCAGCGATTTTTCGGTTTTCACGCGGGGAATGCCCATCGCCTCAAACTGCAGATAGGCCATGGTTCCGGTGCTGTCCTGCGTAAGGGTGTAATCGATGTGGATGCCGATCTCCCCGCCGGGCTGAAGTTTGCCTTCTACCAGATGCGCCGAGAGGATCTTGTAGGTTAAGTTCATGGGTGACCTCCTAAACGTCGTTGGCCACCGCGACACATTCCGCCGCGGCCTGCGCCAGCGGCAAATGCGTATGCACCGCACACCGCTTGCGCCTTTGCAAGCACGGACGGCGGAGCATAACGTTCCGCCGTCAATGGGATCATTGTATACAATGTTACCGGACGCGTCAACCGCACAGGTGTAAAAAATACAGTTTATGCACAGCAGACGCCTTCGCCGTTTGACTTCGTTCCGACCCCATGCTATAGTAAGTGGAATCTTCCGGCGGATATCATCTGCCCATGCGGCAGGAGGAACTGAACCATGAAACTGCTCAACCAACTGCTTCGCGGTATCGTGATCGGCATCGCGAATATCATTCCGGGGGTCAGCGGCGGTACCATGATGGTTTCCATGGGCATCTACGATACCCTGATTTACTGCATTACCCATCTTTTCAGCGAATTCAAGCGCAGTATCCTTACATTGCTGCCTTATCTGATCGGTATGCTGATCGGCATCTTTGCCCTCGCAAGCCTCCTTACCTACTGCTTCGCGCATTTCCCGCTGCCCACCAGCACTACTTTTATCGGGCTGATTCTGGGCGGTCTGGCCCCAATCCTGCATAAAGTGGATAAAAAGAAGGTCAACACGCTGGCCGTGCTGATCTTTATCGCCTTTTTCGCGTTAATTATCGTGATGGCGCTAAGCAATCCCACGGGCAACGATGGCCGTATCACCGTAAACGCAGGCGAAATGGGCATTCTTCTCCTCATGGGTGTCATTGCCAGCGGCACGATGCTGATTCCCGGCGTAAGCGGTTCGATGGTGCTGATGCTGATGGGCTATTACCGCCCCGTGCTCGCCTCCGTGAACGATTTTAAGGATGGTCTGCTGGGCGGCAATCTGGCGCTGGCCGGGCAGCAGCTGCTGATCCTGATCCCTTTCGGGATCGGCGTGCTGCTGGGGATTTACTTCGTTGCCAAACTGATTGAGTGGTTGCTGGCCCGCTGGCCCACGCAAACTTATTGCGCGGTGCTGGGGCTGGTGATCGCCTCGCCGATAGCCATTCTGTTGCGTACCGATCTGGGCAACATCAACGTCGGCGCGATCCTTGTAAGCATTGTCACCTTCGCCGCCGGTTTCGCGCTGGCCGCGTGGCTGGCGAAAAACGCACCGGAGGAAACGGCGCCCACTACGAAAGCCTGAAACATTTCAGGCAAACGGCTAACCACGGCTTGCCTAAAAAGGTTCGGATGCCAGGGTGGCGATGAAATCAATCCCTTATCTGACAACGCAGATGGACCTTTTTCAGCGTTCTGAGCGCCCCGAAACCGGGGCGCTTTTTTGCGCGATGCTTTAGAAACATATTCTTTCCACAACTTTATCATTCGATCAACCTGCGGTCGCAGGCCAGCTCCGCCGCTTTCACGGCCGGATGATGGTAACGCAAACGCCGCTCCGGCAGTTTCATCATGCGGATAAAGAGGGTATTCCTTGTTGTACGCCATTCCGGCGGCAGGCGAAAGCCAATCGCCCTGGAAGGGCAATAGCACACACAGGCCATGCAGCAGGCGCAACGGTGCGAAAAAACCGGTTTGCTATTCTCAAGCCGGATATTCCGCTGCGGGCAGACCGAGGCGCACAGGCCGCAACCCACGCACGCGCCGGATACGGTGAAGCCAAAGTCGGTACAGGATACGCCGTCGCGGTACTTGGGCATCATCCGCGGATAGATGGCCCGGGCGAGCCATCCGGCCTTCGCATAGCGGTTCGTTGCCTGCCTGCGCACGTCGGCGGCAATGCGGCGCAGTTTCCGTTCCGTGGCAGGCACACGCCACCGGGGCGAAGGAAACGGCGGATAGACGATGCACAGATTGGCGACGGAAAAAAGCCGGCGGGCGTATTGCAGGCGCGTTCCCTTGCGTCGCAAAATCGCGTCCAGCGCCTCGAAAGCGTAGCCGTTGATCAGCGCCAGCGTGGACACGGCGAACACATACGCACGGGGGTTGATCCGCAGCCCTTCGATGAATTTCTGCGCGCTTTCGTTCAGCGTCCAGTGGTAAACGGGAAACACAAACCCAATCATCTCCGCGTCTTCTGCCGAAACCTCCGCCGGGTTGCAGCGCATGGATACCAGTTCCGTATCCCCCAGCGCCTGCGCAATCCTTTCCGCCGCCCGGTAGCTGTTGCCCGTGCCGGAAAACCAGTAAATTACCCGCTTTGCCCTTACAGCCATTCTTCTTCCCCCTCCCGGAACTGTCACAGTTGCGTCACTTTGCGTACCATAGTATAATCACGTTAGTCCATGGACGCAACCCCTGCCGGGTCAGGTGGCGCAGCCAACCCTCCGGTGTGACACAACCGATTCCCCTCGCAGAAAGGAGCTCCCGTTCGTGAAAAACCCGCCCGTCAACCCCATTGCCCGCCAGTCTCAGGCCTGGCTTACGGAAGCGCTGCTTCGCCTGATGGAGCGCAAGCCGTTTGCCGAAATCACCGTGACCGAGATCACACAAAAAGCGGGCCTGTCCCGCCGCACTTTCTACCGGATCTTCACCACCCGGGAAGAGGTGCTGGCGCACTACGCCGACACCCTGTACGCGGAGTTTGTGGAACAGTTGCAGGCTCAATCCACGCTCGATTACCAGGAAGTGATGCGGCTGTATTTCCAGTTCTGGTATACGCACAAATCCTTTCTGCTGCTGCTGAAGCGCGATGATCTGCTTCCCATGATCGCGCAGCAGTACGGCCGTTACTTCCCGGAGGTTTTCCGGATGGTGAAAGCGGATCACCCGCTGGCACATGACCCCGAAGCGTTATCCTATGCCATGGCCTACAGCGCGGGCGGGCTGTTCAGCCTTTTACTCCGCTGGGCGGAAGACAGTATGGAAAAAACACCGGAAGAAATGATGGCGCTGGTAGAAAAGACCCTGCGGAAAATATAACAGGGATCCGCTCGCCGAACCGATCGCCCGTCCCCACAGGGGCATCATAAATCGCCATGATCCGTTTTTAGGGCAAAAAAGGAAAACTGTGTGTTGCATTTCCCCGCAAAATCTGGTATTGTCGGTAGCGACAACCGAATACCTTATAAAGAGTGGTCGAGGGACGAGCCCGATGACACCCACCAACCTTCGTGAAGAGCGAAAGGTGGTAAATCTCGCAGCGCGGCAGCGCTGGCAGATAAGGTTTGTTAGTAACCTCACGCGCCTGCATTGCCCGCAGGCGCGTTTGTTTTGGCTGAAACCGCGCTTGCTTCGCCGCCCATGCGGCGGCCATATCCGCAGCCTTGCGGTTGTCCGACCAACAGAAGGAGGCTTATCCATGCGAACCGTATTCACATCCGAATCCGTAACCGAAGGCCACCCCGACAAGCTGTGTGACCAGATCAGCGACGCGGTGCTCGACGCAATCCTGACCGAGGACCCCGACGCACGCGTCGCCTGCGAAACCTGCGCCACCACGGGGCTTGTGCAGGTGATGGGGGAAATCACCACCAGCGCCTACGTCGCCATCGACGATATCGCCCGGCAGGTGATTAAGGAGATCGGTTATACCTCCAGCGACCTTTGTTTTGACGGCAACAGCTGCGCGGTGCTGGTAGCCGTGCACGCGCAGAGCCCGGATATCGCCATGGGCGTAAACAGCGCTTTGGAAACCCGCGACGACGGGCTGGCCCCGGAAGAAAATCTGGGCGCGGGCGACCAGGGCATGATGTTTGGCTACGCCTGCAACGAAACACCGGAGCTGATGCCCCTGCCCATCAGCCTCGCCCACAGGCTGACCCGTCGGTTGGCCGCCGTGCGCAAAAGCGGGGAACTACCCTGGCTGCGGCCGGACGGTAAAAGCCAGGTAACCGTCCTCTATGAAAACGGCAAACCCGTCGCGGTGGATACCGTGGTGCTTTCCACCCAGCACAGCCCGGAAATCGGTCAGGCCGCTATCCGCGAGGCGATAGAGCGCGAAGTGATCCGTAAGGTAATCCCCGAAAACCTGCTGACCCCGCAGACGAAAATCTACGTCAACCCCACCGGCCGTTTCGTGCTGGGCGGGCCTGCCGGAGATACGGGGCTGACCGGCCGCAAAATCATCGTGGATACCTACGGTGGATACGCCCGCCACGGCGGCGGCGCCTTCAGCGGCAAAGACCCCACCAAAGTGGACCGTTCCGCCTGCTATGCCGCGCGGTATGTGGCCAAAAACATCGTGGCCGCCGGGCTGGCCTCCCGCTGTGAAGTGGCATTGGCCTACGCTATCGGCGTCGCCCAACCCGTGAGCGTGCAGGTGGATACCTTCGGCACCGGCCGCCTGCCGGACGATGTGTTAAGCCGTGAGGTGCGCAGCTGTTTTAACTTAAGCCCCTCCGGGATTATCCGCACCCTGAACCTGCGCAGGCCGATTTACCGGCAGGTGGCCGCGTACGGCCATTTCGGCCGCCCGGACCTGAACCTGCCCTGGGAAAAGACCGACCGCGCCGAAGAGCTGAAAAAACTACTGAAATAACCGATAACAGACGGGGCCGCGAAGAAAAACTTCGCGGCCCCGCATTGATTTACATTTAGTATAATACTTATATTAAATATAAATATCTCAACAGTCAAAATAACCTCTGTAATGTTTTCCCTTTTCCTTATTAAATTTTTACAGGGAACTTACTGTTCGTTTATCAGTTCGTTTATATTATTCCATTTTACACAATGGTCTGGTGGAATAATATCTTTTGATAAGAGCGAATCAAGTAATTGTTTGACCTTTTTTCTTGCCCCTTCATCTTCCCTGATTTTTATTACAGCATTATAAGGTTTGTCTGATGTAACTTGCCGTCCAAACAATGCCACTTCGAAATTGGTTTGGCAAGCAATTAGTCGTATATTGTCAGGACAAACACTCTGATCAATTGCTTTCTTAATATTTCCATTCACAGTCCATGCTGGGTTATTATTTCCATTTGAAATCTGTGGTGTGTCAGCATCATGCAACACTGCATAATTACAATTGAATTGATTCAATATTTTCGCAACAGCAGGAATTATCGCTTTTCCTCTCGCTCTGATGATCTGTACATCATCATATTGTTCTGGATATAGGATTTTCAATAAAGAGAATGCCGTATATTCAGTATCTCCTTCTACAACGATAATTCGTCCCCCAAAGAAAAATTCATGGAAATACGGGTCGCAAACGTTCAGGAGCTTGAGATTTTCCTTCTCATCAAAACTTAAATTAATACTTTGTGGTCTATATAATGTTGTGCTTTGCACTTCATCGTTACAGTTTCGATCTACTCTAATGATTGTAGTATTATCATATGATAAGTCGATGAAAATTGGCGAATGAGTAGTAACCATCACTTGCCAATTCCCAGTCTTTGGTAGCTCGTAAAGTACTTTTCTTGCATCTCTTATCGCCGTAGGATGTAAACAAATTTCTGGTTCATCTAAAAGAAGCACATGTGGCCGTTCCGTACAATCCTTACCGTTCTCAGCTACATACTTTAATGCTGTCCATAAAAGTGTTCTTCTAGCCCCGCTACCTTGTACAGAGACTTTTGACATGTATCCATTCTTTGGGCCCATATATAGATCTGGAGATTCTTTAAATGGTGAATATGTCTTCTCAATATTAGTTTCAGGTTTTGCATCTAGCTTTATTGTATAATCTTGAAAGATATGTGCTAAGTATTCCGAGATACTCTCTTCAATTTCTGTCACCTTTCCTTGTATTGACGCAGATACATTATGTTGAAATTTAGCAATATCATCCATTAGAACATCATAATCAGTTTTTTCAGATGTGTTCTCTGGACTCTTAATTGTTTTAAGCTGATTTTTGATTAATTCTGACAGCAATTTTGTAATCTCCTCAGCTTGAGCTTCTGGAGATGCAAATGCATCAATACGATGTGGTTTTGGTCTGTAGGCATTGGCAACATTTGCGGCTCCCCAAGGAACTTCTTCTGACCACAATTTCGCTTGAACATCATAACCGCTTCTTTTCGGGTCAACACTAGGTGAGCACCATATCCATTTTTCACGTATAAGCATTTCACCATTTTCTAGATATTCTATCCATCGTTCACCCGGTTTGTTTTCGGAAACAATTGTATGAACTTCAATCTCTGGAAGCTGTGATTCTTTTACTATACCGTTTGGAAAATCATCTATACTTAGTTGTCCGGCTTTTGATCCGGTATTCATTGCTACCTCATATGCTCTTAATATCGAACTTTTACCAGAATTGTTTGCTCCAACCAAAATAACAATATCGTCCAGTTCAATTTCTACTGGATGATTTCCAATCGTCCGAAAGTTTTTTATAATAAGCTTACTTAGTCTAGGACGACTATTTTTCTCGTCATCAGGCAAAAGAGATATGAAGCTTTCATCATCTTTGAACCCTTTTTGCTTTGCCATTATGTTTCTCTCTTTATAAATAATCCGCAATTTAATGTAATATCCACTTCATGGTAAAATTATAACTCATTTTCCGAAATGTAACAATCCATATTGCAAACAATCATTTATATCTAATCATTCGTAATCGTGAACACATCTGATAAAATCACTTGAAACCCTTTGAGTTTAATTATACTTATAAACAACAATTTAGATAGGTGGCGAAATTAGTCTATGTTTACAATACAATGGCTGCGGGGCCGCGAAGCGATAGCTTCGCGGCCCCGTTCGTTTTGATATAGTTTCCTGTTACTCGTGCCGGTTTATCGCGCTTTGCGGGAAAACCGCAGTGTGGACAGCAGGTAGAAGATCGCCGTGCTGCCGATCAGGATCGCCAGACTTACGCCGGTCGAGATCGTCTGCCCGCCAAGCTGAAAGTACACGCCCATCTCCTGCTGAAACTCCGTCGTAAGTGCTGCGGGCGCGCCCGCGAACACCTGCTGCATGGGCACGGCCATCATCACCTGCCGCAGCAGCAGCGCCGCGTGGGACAGCGGGAAGATTTTTATCACCGTCTGCACACCCGCCGGAAGCATGCCGATCGGCAGATAGATGCCGGTTAAAAAGCCCACCAGCGTACCCAGAATGCTGCTGGCCGTGCCGAAGGCGTTTTGGGTTTTGATAAACGACACCACCAGCGAGACCATCGCCGTGTTGCACAGCGCGGAGAGCAGGATCAGCCCGATTGATTCCAGCGCGGGGCCGACCGCCAGCATCGCGCCGCCGCGCATCACGATATACACTTCCGCAAACACAAAGCCCAGCAGCGACATAATGCTGCCCACCAGAAACGAGGCGATTTCGTACCCCGCCACAATCTTGCCGCGGCTGACCGGCGAGGCGCTGAAGTCCTTCACGATCTTGTTCTGACGGTCGTCCACCATGGTCCCAAACGCGCCCATCACCGTGGTAAGCGAGGTCACCGCCAGCACGCCCGCCATAATCCAGCTGTCCATCATTGCGCGGGTACCGGCCACCTTGGGTAGGTTCTGCTGCCATACGTCGCCCAGAAAGAGCATGTACAACAAAAAGATAATCAGCACCGCCAGCAGGGAAAAGAAAACCGATGCCTTGTCCCGGAAGAATACTTTTAAATTGCGCTCAATCAGGGCTTTCATTGGCGGATCTCCTTTCCCGTAATGCCGATAAACGCGTCGTCCATAGTGCCGTTGAGCACCTCAAAGCCGCTGTACAGACCGCTTAGCCCGTTGAGCAGCGGCAGCGCGTCCAGCGTGGAGGGCAGTTTGACCAGCACCCGATCCGCCACGCGCGTAAAGGCCAGCCCACGATCGGCAAGCGCGGCCTGCAGCCCCGGCAAATCCGAGGGCGTCAGTTTGAGCTGGTCGCTGGCGTAAGCCTCCTTCAGCTCCGTAGGCGTGCCTTTGGCGGCGATCAGTCCATTATCGATCACGATCACATAATCGGCTTCGGCGGCTTCCTCCATATAGTGGGTGGTTAAAAACACGGTCAGCCCCGTTTCCCGTTGCAGGGCGCGCACACTGTCCCACACGCTTTTACGCGTTTGCGGGTCCAGCCCCGTGGTCGGCTCGTCCAGAAACAGAATCTTCGGGGTGTTGATCAGCGCCCGGGCAATATCCGCGCGGCGCTTCTGCCCGCCGGACAGCTTGCCGTAGGGTCGGCGCAGAAAATCCCCCACGTCGGCGGCGGCGGCCGCGCGGCGGATCGCCTCTGCCTGCGTTTCCCTGCCTGCAGGGTACAGCCCGCCGCGAATGCGGATATTTTCTTCCACCGTCAAAAGCGGGTCCAGCAGATGATCCTGAAACACCACGCCGATAGCAGCGCGGATGGCCGCGTCGTCCCGGCCCAGTTGATGGCCGTCTATTTCCACTTCGCCCTGATCGGGCTTCAGCAGCGTACACAGGACGTCGATCGTGGTGGATTTTCCCGCGCCGTTCGGCCCCAGGAACGCGAACAGCTTACCGCGTTCCACGTAAAAATCCAGCCCCTTGACCGCCTTGACAGCGCCATAGGCTTTTTGCAGCCCCTTTACTTCGATGATCTTATCCACGCCGTTTCCTCCGTTCAGTTCATCCTTACCCTTTTCGGGCCGCGCCAACGGCCCCTCTCGCTTGTAAAACCTTTCTGAGTATAGCATCCGCCAGATGAGGAAACAACGAACCCCGGATTAGAAGGTCATTAAAAGCGTTTCAAAAATACAAAAACCGCGCGATTTCACTCGCGCGGCAGAGTTTAAAATCCATACCCGTCTGATTTATCCCGGTGCTGCTGTTACCTGTGCCATTTACGGCTCGGTTTTCAGTTCCGCACAGGCTTCCTTTTCCAGCGCCTTTTGCGCAACCTTGTTGGTATCAATGGTGTAACGGTACACCACAAAACGCTGGTACAGGTACTCCGTTACGAAGTTGATCACCATCGTGCCGCCCAGCACCAGATAGTTATTCCAGCCAGCGCCGGTCAGCGCGTCGCCCCACCAGATGGACAGCGGCGTAAACACCAGATAGTAGAAGAAAACCAGCGTCATCGCCTTGGAGATGTTTGCCACACTGCGGAAAGTGTAGCGGCGGTTGAACGTAAAGTTCCACAGCACGCTCAGCACCAGCGCGGTACCGTACCCCAGCCAGTAGGGGAAACGGAAAACCTCGTTCATCAGCGTGAAGGATAAAAACTGGATGCCGCCCGCGGAGATGGAAAACAGCGTAAACTTGAGCATCTGCCAGGTCTGCTGGCGAGCGGACAGCGTTTTTACCTGTTTATCGGTTGGTTCCTTCTGCATTTTACGCACATCCTCGGTTTTATTCCGTTGTTATCCTACCGCGAACGCGGCTTCCCGTCAAGCACGTGAGCCGTTCGTTCAGGAAGTCGCCTGTTTCCGGCGGCTGCATAGCGACGCGCGCAAACCCGCCCGGCGTTTCGTTTACGCGGTAGGTAAGCGATGATTCAATCACTTCGCGGCTGCCAAAGCGGGGCGCTGCAGATTTGGGTGAGAAAAGCCGAAGGAATAGCGGCACGATTTCAAGGCTTTTCGAACCCGAAGATACGGTGCTCCGCGAAGGCAGGCGAGAAAGGGATTGATTCAGCGCTTACCTGGGGAGCGTTTCGGCGGCATAACGCACCGAACCCATCGCATCGCCGGAATAGCTGTCCGCACCCAGATCGCGCGCCAGCTCCGCGGTCAGTACTGCGCCGCCGACCATAATTTTCACGTCCGGCAGTTCCCGGCGAAGCTGTACGATCGTTTCGCGCATGGCGGGCACGGTGGTGGTCATCAGCGCGGAAAGGCCCACCAGCTTCACGCCCGCTTCCTTCGCGGCGGCTACCACCTTTTCCGGCGGCACGTCGCGCCCCAGGTCAATCACGCCGAAGCCGTAGCTGTTCAGCAGCGTCGCCACGATGTTTTTACCGATGTCGTGCACATCCCCGTGCACGGTCGCCAGCAACACCGTGCGCCCGGCGGATGGTTTACTGTCCGGCATCCGCTCGGTCGCGGCGGCAATGGCGCGCTTGGCCGCGTTGGCGCTTTGCATCAGCTGCGGCAGGAAAAACTCGCCGTGCTCATACCGCGCGCCCACTTCGGTTAACGCCGGGATCACGCCGTTTTCCACCACGTGCAGCGGCGTTTCGCCCGCGTCCATCCGGGCGCGCGCCGCGTCCTCCGCGGCTTTGGCCAGCCCGCACAGGATGGCGTGCGTAAGCGCCTCCCCGTCGGCGGCAGGCACGGCGACCGGCGCAGGCGGTTCCTGCGGCGCGGCGGCGGCCGCACAGGCGGCACAGGCGCACGCGCCGGTTCCGACCGGCACGGCGGTCTGGGGCAGTTTCAGCGCCGCCTCGGCCCGGCGAATCGCCTCGCCAGCCAGCTGTACAGCCTCCCGCGCCGCCGCCGTTTCCGGGGCGGGCGCTTCGGGCGCGGACTTTTGCGCCGTAACGGAGTACCGGGCCAGGTAGCCCGCAAACCCTTCGTCGTACCCAAGCACCGCGCATGCCGCATCGTACGCGGCGCGAACGCTTTCGTCCAGCGGGTTCACAATCGCGGCGGACAGGCCCCGTTCCATCGCCATGGCGAGGAACCCGGCGGTCAACAGCCCGCGGTTCGGCAGGCCGAAGCTTACGTTGCTTACGCCCAGCACGGTTTTAACGCGAAGCTCGTCGTGCAGGCGGCGCACGGTTTCCAGCGTCGTTCGGGCGGCGTTGGGATCGGTCGCCACGGTCATGGTCAACGCGTCGAAGAGCAAATCCTTTTTCGGCACGCCGTATTTCTCCGCTTCCGCAAGAATCCTCCGGGCAATCGCGATCCGGCCCTCCGCGGTTTCAGGGATGCCGTTCTCGTCCAGCAGCAGACACACCAGCGCCCCGCCGTACCGGCGCACCAGCGGAAACACCGCGTCAAGCACCGCCCGCTTGCCGTTTACACTGTTGATGATGGGCTTGCCCACATACACGCGCAGCGCGCGTTCCAGCGCGGCGGGGTCTGCGGTGTCCAGTTGCAGGGGTGCGCCGGTTACGCCCTGCACCGCCTCGGTCACCTGCGCGAGCATCGCGGGTTCGTCAATGTCCGGCAGGCCAACGTTCACGTCCAGCGCGTCCGCGCCCGCTTCCATCTGCGCGGTGGCTTCGCCCAGCAGGTAATCCATATCTCCGTCGCGCAGCGCCTGTTTCATCCGCTTTTTTCCGGTGGGGTTCAACCGCTCGCCAATCGCCAGCGTTCGCCCGCCCAGCGTCACCGTGTCGCTCCGGCCGGAAATGGCGGTCGGGGCCAGCCCGTCCTCCGGGTCGGCGGATGAACCGTTTGCCGCGACAGGCATCCCTTTGGTGGCGGCGACGACGGCCGCGATATGGGCTTCCGTGGTGCCGCAGCACCCGCCCAGCCCCCGCGCGCCCAACCGCGCGGCTTGGACCATGTCCTGCGCAAAAACCTCCGGCTGGGTGGCAAACACCGTTTTGCCGTTCACAATCGTCGGCACGCTGGCATTGGGCATAAAAAACACGGGCTTGCCCTCCGCGCAGGCCAGCAGGCGTTTCAGGTTGGGCAACAGCGCCGCGGGTTCGCGACCGCAGTTCATCCCCAGCGCGTCCACGCCCTCCATGCCGGTCAGCAGCGCCGCCACGCCCTCGATATCCGCGCCGGTCAGCAGCCGCCCGTTCACGTCAAAACTCAGGCTGACCAGCACGGGCAACGCCGTGCCCGCCGCCTGCTGCGCCTCGCGGTAGCCCAGCACCGCAGCCTTCACCTCGCGCAGGTCGGTCATGGTTTCGGCAATCAGCAGGTCGCACCCGGCTTCGATCCCCGTTTGCGCCATGTCCCGGTAGATCGTTACCGCGTCCTCAAATTCCAGCTCGCCCAACGGCTTCAAAAGACGCCCAACGCTGCCCGCGTCCAACGCCACATACGCCGCCCGACCGGATTCGGCTACCGCTTCCCGCGCCAGCCGCACACCCGCATGGAGCAGCGCCTGCCAGTTGTTAAAATGCAAGGGATTGGCCCCGAACGTGTTGGCGGTTACCATATCCGTGCCCGCTTTCAGGTAGCTTACGTACACCGCCTTCACCTCGTCCGGGTGAGTCAGGTTCCAGTTTTCCGGCGGCTCCCCGCCCGTAAGCCCGCGCGCCTGCAGGCGCGTGCCCATCGCGCCGTCGAAATAAACGATCCTCTGTTGAAGCAGCGTTAAAAACGGGTGCATGGCAACCTCTCCTTTAATCGAGCTGTGAGGGGGGGAACGCGGGCACAATGCCGGCGTCAGGTTTTCAGGATCGCGCCGAGGTTGCGAAACACGTCCGCCGCCACATCCGCGCGGTTCATGGTATACAGGTGGATGTTGTTCACGCCGTTGGCGATCAGGTCGATAATCTGATCCGTCGCGTAGGCTACGCCCGCCTGCCGCATGCTGGCCGGGTCGTCGCCGAAACGGTCCACGATGGACCAGAAGCGGGGCGGCAGCGTCGCGCCGGAAAGCGACGCGATCCGCTTGATCTGCCGCGCGTTGACCACCGGCATGATGCCCGCGCCCACCGGCACGCGGATGCCCGCGCGCAGCGCCCGGTACATAAAGTTGTACAGGGTCGCGTTGTCAAAGAACATCTGGGTATTCAGAAAATCCACGCCCGCGTCCACTTTGGCCTTGAGGTAGTCCATATCCTGCGCGCGGTTGCTCGCCTCGGGATGGCCTTCCGGGTAGCAGGCCGCGCCCACGCAGAAGCCGCCGCGTTTTTTAACATACGCTACCAGCTCCGCCGCGTGGGTAAAGTGGTCGCCCGTGGGAAAATCCATCCCTTCGGGGATGTCTCCGCGCAGGGCCAGCACGTTGGTCACCCCCGCGGCCTCCAGCTCGTCCAGTACCCCCCCGATGCCGGAAACATTGTCGTTAATGCAGGTGAGGTGCGCCAGCGCCGCAACGCCGCAGGATTGCGCGGTTTGCGCGATTTCCCGGGTAAAGTGAGGCGTTTTGCCCGCCGCCCCGTACGTAACGCTGATATACGCGGGCGAAAGCGCGGCGATATCCCGCACCACGGCGCGCACTTCCTCCGTGCGGGCAAACTCCTTGGGGGGGAATACCTCGCAGCTCAGGTGTACGCCCGGGTCGGCCAGCAAATCCACGATCTTCATACGCGGCGCTCCTTTTTTACAGGTTAATCGGGGGAACGGGTTACGGTTTGGGCACTCCACAGGCCGCGTGCCCCTCCAGCGGGCTTAAGCCCTTGGACAGCTCAAAAGGCGTTTCCTGATACACGAAATAGTTGAGCCAGTTGGAAAACAGAAGGCTTGCATGCGCGTGCCAGCGCATCGGCGGGGCCAGGTCGGGGTTGTCGTTGGGGAAGTAATGCTCCGGCAGGTCAATGGGCAGGCCCTTGTCCAGATCACGGTAATACTCGTGTGCGAGGGAGTCCCGGTCATACTCGCTGTGGCCGGTCGCAAAAATCCGCCGTCCATCCCGGCTGCGCAGCAGGGCCGCGCCGGTCTTTTCCGAAGTGGCCAGCACGATCAGGTCGTCGCATTTCGCCAGCGCCGTTTCATCCAGCGCGGTATGGCGGCTCATGGGCACCACGAAGGTATCGTCAAACCCGCACAGCAGCGGGTCCCTACGATCGGTCAGGTTGGTTTCGTAGATTCCGAAAAGCTTTTGCGGCAGGGGATGCTTGTTGACGCCGTAATGGTAGTAAAGCCCCGCCTGCGCCGCCCAGCAGATATGCAGGGTGCTGAACGCGCGCCGATCCGTCCAGTCCATGATGCGGGTCAGTTCCTCCCAGTACAGCACATCCGTAAAATCCAGTTTTTCCACCGGCGCTCCCGTGATAATCACGCCATCGAAAAACTCGTTTTCCACATCGTCGAGGGTGCGGTAAAACGTATCCAGATAATCCGTGGATACATGCGTGCCCTCGTAGGTGCCCGTGCGCAGCAGGGTGATTTCCACCTGCAACGGGGAGTTGGAGATGAGGCGCAGCAGTTGGGTTTCCGTTTTTTCCTTGGTAGGCATCAGGTTGACGATTGCGATTTTAAGCGGCCGGATGTCTTGCGACAGGGAGCGTTTTTCCGTCATCACAAATATGTTTTCTTCCGCTAAGACGCGTGTGGCGGGCAACGCGTCCGGTATTTTAACCGGCATATAATTCCTCCTTTGATTTCGCGCCTGTGGCGCGGGCAGGGGCGCGGGGCGCTAGGAGCGCCCCTTTGGGGAAGGGATTTGCGATCCCCTCCCCAACCTTCCCCAGGGGGGTTCGCTTATGGATGTTTGTAACAATGGGGCATCGCACCTGCGGATGCGATGAAGGCGAATTACACGCGAGCGAGGCCGCGTTCCAGGTCGGCGATCAGGTCAGCGGGGTCTTCCAGCCCGATGCTCAGGCGGATCAGCTCCGGCTTCACGCCCGCAGCGGCGAGCTGAGCTTCGTTCATCTGGCCGTGGGTGGTGCTGGCCGGGTGAATCACCAGCGATTTTGCGTCCGCCACGTTGGCCAGCAGGCTAAACAGCGAAAGCCCGTCGATAAAGCGCCGCCCGGCTTCCACCCCGCCTTTTACGCCAAAACTCATCACCGCACCCGCGCCGTTTGGCAGATATTTTACCTGCCGCGCATGGTAGGGGTCGTTTGCCAGCGTGGGGTAGTGCACGTAGGCGACCTTGGGGTGTTTTTCCAAGTATTCCGCCACCTGCCGCGCGTTTTCGCAGTGGCGGGTAATGCGCAGGCTGAGGGTTTCCAGCCCCTGCAACACCAGAAACGCGCTGAACGGGCTTAAGCACGCGCCGAACTCTCGGATCATCTGGCAGCGCAGGCGGGTTGCCACCGGCGCGGGCTGGTCGGCGTAGACGATGCCGCCGTTTTGCCCGTCCGGCGTCGTATAATCCGGAAAGCGGGCATTATGGAAGTCGAACGTGCCCATATCCACCACCGCGCCCGCGATGGTGGTGCCGTGCCCGCCCGCGTATTTGCTCAGGCTATGGATCACAACGTCCACGCCGTGCGCTTTCGCGTTAAAAAGGGGCGGCATGCCGAAGGTATTGTCCAGCACCAGCGGGATACCGTGCCGCGTGGCCACGGCAGCGACAGCGTCAAAATCCGGGATGTTGATATTGGGGTTACAGAGGGTTTCCAGATAGAGCATTTTGGTATTGGGGCGGATGGCGGCTTCCATCGCGCTCACATCGTCCGGGTCCACAAAGGTGGTGGTAATGCCCGCCACCTGCGGAAGCCTGCTGGCCAGCAGCGTGACCGTGCCGCCGTACAGGGTGCTGATGGCCACGATATGGTCGCCCGTGTCGCACAGGGCAAACACCGCCGCCGATACCGCCGCCATGCCGCTGGCAAACGCCCCGCACGCCGCGCCCTTTTCCAGCGCGCAAACCCGCTCCTCCAGCACGTTCACGGTCGGGTTTTCGATGCGGGTGTAGGTGTACCCGTCCGCCGCGCCGGAAAACACATCCGCAGCCGCCTTCGCGTTGGGATAGCAGTAGCTGGTCGTCTGGTAGATCGGCACCGCGCGCGCGCAGGTTTGCCGGTCCGGCGTCTGCCCCGCATGCAGCTGCAGCGTTTCAAATCCGTACTGTTCTTCCGCCATAATACTTGCCCCTTTCCCTTTACAAAAAAACAAGCCCATCCCGATGCGGGAGGGCTTGCCGTTACGCAATTTTGTGAACGCCAAAGCGTTCACCCACGACCGCAATCGGGGCGACGAACGATTCCGTTAAGCATTCGCATGGTCATGAACCGTCCCTCGCTTTCGGAAGTGGATTTGGTATACAATAGCAGATGAACGCCCGTCTGTCAAGCATTGGGCTGTACTGGCTTTGTTTTGCAGCGTTTAACCGATAGCACACAAACGAAACGGGAGCCCGGTAAGGAGCCGGAGGCTTTTCTCAGGCCGGCATGCCGGTTGTTAAACCTGCGGTTGCGATGAAGCAACTTCTGTTAACAAAGCGGATATACAAACATACAGGGTTATTTACGGTGTAACGATATACGGATAATACTATTTCAATTTATTAATACGATTAAGATCGCGAGCAATTTTATTCTGTGACGAGGAGAGAAGATGAAGGCGTAGCGGTGCCTACGGCAAGACTTCACGACGAAGTCACAGGATCAAAGTGCCGCGAGATTGGAGCGTTATTAATTTGAAATAGTATAAATCCGCTTTTTCATCACGCGGGTTGCTCTTTCAGGCTCATCAGGGCAAAGCTGACCAGCAGCCCGGCGCAGCAAAACCAGATTGCCCGCGTGCCCACGGCAGGGCTTACAACGCTACCCAGTCCCGCGCCAACGGCAAACAGCAGCACCACCCCGAAATAGTGCAGCGCCTTATGCAGCACCGCTCTATCGCGGCTGTCCAGATACCCTTCCAACGCCTCCATACCGCTGCGAAGGTTGCCGATGCACATGGTGCTGGCATAGGCGTGGCCGTTCACCTTGCGAAAAGCCTGCACCTGCATGGCGCACGCGAAGGACACCATCGCGTTCGCTTCCAGGTTCAGCGTTTCCGGCATCAGGCCCACCAGCCCCAACATCACGATTTCGCCAAGCACCACCAGCTGCCGCCAGTGCAGGCGTTCCCAGCCGCGGCAGCGACGGCGCACCCGTTCCGCCACAAACACCCCCAGCGCGAAGGCGGTCAGCGGCACAAGGTACCGGAAGCCTCCCGCCCAGTCGCCATGAAAAAGTCGTTCGCTCATCAGCACGATATTTCCGGTCTGCGCGTTGGCAAACACACGTCCCCGGGTAAAAAACGTGTATGCGTCCTGGAAACCGCCCGACAGCGTAAGAAATACCACCGTACTCCACGCGTCCGACATCTGCCCGCGCGATTTGCGCGGTTTGCGGCCGGTTTTTCCTGCCCCCTCTTTCGGCAGAGGGGTTGCGTTATCACTCTGCATGGCATCGTCTCCCTGTTCAACGCAAAACGGGCCCGGGGAGCGCTCCGCTCCGGCCCGGCCCGCCGCAAACTACCGCCCGGTTCACACCGGGATAAAGGTCATCACGATCACACGATAGCTGTAAACGATGATCGCCGTAAACAGAATGCTGTCCATCCGGTCAAGCATTCCGCCGTGGCCGGGGAACAGGGTTCCGAAATCCTTGATGCCGCAGTGGCGCTTCACCATGCTGGCAAACAGGTCGCCCATCTGCCCGGCCACGCCGCCCACCACGCCCACCACGATGTTTGCCCACATCGGCGGAAACGCCTGCGTGGGCAGCACCCTGGCAAAAACATAGCCCACCAGCCACGCGAGGAGCACACTGCCAATTAACCCGCCGATCGCCCCGGCAACGGTTTTATGAGGGCTGATGCGGGGGCATAGCTTCTTGCCGCCGATCCAGGTGCCCGCAAACAGCGCGAAAGTATCGCCGCCCACCGCGATGGCAAACACCATCGTAAGCAACATCGCCTGCATCCGCCTCAGCGGCGTATCCAGAATCCCGAACAGGCACATGCCGGGCAACACCAGCGTAAGCATCGGCAGGGCGCTCACCATCACATCGGTCAGCAACGGTTCTTCCCGGCGCATGACCTGTAAGATGATAAAGAAAAAGATAATCGTAAGCGTCGGGATGATCACCACAGAGCTGTAGTACATCATCAGCGGTACGCTTACCGCCAGCGCCGCGTAACTGGTCCAGCACACGGGATGGTGTCCGCGCTGCTTCAGCGCCCGCAGCTCCTCATAAATACACAGCGTAACGGCGATGAACGCCGCCACAGCGAAATACCAGCCACCCAGAAACAGCAGCGCCGTTAACATAATAATCAGCAGCGCGCCCGTGATAATCCTCTGCGTCATACCGCTCCCTTCCCCGCCAGCGACGGTCACGTCTCCGCACGCCCGCCGTAGCGGCGCGAGCGGTTCTGGTACTCGGCGATGCAGTTGTGATAATCCTCCACGGTAAAATCGGGCCAAAGCTTTTCGGGAAAGACAAATTCGGCATACGCGCATTGCCAGAGCAGGTAGTTGGATAGCCGCATTTCACCGCTGGTGCGAATCAGCAGATCCACCGGCGGCATCCCCGCGGTATACAGGTGCTCCTCCAGCGTTTGTTCGGTAATCGCTTCCGGCAACAGCAACCCGTCCGTCACCTCACGGGCAATGAGCCGCGCGGCGCGCGTAAGCTCGACCCGGCTGCCGTAGTTTACGGCAATATTCAACTTGAGCCCGGTATTATCGAACGTGCGGGTTTCGGCTTCGTTAAGCGCGCTGGCCTGCGCAGGGGGCAAGCCGCTTTTATCCCCCAGAATCAGAATGCGTACGTTCTTTTCATCCAGCTCGTCAATTTCGCTTTTGAAGAATTCCAGAATCAGTTCCATCAGCGCGTCCACTTCGGTTTTGGAACGCGACCAGTTCTCGGTGGAAAAGGCATACAGTGAAAGCGCCTCCACACCGATGTCACTGCTATTTCGGATGATGCCGCGCAGGGCTTCGGTTCCCGCATGGTGCCCCGCGGCGACCTTCAGTTTGTTTTTTTTCGCCCAGCGGCCGTTACCGTCCATGATGATGGCGATATGGCGCGGCAGGCGCGACGGGTCAAAGGAAACGTCCGGCAAATCTCTTTCCCCTCCTTGCAGGCGGTCTCGGGCTTTTCCCGGAAAAAGCAAAGCCCGCTCCTGTGGAAAAAATAACGCAAAATTGGCGGCGCGGCCTGCCGCAAGGCAAGCCGCCGTCCTGTTGGGCGCTTTTCGGTTTCTATTATCGCGCCGCTGTGTTTATCGTTTCGGGCAGGTATCGGGTTGCGGGTCGCCCACATGGAAACGCGCCACAATCAGCTGCCGGCCGTCATCCCGAACGGCCACCACGCGGGATTCCACCAGCATCCCGTGATCCAGCGAAGGATCGGTCAGCGGGTCGAATTCGACGGCTTCACCTTCTCCATCGTCGTCCCCAACGGCGAACTGGGCGCGAATGCCGTCCATCGCGCTGATGCGTGACGGGGTTGCCGGCGGACAGGCGGGCACCATGTGGTCGTCAATGTTCGGCGCGCCGGTCAGCGTTACGCGAACGTCGGTAATGCCGTATCCGGCCAGGATTGCCAGCGCGCTTTTCGCGTTGAGCCCCAGCAAATGTTCAAACGTTTTTTCCATCGTTGTTCTCCCGGCCAAAGGCCTTCGGCGGCGGGGGATGCCCCGGCTGTGCGCGGATGGGTCATACTATTTCAATTCACGAACGCTATAAAGATCGCGAGCGATTTTATTCTGTGACGAGGAGCGAAGGCGAAGGCGTAGCGGTGGCTACGTCAAGACTTCGCGACGATGTCACAGAATCAAAGCGCCGCGAGATCAGAGCGTTCATGATTTGAAATAGTATCATACCTCCATGATTTCCTTATCTTTCTTGGCGGTCTGCTCGTCGATGCTCTTGATTCCGTCGTCGGTAACTTCCTGCATCTTCTTTTCCGCCTTGGTCTGCTCGTCCTCGGTGATTTTTCCGTCTTTCTGCAGTTTCTTAATGTGCTCCATCGCGTCGCGGCGGATGGCACGAACGGCCACCTTGGCGTCCTCGGCGGACTTATGCACCACTTTGTTCAAATCCTTGCGGCGTTCTTCGGTCAGTTCCGGAATCAGCAGGCGGATCACCTTGCCGTCGTTGGAGGGGTTCAGCCCCAGATCGCTTTTCTGGATCGCTTTTTCCACAAGCGGAAGCGCCTTCTGATCCCACACGTTAATAACAAGCATCCGGGGTTCCGGCGAGGTCACGTTGCCCATCTGCGGCAGCGGTGTAGGCACGCCGTAATAATCCACCATCACACGATCCAGCAACTGCGGGTTGGCGCGCCCGGCGCGGATGGAACGCAGTTCGCCCTGAAATACGGCGTTGGTTTTCTGAATCTTTTCCTTGGCTGCATCGATGACTTCCTGATACATCGAAATACCACCTTTCCGGTTTCGTACTTTGCCAATCTTGTGCCTATTGTAACGAATTTTCGTTGAAAACGCAAGCGAGCCTCCGGAAGAAGCGCAAGCGCCGCCCGCTATGGTTCGCCCGTATCCGCCCGGTTACCCGGCCAGCGCAATTGTCGCCGCCTGCGCGAGCGTGGATACGACGTAGGTTGCCCCGCCGGTTTCCGGCACCGGCCCGCCGTTGGTAATCAGGATACTGTCTACCCCGGCGTTACCCGCCGCGCCGATATCCGCGGCGACGCTGTCGCCCAGCATCAGCACCCGGCGTTTATCCGTAATCCCCGCGCGGCGCATCCCTTCCAGCAGCATAAACGGGTCCGGCTTCACGTGGCCCAGTTCCTCACTGATCAGCAGATCACGCAGGTATGGGCGCAGTTCGCTTGTCTCAAACCGGCTGCGCTGCACCTTCGCAATCCCGTTGGTTACCAGATAAACCGGCATTTCTGCCGCCACCTGCTTTAAAAACGCCTCCGCGCCCGGCATGGGCACGTGCTGGCGACCCAGCTCCGTTACAAACCGCTCGGCCAGCTCCTTCGCCAGCTCCGACATAAACTGTTCATTCGGCGCTTCCGGCGGCGTGCCGCAGGTATCCGTGCTCACCGCCCTCAGTTCGCTCAGAAAATCCACAAACCGCTCCAGCCGCAATCTTGCCTGCGTTGTCTCTCCACGCTCCAGCTTTTTCCAGTGGCTCTGGTTCACCCGGCTGTACAGCGCCACCGTCTCCTCGGTGGCCGGCAGGCCAAACGCCTCCATTGTGGCGGTAAAGGCGACCCGTTCCCCGGTATGAAAATCGAAAAGGGTGCCGTCCGCATCCGCAAGCAGAAGCCCGTAACGCATGTGTGCCCTCCCCTGTGCCCGGCAAATCGGGCGTATGCCTATCTTACCATACGCGGCGCGGCCTGCCAACCCCGCCGAAAAGGCAAAAAAAGAACCGGCCCCCGCAAAGTGGCCGGTTCCCGTTCCTCATGATTACAGCGAGTTGATTAAGTGGTACAGGTCCTTATCGAAAAATTTGGGTTTGGTGTCGTCCAGCGCTTCGGCAAACGGGGTGGAATACACGCGCCCGTCGCGCACGCCGATGGCGAAGCCATCCTCAAAGCTGCTGGTATCGCCGCTGAGCAGGTCCACCGCCATGCGGCCGGCCTCAAAGGCGAACGCGCTGTCATACGCCGTGGGAATCGCACCGCGCTGGGTGTAGCCAATCACCGTGGCGCGCGCCTCGGTATGGCTCATCAGCTTCAGCACCAAAGCCAGACGTTCGGCGTTGAGAGGATCGTCGTCATGGATGATATAGCCGCCTTCGGCGATGACTTTGCGCCAGTCGAAGGGCTTCATTTTATGCCAGCAATGCTCGCTGATGACCAGCGTGGCGCGGGTATTCCCCTTGCCGATCAGGAATTTTAAGCGGTCGGCCACTTCTTCCAGGTCCCATTCCATCTCGGGCACGATCACCATTTCCGCGCCGGTGGCAATGGCGGTGCGCATGGCGATATCGCCGCAGTTGCGGCCCATCACCTGCACCACGGCGGGGCGGTCGTGGCTGCGGCTGGTGGCGCGGATGGAACGAACCGCTTCCACGCATACGTTGACCGCGGTATCATATCCCAGCGTCGCTTCGGTATAGCGCAGGTCGTTGTCGATGGTGCCGGGAATGCCAATGCAGGGAATGCCCAGCTTGCACAGTTCCAGCGCGCCGTGGTAGCTGCCGTCGCCGCCGATGACCACCAGCGCCTGTATACCCTGACGGCGCAGGTCCTCGGCCGCTTTGGCGCGCACTTCGGGCTGTAAAAAGGGCAGGCAGCGGGCCGTGCGCAGGTAGGTGCCGCGCATGTCCATAATATCCAGCACCGTTTCCGGGTCCAGATACTCAATATCGTCCTCCGGGTTCTCGCTCAGCCCCAGCAGGCCGTTATAGCCGCGTTTGATGCCCATCAGCTGGAACCCTTTGCGCATGGCGCAACGCGCAACGCTTACCACAGCGGCGTTCATGCCGGGGCTGTCTCCGCCGCTGGTTAACATACCGATCCGCTTGACCTTATCCATACGAAACCTCTCCCTGATGCTTATGGTGTGCACTCACCGTTGTAGTTAGCCAAATGTGCGTTTTCAGAAAAACCGAAATTCGCGCATTTCGCAGAAAGTATAGCACAAAGCGCAAGTGCTGGCAAGTTTCAAACGTTTTAGGAAAAAATGAACCGAACCGTCCCTTGCCCACGCCAAAGCGCCGCCCGGGCAGGGCGGCGCTTTGCGATACGGAATCCATTCATGTTCGTTTATGAAATTGAAATCGTATCAGCGTTTCGCGGGCAGGCGTTTTCGCATCCCTTCACGGATCAAACAGCTCTGG
>JAEWYP010000081.1 GCA_023395615.1 Bacillota bacterium
ACGATGGGCCATCCATGGGCGAAGTGCCATTTTGTATCGCTCAGCTTCTTCATGGCGAACAACTCCTCTTCAATATCGATCAATTTACCGTATGCAACAGCATGGCGTCCTCCTCGCCTCACTGCGCGGAAGAATCCATCCTTGCAACATTACGCTACCCCGCACGGGTGCTTTCCGTTTTTCCTGTCAGCACACACTATAGCACGGCACACACTTATTGTCACTAAATAATACTGTTAATAAACATTCTATTTCTGTTACCAATTTGAAAGGAAATATGTAGTAGTTGTTACCAATGGTATACATCATTGACTATAAGCATTATCCGCAGTCCGGCATCCTCGCGTGGCTAACCCGCCTGTGGTATAATAATTTAGGATCAATGCACACATCCGGAACCGCGTGGCAGGAGGAGATGGCATGTCGCAGGTAACCAAGCGCGCTTTGGAAGAATCTCTGAAACGAATGTTGCTGAAAAAGCCGCTGGAAAAGATTACGATTTCCGACATCACGGAGGATTGCGGCATCAACCGCATGACCTTCTACTACCATTTTAAAGATATTTACGATCTGGTAGAATGGGCCTGCGAAGAAGACGCGGCCCGCGCGCTGGATGGGAAAAAAACCTGTGACACCTGGCAACAGGGGTTTTTGCAGATATTCGAAGCCGTGACGGACAACCGGCCCTTTATCCTGAACGTGTATCACTCCGTGAACCGGGAGCAGGTGGAACGTTACCTGTACCGGCTCACCTACGGGCTGATCATCGGCGTGGTAGAGGAGAAAGCGCGGGGGGCAAACGTAAGCGAGGCCGATAAGCGCTTCATCGCAGATTTTTATAAGTATGGCTTTGTGGGCCTGATGCTGGACTGGATTCGCTCCGACATGAAGGAGGAACCCGCGGCGATCGTCGAACGGCTGGACACCCTGATCCGGGGAGATATCGACCTGGCGCTGTCCCGTTTTACCACGCAGGCCGCGCCGCAGCACAGCGCGCCGCGCCCCCCTTCCGACGGGCAGGCAGACTGAGTTCATCTTTTATCAACTTTCCCCGTTTGATGCAATTTTCATCAGCCGGGGATTTTTGTTTATTGGTTTTTCCTTTGGTTTGCGGTATTTTATGCCCGTACCCCAAAGGAAAGGAAGCATATTGTATGTATTATTCCAGTGGTAATTACGAAGCGTTTGCCCGCCCCCAGAAACCGGCGGACGCCGACCACAAATCGGCTTATATTATCGGTTCCGGGCTGGCGGCCCTGGCGGCGGCGTGCTACCTGGTGCGCGACGGCCAGATGAGCGGCAAGCGCGTGCATGTTCTGGAGAAGGACCCCATTCCCGGCGGCGCGTGCGACGGTTACCAGTACGACAGTGTCGGGTATGTAATGCGCGGTGGCCGCGAAATGGATAACCATTTCGAGTGCATGTGGGACCTTTTCCGCTCCATTCCCTCAATTGAGACCGAGGGGGTCAGCGTGCTGGACGAGTACTACTGGCTGAATAAAAAGGACCCCAACTATTCCCTGATGCGCGCCACCGTTTCCCGTGGGGAGGATGCGCATACCGACGGCAAATTCGGCCTGTCGGACAAGGCCGCAAAGGAAATCATGACCCTGTTCCTCACCCCGGACGAGCAGCTGTACGATAAACGCATCACCGATGTGTTCAGCGACGAGGTACTATCTTCCAACTTCTGGATGTACTGGCGCACCATGTTCGCCTTTGAAAACTGGCACAGCGCGCTGGAAATGAAACTGTACCTGAAGCGTTTTGTGCACCATGTGGGCGGCCTGCCGGACTTTAAAGCCCTGCGCTTTACCAGGTACAATCAGTACGAATCCATGATCCTGCCGATGATTGAGTACCTGAAGAAGTTCGACGTGCAGTTCCACTATGGCGTTAAGGTGGTCAACGTCGCGTTCGACACTTCCCACGGCCGCAAGGTAGCCACCCGCATCGACGTGCTCCGCGACGGCAAGGCGGACCAGATCGACCTGACGAAGGACGATCTGCTGTTTATCACCAACGGCGGCTGCGTGGAAAACTCCACCATCGGCGCGCAAAACAAGCCCGCGCCGTATCGCCCGGAGCTGTCGGCAGGCGGCGGCTGGGACCTGTGGCGCAAAATCGCCGCGCAGGACCCCGCCTTCGGCCATCCGGATAAGTTCTGCCACGATCCCGAGCAGACCAACTGGATGTCCGCTACCGTTACAACGCTGGACAACCGCATTCCCCCGTATCTCCAGAAAATCTGCAAACGCGACCCCTTCTCCGGCAAGGTGGTCACAGGCGGTATCGTAACTGTTACGGACTCCAACTGGCTGCTGAGCTGGACCTTCAACCGCCAACCCCAGTTCCGCAGCCAGCCGAAAAACCAGCTGGTCGGCTGGGTCTACGGCCTGTTTACCGATAAACCCGGCAACTATATTCAAAAGCCGATGCGCGAATGCACCGGCAAGGAAATCTGCATGGAGTGGCTGTACCATCTGGGCGTGCCGGAAGGGCAGATTGAAGATCTGGCGGAGCACAGCGCCAACACCGTACCCGTGATGATGCCCTATATCACCGCGTTCTTCATGCCCCGCGCCGCGGGCGACCGTCCCGCCGTCGTGCCGGAAGGCAGCGTTAACTTCGCATTCCTCGGGCAGTTTGCCGAAACGGCGCGCGACACTATTTTCACCACCGAGTACTCCATCCGCACCGGTATGGAGGCGGTATACCAGCTGCTGAACATCGATCGCGGCGTTCCGGAGGTATGGGGCAGCGTGTACGATGTGCGCGACCTGCTGAATGCGTCGGTACAGTTGCGCGACGGAAAAAAGATCACCGACATGAACCTGTCCTTTATAGAGAAGATCGCGCTTCGCGCAGCGCTAAAAAAGGCGGCTGGCACCGACGTGGAAAAACTGCTGAAGGAATATCACGCAATCTGACCGTTTGCACGGCCAACTGCCGGCCCGCGGCTTATGTAACCGGTCCGCTGATCTCCATTCCCTGTGTGGGCCGTTTACCCCTGAATTGAATCATTCGCCGTATTCGCGGAGGGGAAAAATCCCTCCGCGATTTTTTGGTAGTAAGCTGTGTCGGCGTTCGCCTTATCTGGTAGTCAAATGGGTTGAATGATATAATACGTATTTCTATTATCCTTTTATTTATTAGCTTTTTCTGTTAATACGTATTGACTGTTCTCTCCCTCTCTGCTATACTCTGGTGCGAACGCGGGCGGAGAGCCTCCCACGCGCTTTTTACGAAGGATGGGGATAGGATGATGCAGATACACACATACGACACTGCCGCGCAGGTCGGTCAGGCGGCAGCGATCCTGATCGGAGCGCAAGTTTTACAAAAACCGGAAAGTGTGCTCGGTCTGGCTACGGGGTCGTCTCCGATCCCGACCTACCGGGAGTTGATCCGTCTGTATCAGGCAGGCGTGCTGGATTTTTCCCACGCGACAGCCTTCAACCTGGACGAGTACTGCCAGCTGCCCACAGGGCACCCGTGCAGTTACCGCTATTTTATGGATCAGGAGCTGTTTGCTCACATTAACCTGCCTGCCGAACGCAGGCATATCCCAGATGGGAACGCGCCCGATCTGGAGGGCGAATGCGCACGGTATGACCGGAAAATTGCCGAAGCGGGCGGGATCGACCTGCAGTTGCTGGGCATCGGCCGCAACGGGCACATCGGGTTTAACGAACCATCCGACCAGTTTGTGTACGGTTGCCACGTCGTGGCCTTAACACAGAGCACCATCGAGGCGAACCGCCGCTTTTTTGACCGGGAGGAGGATGTGCCCCGCAGGGCCGTCAGTCTTGGCGTTGGCAGCATCATGAACGCTAAAAGCGTGTTGCTGATCGCTACCGGATCGGATAAAGCCGACGCGGTGCGCAAGGCAATTCTGGAGGACATTGACCCCGGCACACAGGCCAGCATTTTGCGCACGCATCCCAACGCCATTTTCCTGCTGGATCGTGCCGCAGCGTCGCGGTTGTAACCAGGGAAACATAACCGTACCCGTACCCAAAGCGATCGCAACGGAACGCCGGATCCGCAGAAAGGAACATCCCCATGAAAATAGCCGGAGTACGATATTACGGCGAAGATTTCGCCTTTCATTATGGTTCCGTAACCGTGGAAAACGGTCTGTTCACACGGCTGGAGCCCTCAGCCGAGGAAGCGCCGGCAAATTGCCCCATGCTTTGGCCAGGGTTGGTGGATATTCACCTGCACGGCAACAGCGGCGCGGATTTTTCGGACGGAGATTATGACGGGCTGGTAAAAATGGCCCGCTATCTGGCCAGCGTCGGTGTTACCAGCTTCAGCCCCGCCTCCATGACCCTGCCGGAAGCAACGCTGGAAAAGGCCTGCCGCACCGCGGCGCGCCTGCGGGATGAAGCGCCGGACCATGCCGCCGTGCTGCGCGGCGTCACCATGGAAGGCCCGTTCTTTAGCGCCGCCAAGAAGGGCGCGCAGGCGGCGGAATATCTTCGCCTGCCGGATATCGCCCTGTTCCGCCGCCTGCAAAAAGCGGCAGGCGGCCTGATCCGTATCGCCTGCGTCGCGCCGGAGCTGGAAGGCGCGGTGGAATACATCCGCGCGGTCACGCAGGAGGGCGTTACGGTGTCCGAAGCCCACACTGCCGCCAATTACGATGCCGCAGCCGCCGGGTTTGCCGCGGGTGCGCAGCATGTGACCCACCTGTTTAACGCCATGCCGCCGCTGCTGCACCGCGAGCCGGGTGTGATCGGCGCCGCGTCGGAACGCCCGGATGTAACGGCAGAGCTGATCTGCGACGGGCACCACATCCACCCCAGCGCGGTGCGCGCCGCCTTTAAGCTGTTTGGCCCGGAACGCCTTTGCCTGGTCAGCGACGCCATCTCCGCCACGGGGCTTGGCGACGGCGCGTGTACGCTGGGCGGGCAGGCCGTCACGGTTCGGAACGGGCGCGCCACCCTCGCGGACGGTACGCTGGCCGGATCGGTCGCCACGCTGTTTGGCTGTGTCCGGCAGGCCGTCTCGATGGGGATTCCGCTGGAGCACGCCCTGCGCTGCGCCACGGCCAACCCCGCGCGGGTGATCGGCGCGGAGGATGTGGGCGTAATCGCCGTGGGAAAGCGTGCCGATTGCCTGCTCTGCGGCGCGGACCTGTCTCTTCAGACGGTCTATCTGGCAGGGCGGCAACTGGACACTGCGCTTGCCGTGTAACATATATACATATCCCGGATCGGCATTCCGCCGATCCGGGATATTTTCTATTTCATTTCCAGCTTTGCAATGATCTTATCCGTCGTGCCCACCCCGTGCTGGGGGCTGTGCGCATCCCAGGGAAAGAAAACAGCGAAGGTTCCCGCAGGCATCAGAATGCGCGCGCTTTCCAGGCCCATCGGCGCGTGCTTCGCGTCCGTTTCGCGGTTCAACTCTCCCCAGCCCGGCACGGTCGCCGCGTCGCGGCAGAACACCGTCTCGCAGTCCCGCAGGGCAATATGCAGGTCGATGTGGGCTTCGTGCGCCTCCCAGTCCCCGGTGAGCGAAAGTGAGCATTCCAGACGCGTGCAGTACGCGCGCTCCCCGTCGATCTCGTGCCTGCCCGGGGCAAGCTCCGCCGGGGGATTCTGCCCAAAAAACGCGATGGCCCGATCCAGCGCCGGGTTCAGCCCCGCATAACGGTTCAGATGATCAATCGTATCGAATATCACAGTGTTGCTCCTTCCGCCCCACACCCGCCCTTCATCGGGCAGGCATTAAGCGTTTACGCTCTATTCTTCGTTTGGGTACGTTCCGCGCAGGTTGATGGCGGAATAGCGCTTGTGCGCGGTCAGCACGTCGTTCTCCATCATATGCCGCGATACCGGCAGGCTGGAGCGCGTTTCGTTATACAGGCGGCAGAACCCTTCGGCAAAGTTGACATAGCCGGTTTTACCGAAGATGCCGTCCACGGTTTCGATCGCCTTGCGCGCGTAATCGCCCCGGTAGCCCTGGCTGGCGAACTGATCCAGCGCCTTCAGTTTTTGGCCGATCACCGGGCTTACGTCGATAAATAAATCATTGCGGATGCCATGCAGGCTCAGCGCGTCGCGCGGGTAAACCGGCAGCTTGGTCATAAATACCTGTTTAACCCAAAATTCATTCTGCCCATCCATATTCTTCAGGTACATGCTCACCTGGTTCAGGGCGTTGAGCACCATCACAGATGCAACCGTATGCGGATCGGGCATCACGGCGTTCAGCGGATAATCCGTGATGATCACATCCGGCCGTTTCTCCGCAATCACCTGCGCCAGCCGGTGAACGATATCCGGCTGCACGCCCACATAATTATCGTCGTAATCCAAATTGACCAGATCGGACACTCCAATAATTTCCGCCGCTTTCTCCATTTCCACGCGTTTATTCCGGATAATATCCTCGCGCGTCACCTCATGGACAGCCTCGTCGCTCACACGGTTTTTTTCCGCGTAGGCGTTGGGGTGGATGCGGCCGCCGTGGGTCAGCGTAACCAGGGTGATGATATCGCCTCCGGCGGCGTGCAGCGCCAGCGTACCGCCGCTTTCCGAAAAGTGATCGGCCGGATGCGCGTAAATCGACATGATTTTCATCAATAATACCTCTCTGCCATCTCTGTTTTCGCCGCGAAAGGCGCGGCGGCCACAACGTTTACAGTACGCCCGGATACATGGCGGCATAGCCCGCCCGCTTCAGTTCCTCACGGATCACGGCGCGCTCCGCGTCGTCAAACCGGCGGCCCGGCTTTTCCACCTCGCCCACCTCAAACCCATGCAGCGTCAGCATATATTTGACCGTGGGGATTACGCCGTGGCGAATCACCACGGTAATCACATCGTTTGCCGCCTGCTGCGTTTCGCGCGCCCCGGCGATATCCCCGGCCTGATAGCGGTCCCAGATAGTCCGGATCTGCGCGGGCATCACATTGTAGGTCGAGCCGATACCGCCGTCCGCGCCCATCACCAGGCCGCAGAGCAGCGTTTCGTCCGGCCCGTTGATCACATTGATGTTGCCGCCATTCAGCCGCGTCAGCAGGTTCAGCTCGTAATAGCTGCTGCGCGTATACTTGAGACCCGCGATATGCGGCAGTTCCATCAGCCGCCCAAAGAAGCCGGTCAGATCGCTTTGTTTGAAATAGTGCTGCGCGTACACCAGAAACGGCAAATCCGTTATCGAAGACAGTTCGGCGTAATAATCGTACAACTCATTCTCGGAATAGGCACAGGTTGGGGGCGGCGTGGCGGACAGTGCGTCCGCCCCGGCGGCTTTCGCCTGCAGCGCCAGGCGTTTGGCGCTTTCCAGGTTCGCGGCGGCAACATGCACCACGTTCTTCGCGCGGCCCGCGCTATGCCGGATGGCGGTTTCCACCAGTTCCATTCGGGCCGCCTCGCTCATCTGGCTGCCTTCGCCGGTCGCGCCGGTCAGGTAGAAGCCCTGCATGCCCTGCGCCATCTGCCAGTCCATCAGTTTGCATACCACGTCCCCGCGAATGTGGCCGTTTCCGTCCACCGGACTTACGAACGCCGAGTATACGCCTTTTACAATCTTGTTATCCATATCGGTTCCTCCTTATCATGATCCTGTCGGGTTGTTCGCGCGGTTTACCCCTTCACACCGCCCAATGTGATGCCGCGTACAAAAGCTTTCTGGCAAAGCAAAAACACAATCAGCATCGGCAGCGTCGCAATAGCCGCGGCCATCAGTTGCCTGCCCACGTTCGATATCTGCCCCTGCGAGAACGTCGCAATCCCGATCGGCACCGTCTGCAACGGCCGACTGCCGATCATGATCAGTTGCCATAGGTAATCGTTCCACGTGGAGAAAAACGCGAAAATGGCCAGTGCACCCATCGCCGGAGCGCTGAGCGGCACCACAATGCTGATAAATTTGCGGATTTCACCGCAGCCGTCCATATCCGCCGCCTCGATCAGCTCCGTGGGCAGGCCCTCCATAAACTGCCTGCACAGGAAAATGCCGAACGCGGGTGATACGCTGGTCAGGATCAGACCAATCATTTTATTGGTCAGTCCCAGGTTCATCGCCACCAGATAGTTGGGGATCAACAACATCTGCCGGGGCAACAACATGGTGGCAATCACCACCGCAAACAGTACGTTGTGCCCCCGGAAACGCTTTTTCGCAAAGGAATAGCCCGCCGTGCCGGACACAAAAGCGGTCAGCAGCGCTACCCCGAGACTCATCACCGTACTATTAAGCAGCCACTGGAAGATGCCGGACTTATCCAGCACATATTTCAGGTTGTTGGCGGTCGTGCGGATAAACGGGTTCAGGTCCGGAGGAACCATCGTAAGCGCCATCTGGTTTTTAAACGCGCCCACCAGCATCACGTAGAAGGGGAACAGAAAAATCAGAACCAGAAGGGTCAGCAGGATCACCTGCCCCCAGTGAATTTTCGTTTTCATGCTTTGTCCCCCTTAAAATTCCAGCGCATCCGCGCGCATCACGCGGAACTGGAGCGCCGCGATCACCGCGGTGATCAGGAACAGCATCACGCCCACTGCCGACGCGTAGCCGAAGTTGCCGTTGATAAACGCGCTCTTATACACCATCATCAGCAGGGTAGACGTGGTATTGTTGGGGCCGCCGCCTGTCATCAGGTAGGGCACGGCGAAAATCTGCAACATACCGATGGTGCAGGTAATCAGGATATAGGTCGTGACCGAGCGTAGCATAGGCAGCGTTATTTTGAAAAACAGTTGCCGATCCGTGGCGCCATCAATGCGAGCCGCCTCAAAATACGACGCGGGGATGTTGCCGATACCCGCCGAGTACAGGATGATCGGCTGGCCCATCGTATAGCTTAAAATCAGAACAGCCAGCAGCGGAATGGCTTTCGCCGGGTCATCGAACCAGGAAACGGGCGTAAGCCCCGCCATTTGAAACAGGTTGGCCAGCAGGCCGAAAGAGGGAGCGAAAATGAAGTTCCAGACCACAACCAGCGCCACCTGACTGGTGATGGTAGGCAGGTAGAAAATCGCCTTGAAAACGCCGCTGGTACGCTCCCGAAACTTGGTAATCACGTTGGCAATCCACAGCGAAAGGCACACCGTAAGCGGCAGAAGGATCGCCGCGTAGCACAGCGTAGCCGAAATGCTGCGCGCAAACGCCTCGTCCCGGAAAATCTGGCGGTAGTTCTCCAGCCCGGTAAACACCTGACGCGTCAGGGTATAATCGTAGAGCGACGCGCCGAAGCCATAGAAGAAGGGATAAATCGTAAACACCAGCAAAAACACGAGCCATGGCAGGAGGAACATATACCCCCATTTTTCTTTCATCAGTCGTTTCACGGCAGTTCAACCTTTCCATTGTTGGGTTTGCGGTCGGGCTTTCCGGCGCGGCGTTCCCCACGCGGTATGCGCCTGCGGCGTTCCGTGGATTGATAACTATATCAATTTTTTCGTATGGCAAAGCAGGCTGTCGGGTTTTCCGCGATTTGCGGTTTGCCCCGTAGCCCGGAAATCGTCGTACCCTGCCCGGAACGGAGACCGACCGGAGAAACAGACGTTTCGTTTCTCCGGTCGGTCCGTATACGTTACCGGGTTTGATTATTCCGCCAGTTTTTTCGCAATCAGTTCATTGCCGGCCGTTTCCCAATCGGCCATCATCTGGTCAATGGTCTTTTCACCGACGTAGTATGCCTGCAATTGCGGGTAGAAAGTATCGCGCAGGTCGGACCAGTACCCTTCCAGCACGCCCATGGTGGAATCGGAATATTTTGTGGCGCTCTGCGCGGCGCGGGTTGCCTGTTCGTTGAAGCTGTCGCTGCCGTAATCCACGATCAGGTCCTTGAGCACGGAGGGCGACCCGGTGTTCACCCACAGTTCAGAGTTCAGCTCATCCATGGACAGGAAGGCTTCCAGCACTTTCTGGGCCGCGAGGATTTTCTTTTCGTCGCCGCTGTTTTTAAATACGCAGGCGCCGGTGGAGCCCCAGCTCATCACATGCGGGTCGGCTTTGCCGTCGGGCGTGGGATACTCGTAGATGTCCACATCAAAGGGCTGGATATCGCCGCTGTCCACCTGCTGCTTTACCTTGGCGATTTCACCCACGCCGGTGTTTACCAGCATGAACGCCAGCTTCTGGCTGTACCAGTTGGGGCGAATGCCGTTGTCGATGGTCGTGGCGGCGCCGTCGGGCACCAGTTGTTCGTCAATCATGGTCTTAAACAGCCCCAGCGCCTGCCTGGTCTGGTCGTTGTTCACAGCCATGGCGGTATGGTCGGCGTTTAGGATGTTCCCGCCCGCGCTCATAATAAAGGAATAGTACACGGAATCGCTGGATTTACTGCCGGCAAACAGCTGCGTGGCATAAATCCCCTGATCCTTACCTTTTTCCCGAACAGCGCGGCAGAAAGCCAGAAAGTCGTCGTAAGACCAGTGGGTTTTATCCTGCGGCAGCATGTCGTACAGCCCCAGAGATTTCACCAGCGATACGTTCACGCACATGTTGTAACCGGCGTTGATGTTCACCGGCAGATAAACCAGCTTGCCGTTAAACGTGCCCATACCGGGGACGCTGTCGTACACCTTGCCCTGAATGAACGACTGCACATCGGTCAGTTCGGCTACCTGATCGGCGGCGATGGCGGGCATAATGCGCGTAGCCCCATCCAGCAGGATGTCCGGCGTGGCGCCGGTCGCCATGGAAACGGTGATCTTTTCGGGGCCGGCATCCCAGGTAAGCATCTCCGTATTCAGGATGATGCCGTATTCGTCTTTGACCTTCTGGGCCAGGTCCTTGCTCATCCGGTCGTCAAAGCCCTCATACTGGGGCATATACCAGATGGTTACTTCCGTGCCTGTGAGGTCCGTGGTTTCCGCCGACGCGAAGGGGATGCAGGTGATCACGAGCATCAACGCCAACAGGGCGCAAAGGATAGAGACAGACTTCCTCATAGACCAAACCTCCTTGTTCGATTGCGGTTTCTCCGCTTGTGGGGTCATTATACCGAAACCGGCGGAGGTTGTTTATCAACAAAACTTCGGTTTTTTCGCCAACCGGCAGCGAAATATAGTGGAGTTTCTTAACCCTGTGGAGCTTTTGCATACCGGCGTGGGCGTTCCCCGGTAAGGCGTTTAAACACCTCAAAAAAGTAGGATGGGTTGTTAAACCCTACGGCCAGCGCGACTTCCTCGGTTGTGCTGTCAGTCTCCGTCAGCAGGATTTTGGCATGGCGGATGCGTTCCGCGTTCAGATATTCCGTAAAGGTCTGGTGGGTTTCTTCCTTAAACAGATTACAGAAATACGCCGTGGAAAGCCCCACATGGGCGCTCACCATAGACAGGTTCAATTCCGGCGAGGCATGGTTGTTTCGGATAAACGCCTTCGCCTCGTCCACCAGGCGGTGCCCATGATGCTGCCGCCGCTGCGCCAGCGCGTCCAGATATTGATCGGCAATCGCGCAAAGCGCCTCCTGCGCCATCACGATATCCTTACACTCCAGCAGCATCCGGTAAGGGTTCCCGTCAAAGATCTTCTGGTGCGACCAGCGCAGGTCCGTGGAGCAGGTCAGGATTTCCGAAAGTATCTTCATGCACTCCTGCTGTACGTATGAAAAATCCCCGCTGGATTCCGTCCATGCCCGGTTGAGATAGCGGTACACGATCCGCGCGCTTCCCTTTCGATCCTCCGCCTTCAGGGCGGTGATCAACTGTCCCATTTCCCGGCCGAAGTCCGCTTCCAGCTCGTCCTGCCGCACATGCACGTTTTTGCTGCTCACCACATTGTTTCGCCCATAAATTGCCACGCTCTTTACCGCTTCCACGGCGTTGGCGAAGCTCTGGTGCAGCAGCGACAGGTTTGTAACCGCGTCGCCCACACCGGCCTTACACTCGATATGAAAGTAAAACCGAATCTGATCCTGTATCCGGATCAGCACTTCCTCCACCCGGTCTTCCAGCGGTTCCTTCTGCCCGCCCACCAGAAACACCAGCCTGCGCGACGCGTCCGTAAACGACACGCAGGTAAGCCCCTGCGCCGTAAGCTGAGTCTGCACCAGATTGCACAGGGCCAGCTGTATCTTCTCGCGTTCCGCGATTCCCACGGCAGCATAATCCGGCAGCATCGCAACGGCTGCATGGCAGGGCGAGGTCATCTCCAACTGCAATTTCGCCAGATGGTCGCGTATCTCGCTCTCGTCCTCCTCCTGCGGCTGCTGGATAAGGCTGTTCAGGTATCGTTCCCGCAAAATCGGCAGGCTCCGGCGCGCGATTTCTTCCAGTTCCGAAATCCGCGCCACCGTCGCGGTACGCGCCCGCAGACGGAGGATCGCGTTTCCCAGCGCCGTGTTCAGTTCGTTTTCATCCACAGGCTTCAGCAGAAAATCCACCGTGCCCAGCCGCATGGATTCCTGCGCGTAGCCCATAGTGGCAAAACCGGTAATCACCACAGCCTGCACGTCGGGGTCCTTCGCGTGAATCCGCCGGATCACTTCCAACCCGTCCACCAGCGGAATGTTAATATCGCTTACCAGCAGGTTGGGCCGGTATTGTTCGTACAGGGCCAGCGCTTCCTCACCCTCCCCCGCCTCGCAAACCAGATCCAGCTGCAGATCGGCAAAGCGGATCAACCGGCGCAGCCGTTCCCGAACCAGCGCGTCGTCATCCACGATCATCAATCGGTACATTCGGGTTCTCTCCTTCCGCAGGCAGGGTAATCATCACCTTCGTAAATTCCCCCAGCACGCTTTCAATCGTAAGTCCGTAACGATCCCCGTAACAGCTTTTCAGCCGCCGGTTCACGTTTTTTAGCCCGAAGCCGCCCTTCTCGGCGGGGAAGTCGCTGTTATCCAGATTGGCCATCACACTGCGGATGCTCTCCGCGTCCATGCCCAGGCCGTCGTCCGTAACGCTGAGCGCCACATAACGGCCGTCCTCAATCGTTTTGGCCTCGATACAGATGGTTCCGTCGTTCACCGAGCCCAGAAAGGCGTGCATGAACGAATTTTCCACAATCGGCTGCAACGTGGTGCGCATCACCGGCATATGCAGCAGGGGTTCCGGTATGTTCACCTGCAAATCAATCAGTTTGCCACGGCAGAGGCGTTGCAGTTCCATATACTTCCGCACATGCTCCACTTCCTGACCCAGTTCCACAAAAGTACCGCCGCGATGCAGCGCGATTTTGAAAAACCCGCTTAACTGCATCAAAATTTCTTCCGCGTGGCGGGTATCGTTGCTGGCCAGATACGCAAGCACCGAATCCAGCGAGTTATACAGCAGGTGCGGGTTGATCTGCGCCTGTAAAAAGCGCAGTTCGTAAGCGCGTTTCTCCTTCTCTTTCTGGGTCACCTCGGCCACATACCGCTCAATGTCGTCCATCAGCGTATTAAACGTCGATCCGAGATAGCGGATTTCATCCGGCCCGCCCACGTCGCAGCGCACCGAGAAATTGCCGTTGCGCGCTTTTTTCATGGCAGCTGCCAGTTTATGAACAGGTTTTACGATCCCTTTGGAAAGAAACACCGCCGCCAGCACCGAACACCCCAGGATGAAGCCCAGCGCCGTAATCAGCATCCCCGAAAAACTGCTTTGCACCGTGTTGAGCACACCCGCGTCCGGCACGGCCACCAGCCAGGCCGACAGTTGCGGGATCGGCACGCAGAAACGGGTGTCTTCCTGCGATACATAGTGCTGCGGCCCTGTGCTCTTTTCTGATTTGATCTCTTTAAAAAACGTCTCGTTGGCAATGCTCCGATTCTGGATCATTCCATCCGCGGCCGAAATCACGGTTCCCTCCGTATTGACCAGATAGCTTCCCTCACCGAAAAAACTGAACAGTTCACGGATGGCCTTTTCCTTAATTAAAACAAGCATCACAGCCGTATCATCGTGCGTGTCGGGGTTGTGAAGCTTGCGGATGTTAACAAGGCAATACTTACCGGATAGAAAATCCTGTCCGAGCGAGGTCCAAACGGAGAAGTTCTCGATCGCGTCCATGGATACGCCGCGCTGCTGATAATAGTTCAGGCAACTTTCGTAGCTGTAGTAGGGGTATTGAATGGATCCGTTGCTGGAGATGCTGGCGCCGTCCCGGCGGAAAATGACGATATCGCCGATGGCCGGTTGTGCGTTCACGGCGCTGTACAGCGCATTTTGCATACTCCGCCGCGCATCCAGGCTACGGTTCTGTGGTTCCGTTTCCAGCACGTAGCTTTTCGCCTGCTCATTATAAAAACAGGAAAGCGCAGCGTTCTCGGTCGCCTTCAACAGGTTTGTAATGTTATTTTCCGCAATGTCCAGATTGCTGAACTGCAACGAAGCGTTCATGTTGACCGCTTCCCGGGATACCCCTCCAAACAGCCAGAAAAGCCCCGCCAGCGAAACTGCAGAAGTCATAACAAACAACAGAATTGCGATCCGGTTTTGAAGTTTCTTTACCCGCACACAGACTCCGCCTTCCCCGCTTTCCTTTTTCGAAAAAGAGTATTCAAAAAACGCGCTTCGCGCCTGTATCGGCTTTATTGAAAAGCCCACGATTACGCCATGGGAGACATTATACATCCCTGCCGCTGTGAAATCAAATGATGCGGGCAATACATCACCATCATTTTCCGTTTCCCGGAAGTGTCCGCACGTTTTGTATTCATCTCCGGAGGGGTTCATTCGCCCTGTTCTCCTGAATGGTTCTTCTCTCGCAGTCATTTTTTCCAATTTTTCATAAAAAGTTGCCCTATCATTGTTATGTTTATAAATATATCGGCATCAATTTTATGCGTATTTACCATGGTTTTATCTTCCATTTCTATATTGATTCCGTCTATTTGTACGCACAATTGCGTACTTATTGATGATTCAATTGTCACATTCGATGCCATCCCATTCCATGTTCAATTTCTTACTAAATGATTATTTTCTAATAGTTTTCAATATCTTCCGTTTCTTTTTTGTCTTTAATGGTTTAATTTTTTCCTTATATATTGACAACGCCTCCGGCATCATGTTATTCTCTTTGCATATAGAGCACCGCAAATTGTTGTTATACATTGCTACAATTTGCAGCTTGTACGAACAATCAAAAGGAGAGGAAATCATGAAGAAGGTACTGGCAATCGTTCTTTCCCTCGCGATGATCCTGGGGATGGCCGGATACTCCGCCGCTGAAACGCAGACCGTTGGCGTGTGTATGCCCACACAGTCATCCGCCCGTTGGATCGCCGACGGCGCGAACATGAAGACCCAGCTGGAAGCCAAGGGCTATGCCGTGGATCTGCAGTATGCAGAGGACATCGTGGAGAACCAGGTTTCCCAGATCGAGAACATGATTACCAAAGGCGTAAAATGCCTGGTGATCGCCTCCATCGACGGAGAATCCCTCACCGCCGTGCTGGAAAAAGCCAAGGAAGCGAATATCCCCGTAATCGCCTACGATCGCCTGATCCGCAACACGGACGCAGTAAGCTACTATGCGACGTTTGATAACTTCCTCGTCGGTGTGCAGCAGGCTACCTCCATCGTGAACGCGCTGAAGCTGCCGGATGCTGCCGGCCCCTTCAACATCGAACTGTTCGCGGGTTCCCCGGATGATAACAACGCCGGCTTCTTCTTCAACGGCGCCATGAGTATTCTGCAGCCCTACATCGACAGCGGCAAGCTCGTCGTCAAATCCGGCCAGACCGCATTCGATCAGGTTGCCACGCTCCGCTGGGACGGCGCGACCGCCCAGGCCCGCATGGACAACATCATCACCGCCTTCTATGCGGATTCCCGCGTAGACGCGATCCTCTCCCCGTACGATGGCATCTCTATCGGTGTTCTGGCTTCCGTGAAGAACGTAGGCTACGGCTCTGCAGACCAGCCCTTCCCCATCATTTCCGGGCAGGATGCGGAACTTCCGTCCGTAAAGAGCATCCTTGCGGGCGAACAGTATTCCACCATCTTCAAGGATACCCGCACGCTGGCCGCCAAAGCCGTTGAAATGGTAGACGCGGTGCTTACCGGCAGCGAGCCCTCCATCAACGACACCACCACGTACGATAACGGCGTGAAAGTCGTTCCTTCCTACCTGTGCGAACCGGTGCCGATCGACGCCACCAACGCCGTGCAGATTCTGGTAACCGACAGCGGTTATTATACCGCCGATCAGCTGCAATAAGCCTGATCCTGATCCAGGGTATGGCGGCGGTTTACCGCCGCCATACTCTTTGCACGTTTCGGCTGGCATGCCGTCGGCTTCTCCCCCTCACGCATTTGCAAGGAGTGTGAGACCCTCCATGGACAACGTAATCCTACAAATGATCAACATCACGAAGGAATTTCCGGGCGTAAAAGCGCTCGACAACGTAAATCTCTCCGTAAAAAGTGATGAAATCCACGCGCTGGTCGGCGAAAACGGCGCCGGGAAAAGCACCCTGATGAACGTGCTCAGCGGCGTTTATCCGCACGGTTCTTACACCGGCGACATCGTTTTTCAGGGCGAAGTGTGCGTTTTTCACAACATCAAGGACAGCGAGCGAAAAGGGATCGCCATTATCCACCAGGAGCTGGCGCTGGTGCCCTATTTAAGCATTGCGGAAAACATGTTTCTGGGTAACGAGCGCACCCACCGGGGCATCATCAACTGGCAGGAAACGCGCGCGCGCAGCGTGGAACTGCTTAAGCTGGTCGGGCTGTCCGAAAACCCGGACACGCTGGTAAAAGACATCGGAGTTGGCAAGCAACAGCTTGTGGAAATTGCCAAGGCCCTCGCCAAGGAAGTAAAGCTGCTAATTCTTGACGAGCCGACCGCGGCGCTGAACGAAGCCGAATCCGCGCACCTGCTGGATATTATCGTGGACCTGAAAAAACGCGGCGTTCCCTCCATCATTATCAGCCACAAACTGAACGAAGTGGAGAAAGTCGCCGACAGCATCACAATTCTCCGGGACGGCGCCACCATCGAAACCCTTGTAAAGGGCGCAGACAGCCTGAGCGAAGACCGTATCATCAAAGGGATGGTTGGCCGCGAGATCAAAGACCGCTGGCCCGCACGCAGCACCGAAATCGGCGACGTCTACTTCTCGGTCGAAAATTGGTGTGTGTTCGACCCGGAGGACGAAGAGAAACAGGTGATCAAAAACATCAGCCTGAAGGTACACAAAGGCGAGGTCGTCGGCATTGCCGGGCTGATGGGCGCCGGACGGACAGAACTGGCCATGAGTATGTTCGGCAAGGCCTATGGCCGGAAAATTTCCGGCACCATGATCAAGGATGGGAAGAAGGTGGAGCTAAGATCCATCAGCCACGCCATCCGGCACGGGGTAGCCTACCTGACGGAAGACCGCAAAACCGCAGGGCTGATCCTGATAAACGACGTTCGGGAAAACATCTCCCTCGCCAGTCTGGACAAACTAAGCAAACGCCTGGTGATCAACCGCAATCAGGAGATCCGTGTGGCGGAGGAATATCGTAGTCGGCTGAATATTAAAACCCCCTCCATATCGCAGCTTACGGGAAATTTATCCGGTGGCAACCAACAGAAGGTGTGCCTGAGCCGCTGGATTTTCGCCAATCCGGATGTGCTGATTCTGGACGAGCCGACCCGCGGAATCGACGTCGGCGCTAAGTATGAAATATACACAATCATCAATCAACTCGCCGCCGCGGGCAAAGCGATCCTCATCATCTCCAGCGAGTTGCCCGAAGTGCTGGGCATCAGCGACCGGGTCTACGTGATGAACCAGGGGCGCATCGTTGGGGAGCTGAATAAAGCCGAGGCCACACAGGAAAGCGTAATGCGCTGTATCATGCAAAGCAGCAGGGAGGGTTAAACCGTGCAGGCCATTCAAAAAAAACCGAAAGTAAAATTAAACACCCGGCAATACGGCATGGGCATCGCGCTGGTCGCCATCATGATCCTGTTTCAGTTTCTTACGGGAGGTGTGTTGTTAAAACCGCTGAACGTATCCAACCTGATCATGCAAAACAGCTACATTCTGGTGCTGGCCATCGGAATGCTGTTGTGCATCCTGACCGGGAACATCGACCTGTCCGTTGGCTCCATCGCCGCGTTCATCGGCGCAACCAGCGCCGTGTTCATCATGGACTGGAAGTTAAACCCCGTGCTGGTACTGCTTCTGTCGCTGGTATTGGGCGGCCTGATCGGTGCCTGGCAGGGTTTCTGGATTTCCTATGTCAACATCCCTGCGTTTATCGTTACGTTGGCGGGCCAGCTGATTTTTCGGGGATTAACGATGGTCATTCTGAAAGGGCAGACCAAAGCGCCTTTCCCTGATATATACACTGTGCTTTCCGCCGGCTTCGTGCCGGATTACCTGACCGCCCTCATCGGCCCGATCTCGCTTTTCGGCAGGGAATTGAACCTGCTTACGCTGGCGTTCGGCCTGCTGGCCAGCGTGCTGTTCATCATCGGCGAATTCCGCAAACGCAAAGAAATGAAGCGTTACAACTTTCAGGTGCTTACACCCGCGATGCTGGCGGTTAAGATCGTGCTGATTTGCGCGATTATCAACCTGTTTACCTGGTGGCTGAATGATTACAAAGGCATCCCCACCGTGCTGGTGCTGTTGGGTGTGCTGATTCTGATCTATTCGTTCGTGACCAACAAAACCACCATTGGCCGCCATATCTACGCCTTCGGCGGCAATGAAAAAGCCGCCCGCCTTTCCGGCATCAACACCAAACGCGTCTTCTTCTGGGTATACGTTAACATGGGCGTGCTCTCCGCCATCGCCGGCATCGTGTTCGCGGGCCGTCTGAATGCCGCCACCCCGAAAGCGGGCGTCAACTTCGAGCTGGATGCCATCGCCAGCTGCTACATCGGCGGCGCATCCGCCAGCGGCGGCATCGGCACGGTATTCGGCTGCATCGTCGGCGGCCTGATCATGGGCGTGCTCAACAACGGCATGTCCATCATGGGTATCTCCATCGACTGGCAGCAGGCCATCAAGGGTTTCGTGCTTCTGATGGCCGTCGCCTTCGACGTGCTGGGTAAAAAGAAGAAGTAACCGGGTTCTGCTGTGTACCCGCGGCGGAATCCATGCCGCAGCACGGGTTCCGCTCACACTGTTTTTACTCCGAGGTACGGTACCGGCTTGTATCCAAAACGCTTTCTTGACATCCGGCTGTCATTCGGCTACAATAGTCCCCGCAGACTTGCGCCCGTAGCTCAGCTGGATAGAGCGTCAGACTCCGACTCTGAAGGCCATGCGTTCGAACCGCACCGGGCGTACCACTGAAACCCCTTGTAAATCAACGATTTGCA
>JAEWYP010000097.1 GCA_023395615.1 Bacillota bacterium
TTGGCGGAGCGGGTGGGATTCGAACCCACGGACGGTTGCCCGTCACCTGATTTCGAGTCAGGGCCGTTATGACCTCTTCGATACCGCTCCATACATGCGAAGGGCAAGGGATAGTATACCAAAGCAGGCCGTAACCGTCAAGCTGAAAAGCGTTGGTTCAAGGGGTTTTACCGATTTTTCTGTCTGCTTATCCTGCGTTCCGGGTCGGGTCGGCCAGGACTGGTCCTCGCGCCATGATGCTCACAGGGTCAACGGGTTTACCGCGCGATCGCCTCGCCCTTTTCAACCGGTTTGTAAATCGGATTGCCCCGGGCGTTGATTTCCTCCGTACGATACAGAATGGCTGGCTTTTGCAGCGTCAGGCGAGGAGCGGCGCTACCTTCCGCACCGTGCAGGCCATACAGCGCGCGAATGGTTCCGCCGCTTTGGAGAAACCATGTTTCACTGACCGGGTAAGGCAACGCCAGATAACGATCCGGCATATCGGGGATGCTTACGATAAAAACGCATCCCATCTGATTTTCCGAAAACCGCGCGTAGCTGCGATCCTGCTGATATTCCCCCGCGTCGTCAAAATCCAGCCGGATCAATCTTTGCCCCCGCTGTTCCAAATCCGTCAGCAGGATACTCTGAACCGTTTTTACTTCCTCTGATTCAAACGCGCGGCTGACCAGTTTGGCCCAGTTTGCGCCCCACTCACTGCCATCGGGCATGGATATGCCACCCGTGTTCCCGGTCGATACGGGAGCGCCGGCCCGGCGGAAAGCTGCGTCCGTACGCAGCGCGGCAACCAGCTCGCTCAGCAGCTCGTTGGTACGGGTCAATAACTGCGTCAGCTGCGTGTCGAGGTGTTTTACGCTGTCCGCCAGATCGTTATCCCGGTTCCTTTCCGGCGGCAAACCGCCTGCGGATTCCGTCAAGTTGTGGCACCCCCTTCTGCCTGCGTCGAGCTGATCCGGTTCATCCCGGCAATCACAATCCGGCAAAATTCAGGCAGGTAAGCGCAAAGGTCCGTGAGCGACGCATTCTTGCGGAGGAACTGTCGATGGGTATCCTCCATTCCCTCAGGGCCCATCAATTCCGTCAGGTAAGCCGTTACCAGTGTTTTCTGATCCCAATACGATATAATAAAACGCTCAGTCACCGCCAGGAATTCCTTCCACAGGTCTTCCGGAGACTGTTTTTGATCCTCCTCTCCGCGGCTGATGCAGGCCGCGGTTTGTTCTTCGCTCCTCAGCAGCCCTTCCGCCACCTCGCGCTTCAGTTGCAGGTTCGGCAGGATATCCAGCGCCGGGTCTCCGTCTCCCGCCGCCACCCCGATAATTCGTTCCTTGTCCTCCGGGCGAATCAGTTCATACAGGTTCGCGCCGTTACCCGCCAGATAAACCCGCACTTCCCGATTCACAGTCCGTTTCCATGTGCGCGTTCCCAACTGGTAGCCAAACCATAACAACAGCGTAAGTTCAAACAGCAGCAGCACATAATGGTCGGCAAACTCCTGCGTTCTCAGCGCATCCGCGTATTCCTCCGGTTGCAGGCTGATAAACCGCTCAATGGCGAAGATGAAGCTGTCCTCACGGTTATCGGTCAGCGTATCCAGCGTTTTTTGAAACGCTTCCACTTCCGTGCGTTTCTCCTGCGAGCAGCGCGCCGCCACGGCCTGCAACCCTTCGATGTACCAGCTCAGCTTTTTCTTTTCTTTTGCGGTATCATTCGCGGGTTTGCAGGTAAAAGGATAACGCCCTACCAGCTCGTGCCCGCCAAACAGGCTGGAATAGCAGTCGCACTGGGTTGCTTGATCCGCGATTGCGCGACAGTAGGAGTAATCCGCCGTGCCGCCGCCGATGTCCAGGGTGATGATCCCCTGTTGCAGGTCCCCCGCCTTCACATTCAAAATATGGCAGAAATAAGCGCTGACCGCCTGCGACTCGCTGGTAAAGCTCGCGGTGCAGTTTTCCATGCCGGCCTTCTGGGCGGTATTCTTCACCAGCTCGCTTACGCAGTTCTGGAACGCCTGCCGCTTCTGCTGGTCAAACGCGAGCGGGTAGGCGAAGCGTACCTGCGTAACCCGTGATCCGTTCAGGCGGCAGAAGAGCAGATACATTTCCAGCACCTGTTGCAGAAACATTTCAATGTTGCTGCCCGCCACCGAATCGGCCTGGCTGATGTCCTTCAGTTTCAAGCCCAGATATCGCTGATTGCCCATACGGTTCGTATCGTGGACACTGTTGCCGTAGTAGTAGATATGCCCGTCCGTAAACAGTTCTCTTCTGCGCGTTCTGGGCAGGGCGGCCTCGTCCTCCTGATCATCGGATACGTCGGCAGGCATAAACCGCGCCAGCGATGTAAAGAACGCGTCCCCTCCGCCCGTACGGGAGATACAGTTAAACAGGTTTGCAATAAACTGATCAATGCTCCAGTTCACCCCGCGATTGGCGTTCAGTTCCCATTTCAGAACGCTGTTCAGAAATTTAGGTACCGTGATGCTTTTTGGGTTCTCCGTATCCAGCATGACCGCACCCGTGGTGGATGTGGTGCCAAAGTCGATCGCAAGGATCGCCGTATGGGCATAGGTGGGAAAGCTCGCCGGCTCGCCGAACAGCACGCATCCTATGCACACGCCGTTTTCTTCTACCGTGCAAAACGAGGGTAGTCTGGTACTCGCATGGGTTTGCCAGGTAAAGGTTACCTCGGCATTGCGCAGGGAAATCAGCGGCGCGCCCCTTCGGCTGATCTGCTGCCCGCTCGCATCGTACACAGTTGCGGTATCGCGGTTAGGTTGCTTTGCCTCCGGGAAGTTCACATAGGTATAATACGTTTTCCAGGGCGGCTGCCCCGGCTGCACGGCGCTGTTGGGCCAGGTGCAGATCGCCGGCATTTCCGTGGCGCTGCAAACGCGGATGCTTTTGCCCTCGTAAAGATTGCTCCACTCGTATACCACAATGCCCTGAATCACCCGCAGGGTCACGCGCACTTCCCGCGGCTGGGCGGTACGGGTAATCTCCAGCGTCGTTCCATAGTTCAGCGCGTCTCCGTTTCGCACAATGGTTGCGCCGCAGGCCGAAAGCGGCAGCAGGGCGCGTTCCACGGCATTCTGCTCGCCTCCCTGAGCGTCCCCCCGGTCGCCATGCACAACAGCCCAACGGTTAAAGCGCTCATTTCCATATACCTGCTCGCTCCCGTTCGTGTAAAGGCAAATGATCTGCGAGAATATATCCCGGTCGGAGCTGTTGTGTCCACAAAGGCGGCTCATCGCATCAAACCTGGGTTCCAACAGCGCAACGTCGTTATGTTCCATCCTTTTTACATCAGGAGAAAACGTGTACGTCTTCAACGGGTCGCAAGCCCCGCAGGATGTAAGCAGGGCGTTCTGCCGCATATCCGGCAGGTTGTTAAAGTTCATTAACAGACGTTGCATCCGGCTACGGCAAACGGCACGAATTTTTTCATCATTCAGTTCTTTGTCCAAAATTGCCCGTACGTTGCGGAACGTGTCCGTCTGCCTCAGGTAGCCGGGTGCGGGCATCCAGAGGAGGCTTTCCCGATCCAGAAAACCCACAAATTGCCCACCCAACATAATACCGTACGCGAGCTTTTCGGTAATCGTATCCCAACTCCGCATCGGCGCGCCGTCCGCGGGCGCGTCCCGGTTCATGGTTTCAAACGCCTTGCTCCTCAGCTTTCTGGTCAGGCTGAATACAGACACTTCTGTTTCCACCAGATCGCGCAGTAATAACGCCTGAAGTACCGTCTCCCACACATCTTCAAACGCAAGGGTTCCGTCCAGCTCGGCCATCCGCGCCTGCATCCTGCCCCGATATTGCTGCGTCGCCTGCTGCGCCATGCCCGCACCGGCAGCCAGTCTGTTTTCCAGCCATTGATCCGCGTACGTCAACGCTTCCGGGCTCATCATCGTCAACGGATCGGAAAAGTGCTTGCAGTCCTCCACCCAGGGAAAAACCATTTGCAGCCTTCTCGCTTCATCCAGCGAGGTAGAGGGCACTGTGAGCTGATCTGCGGAAAAGTCCAGCAGGGGGATTTCCACCCGATCCTGTAAGACGGTTAAAAATCTCCATTCCGCCGTATTGGGGGAGGGGAGGCATTCCAGCAGCGCTTTACCAAGCGCGTTATGTTCCGCTTCGATTCCCCGCCCGCTTACCTTCTTCCAGTGCAAGTCGGGAAAGGGGAACATCATCAGCGGGCACAGGATATACGCCCACAGCGCGCCGCGCCATTGGTTGCGTGCGTCTTCGATTGCGGTGCTTCCTCCGTTGCAGTTACGCAGCATAAAGCGGAAACAGAGGCTCTGCGCCCGGATATCCGGGATGCTGTTTCGCTCGCTGGCTCTGCCCACCATAGTGTTTACCACAAACTCCATATCCGACAGTGCTACATCCTGCGCGTTGCGGTTTACAGCGCTGAAGCCGCCGGGTTTGCCGGGGTTGAGACCCAGCCCCTCTTCTTCATTCAGATTGGAAAGCAGGGCGATCGGCGCCGGCATTGCTTTTACCCTGTTCCTGTTTTCCGCCTTGCCGCCTGTCTTTCTGGTTTTCTCCATATCGCTCATCCCCTTGCCATACTGTCGATCATCGCAAACATTCTGCGCAGCAACGCAGGCACTGCGTCGTCTGAGTTCCCGGTATAAACCCGATTTTCGTAGATCCGGCCCATCAGCTGGTCGGCTGTCGCGTTGGGATAATAATGGTTGCGGGTGATGCAGCGCAACAACACCCCAAGTGATTTTTCCTCATCCGCACCCCAGCCGTCCCGGACGATCTGTTGAAAAGCAAGAATCACGTTTTCATGCTCATCTTCCGTTTTCCCATCCCGGGTATTCCCGTCCGGCCAGAAACGCTGACGAAGCTTTTCCATATGTAAAAGAGCGATTGGGTTAAAGAATTGCTGATAATACAGCATAAAAAGGTTCTTCTTTTCCTCCTCGGTCAGCGGCAATTTCAGATTGCCAACCTTTTTTTCCATCTGCTCCGGGCTGAAGCCGCAATCGTATCGCTTATTCGCCATGTCCGGAAATAGCCTGCCCGGCAGATACATCACAATCTGGTAAAACCACAGCACCACCATCGCCACATATTCGGCAAAGTCGCTCATCTGGGTTGAAAGAATCTGCTGCTCTGTGACCGGCACGTTCTGGAAATAGAGAGAAAGCCAATTGGGATGTTTTCGGCTGGGTGCATTCAACCGGCTGCCCATGGACACATGGATTTCGGACAGATACAGTCCTGCGGCGATCATCAGTTTGCTGGCCTTCATTTCCAGCTGCGAACAAAGGATTGGATCAAAGCGGTTCCAATTCCACGGTCCTTGCGACAGCCATGCCGTATAGACCCCGCATTCCTTTGGTGTTGCCTTCATCTGGTAGTCCCGTACAGCCATACAGGCGAACCAGTCGAAGAATGTAGCGGGGTTCTGCTGCAGGCTGTGCCCGGCGGCATATTGCGGAAAAAGGATCGGTTCCGGCGAGCCCAGCAGGTAAATTTTCTCATACATCGGCAGGGTTTCCGCTCCCCGGGGCGCCTGCGGACGATACTCCAGAATATCTTCGGAGATATATGTGCTCAGCACCGTTTTCACGCGGTCGGGAAACTCCCGGCTATCCGGGTCTATCTCCAGGTCCGAATCCTTGATAAGCGAAAAACTGGGCAGCATCACCAGAAGCCCCATGGCGATCTGATCCCCCAGACGGGCGCGCAGGTAATGCCCGAGGATCGGGATGCACGACGCGCCGGTGCCCCCGTAACAGGAACCGGCCAGCAGGATACGATCCGGCTGTATGTGGAGCGCCTCCGTAATAAAATCCTCCAGCCCGTCTTTTGTCTGTTCATTACGGGCCGATATGATACTTTGCATAAACAGCACCCCGATGTTCGGATGCCCTTTAAACCCGTTTTCGGTTCCCATTACGCGTTCGTCTTCGGTGAACAGGAAACGCCCCAGCAGGCTGCCTTCGTCCGCAACGTTTTTTTCCATCATGGACAGGTTGATATCCGGGGGTGTCGGCGTCCAGGTATGCAGTTTCAGCTCCGAGCGGAAGAGCTTGCAGGTCTGCCCGCAATCTACCCCCATCCCCCGCACCTTTTCGTAATATTCCACGGTCTTCACAGCCCGCTGCATGTTGCCGTTTCCGCCGTCCACATCCACCATCAGCAGGTGAAGCGTCGCTTCCTCCCACAGGTTCAGCGCGGCCATATGGGCGACCGCCTCCAGGATTTTGCTCCCGCTGCCGCCCAGACAGACCAGAAATAAATCATCCATGGCTTATCCCCCCTGTTTTACGGAATTACAGCTTTACAGCGGAGTAAATACGGCCGCCCTCCGATGTGTTCGCCGCCAACGGAGAGGCGAATTTCATCGCAAGATACAAAAGCAGCCATAAAAACAGCAGCGTAAGCGGCAGCAGATAATCCACCGGCTGCGAAAGCACATAATACGTGTTGGGCAGGCTGACCTGCGGAATTGCCCGGTGCAGAAAAATATACTGCCAGATATCGCGCAACGCCATACCGATCCCATCGAATGTTTTCATAAAAGTTGCGAAGGCGACCGAGAACAGCAGACTGATCGCAGGCAGATAAGCGCTTTTATACCTCTCCGTGGACTGGTTTTTCAGATAACCCGCTCCCATCCCGATTAAAAAGCCGAGATAAAACAGTATACCCAGTACCGTCAGGCCGCTTCGCAGCCATACCCAGCCCTGATTCGCCCACGGCAGCACGAAATAATCGGCGCACACATTAACCATCAGCACAAAATAACAGCTGTGGGTCGCGCCGCGAAAACGCTTGCTGAATTTCACATGCGCATCATGAGACATGTGCAACGCCCCGTTTGCAGAATAAATCAAGTATAGGATCAGCGCAGCGATCCCCATCCATATCAGCGCATTCTGGAGATTCGCGCGGAACGCCGCACGCTCGGCCATACGGTCCGCGGCGGCCGTAAGCACCGACTGCACCGGCTCGGCATTTAAATAAGCATTCGGCCACATCACATGAAACAGCAGGCTCAGCGCCGCCCAGTACAGAAGTGCCATTTCAAGAATCAGTATAATCGAAGGGGAGTAGCGCACCAGCCAGCCCGAAAAGCGTTTCCACATAGTTCATCCGCCCCTTTACTGTATTTCGATGCAGACGGTCAGCTCAGCGATCAGCACAGGC
>JAEWYP010000009.1 GCA_023395615.1 Bacillota bacterium
ACACCAAAGCGATCCGCGAGCCATCCATACCGGGGGCTGAAGGGGTAGGCGTCCAGCGCCATCATCACAGTGCCGCCCGGCAGTAATGCCGCCCAGAGCCGATCTACCTCGGCCGCTGTGCTGCAGGATACCATCAGGGAAATGGACTCGTTCAGCTGAAAAACAGGGCCTGCGCTGATTGCCTCAAAGTGCTGTCCCGCCAAGGTGAAGCTGACTAGTTCCGCATCACCGGAAGGCGTGTCTTTCATGATGCTGCTATGTTCCACGGAGGAGTTTTCAAACAAGCTTGTGTAAAACTCGGCCGTTTGGCGGGCCGCCTCTGCAAACCAAAGATGTGGTGTGATCCTCGCCATGGTTACCTCCTGCGCCAAATGCGCTATATCTGTCCAACGAGTCCAACGAGTCCAGCGTTGCCGTGATCCGGTGCGCTTTGTTATTCAGCGCTGCTCAACTGCCAGCCGATTCCAAAGTGATCGATCACGAACCCGTAGCGTTTGCTCCAAAACGTCTGCTGCAGCGGCATGACTACATCGCCACCCTCGGCAAGCTTTGTAAAAATTTGGTCAATCAGCGTCTGATCCTCCAGGGTCAGAAGCAGGCTGATGTTATTGCCAATCTTCAGCGGCCAATCGTCCGTCACATCGGATAGCATCAGCATGCTTCCGTAAATGTCCAGCTCTGCATGCATGATCAGATCCTTGTCTTTTTCTGCAAGGTTCATATCCCTGCCGCCCTGCCCGTAAGTCATGATCTCCTTGTGTTTCACAGAAAACACCTGCGTATAAAAATCAATCACTTCGCGGCAGTTGCCTCCAAAGTTTAGATATGCATTGATGCCCATACAAATCTCCCCCTTTTCTGTTGGCGTTTGATGGTATGCCGTTACCATACCCAGAAAATGGGTATCCGTAACGCGGAATTTTGTTATGATATTATCAATTGCGCCGGGCTGCAAACCCAGACGGTATGAACTCAGCAAGATTCAGGCTGGCTGGCGGCAGGGCGGATGTTATGGGAGCCTGATCGCCTTTGCATAATCGATCTGATACGAACTGGCATGGTAAGGGATCGCGATTGTTTCCACAGCGCTGACCGCCACTTGACCTTGCTGGTACAGTGGGATCAGCACCATGTAATCCATCAGGATGTTTTCCGCTTCATGCATAGCACCCCAGCGCGCCACCGGATCCAGCATCAGCGAACCATCGGTAATACTTTCCATCAATTCCTGATAGGCTTGAATGTTCCATTTCCCATATTGATTGGGGTCGTTTTCCATCCACATGCGCAAAAAAGCCTGTGGGTCGGGGTACTGCGCCTGATAATGGGTCAGGCACAGCTGAAAATCGCCCGAGGCCAAGCTCTGCTGCACCTCATGTGCGGGCTTAACCGTTACGGAGATCTTGATGCCAGGCAGGGCAGCCTCCCAATGGGTTCGAAGGTACATGCCCACCTTGCGGGAAAACGAATCATCCGGCACAAGCAAGTCCAAATGGACTTCCTGTTTGCGTAGCATTTCAAGCGTCTCGCTCAAATTTTCAGATGCCGGTTCATTATGCGCTGCATCCAAGGCCACAGGCATGCTTCGAAAATCCGTTCCATCTGCACCCACTGCCAACCCTTCCGGAATCACAAATATAGCAGGAACATAATCTGAACCCAGTAGCCGGCACAGCTCCTGCCGGTCTATCACATCGCTGAGCGTTTTTCGGATGCTGATTTTGCGAAGCATCGGCACATTTTGTTGGTTCACGGCAAGGTAACCCAAGGTATCCATACCTGATAAAAACGCCACACTGCCCTCGGGCTCTGTTGCCCCGGAAAAACCCGTGCAAATGTCTACTTCCCCCTGCTGTAAAGCACGCCATGCCGCCTCCTGCTGCGGGTAGGCTTCCATTTCAAGCTGCCTAAACAGCACTGGCGGCGCGTCATCTGCTTCCGGCGTGTACTGCATGGAAATACTTCGATTGGGAATGAATGCTGTGATAGCGTAACTTCCGCAGGTCAGCATGGTGTCGGGGGATGTAGCATACTGCGTGCCCATCGCTGTAACCCACGCACGGTTGGCCGGGAACAGGGCAGGATAGCAGAGCAAGGCCGGGAAAAACGCCACCGGGGCATCTAACGTTACCACGAGTTCCCGCTCGCCGTTGGCACGGACACCCAATGTTTCTGGCGACAGCGCACCGTGGAGGATACCGGCTGCGTTTTGAATCCTGCCCACATCCGCCAGCATGGCGGCCTGTGTGTTCTTGAAAGCCGGATCAAAAGCACGTTGCCAGCCGAATACAAAATCATCCGCAGTGATGGGCGCCCCGTTGGACCAAAAAGCGTCGTCCCGGATGCGAAAAGTATAGGTGCAGCCATCATCACTGATTTCGGTGGTCGCTGCCAAGGCTTGCACCGGCATGCCGTTTGCGTCCCGTTGGTAAAGGCCTCGCATGCATGCTTGGATGGCCAGTTGTGCATACTCATCCGTTTCACGCTGCGCATCCATCGTAGCGGGTACCGATTGCAGCGCCACGCGCAAGAAATCCTGCGTGGACGCATGCCCCATCGGGATGTTCGCCAGCAGCTGCGCGCATAGCATCACGAGTACTGCCAACATTCGGCTTTGATTTCTGTTCAATAGAAGAACCTACTTTCCAGGCAGGATTGCAGAAGCCTTTGCAAACTGCAATACGCTCAGGTCATTTTCCGCGATAAGGCATGCCCATATACAGTGTGCCCAGCCGAAGCTCCCGGATCATTTGTTCAATACGTTTGCATCTGGTTTCCTCTCGCTTTGCACGGGCAAACCAACCCAGATAGTCGTTTTGTTGGTATGCTGGCCGCCGCAGGTACGCATCCATGAGCCCTTCGGCATGAAGGCGAGCACGCACCGCTTCGGGCATGGGATGGATCGGTCGTTTCAGCGTCGAGAAATCAGCCATGATGCACTCTCCTCTACCTTTACGATCCGCTTGGCATAATAGCGTCCGAAACCTTAGTGGACGATTGCCTTTGATTATAACACATTTCCTTCCAGAACCGAAAACCCTTATGCCCTCTTCAGATGTATGTGGCAGCGCCCTGTAACCGCCATCCTGCTTGCTCGATTGCACCAAGCGGTGCATGATGTTGTTTCATCACAAATTTTCGCTGCAAATCCTTGAAAAATTGCTTGACAATAGTTCGATTAAAAGTTATACTTGCAGACGTGTTCCGTAGGGGCATGGTGTAATGGTAACACGTGGGTCTCCAAAACCTTTGTTGAGGGTTCGAGTCCTTCTGCCCCTGCCATAGTGGGTTGCTTTGATTCGTTCAGGCGGCTCACTTTTTTATGTTCGTTCACACGCATTTCACCTTCGTGCCGCTATATATGAGCCAGCCAAAAAAAACGTTGACATTCCCCCGCTTCTATATTATGATACGCATGTTTCGTGCCGCTCCCGCGGCAAGAACTTACTGACCCGTTTCCCTCACGGGAAACCAAAGGCTTACGGACAGCCGGGTCAACTGCCGAGTGTGGGGTTCGTCCCGCACGTTTGATTGCGTGAAAGCGCAAATTTTATGAGTTGGCTACTGAATAGCCAGTTGGTTACTTCATAACCAAGTGTACTTGGGTACACGCTTGTAAAACGGTCAAAAGAGTAGTAAAAGTAAGTTCTTACTGTATAGACTCTATATGCTTCGCAGGAGCCGGACGGACGAAACGACGGTAAAACCATGCCGTTCTATGTCCCGGCCCATGCATGCATAATCGTTTGGCAGGATGTACCCTTGTGAAAAGGGCGCATCCTGTTTTATTTAAGCGATGTTGCGGAGGGAAACCCATGGAAGAGAAACTGAAACTGTACGGTTTTAACAACCTCACGAAATCCCTTAGCTTTAATATTTACGATATTTGCTACGCGAAAACCGCGCGCGAGCAGCAGGATTATATTCGCTATATCAACGAGCAGTACAATTCCCAGCGGTTGACCGACATTTTGGAGAAACTGACCGGGATGATCGGCGCGGTGGTGCTGAATATTTCCCGACAGGATTACGAACCACAGGGCGCAAGCGTGACCTGCCTGATCGCCGAGGAAAGCATGGCGAAGAACCGCGCCGGGGAAACGCTGGTCGGCCACCTGGATAAAAGCCACGTTACCGTACATACCTACCCTGAATATCATCCCGAAACCAGCATCGCTACCTTTCGGGTGGATATCGACGTTTCCACCTGTGGTGAAATCACCCCGCTTTCCACGCTGGATTTTTTACTGGGCAGTTTTGATTCGGATATTATCACACTGGATTATCGGGTGCGCGGCTTTACGCGTGATGTGACCGGCAGAAAACTGTTTATGGATCATCCCGTCACCTCGATCCAGGACTATATCGACCGTAACACGCTGGAAAAGTATGACGCGATGGATATTAACGTCTATCAGGCCAACATCTTTCACACCCGGATGCTGATTAAGGATATCGTGCTGCAAAACTATCTGTTTAACGCCGATGTGTATGAGATCAAGCCGCAGGTGCGGCTGGGCATTACCAACGCGCTCCGCCGTGAGATGCTGGAGATTTTCAGCGGCACCAATATCTATCAGGAGGTTGACCGCTGATGAACCAGACGCGCGCGCCTCTTTACGAGGCGCTGAAAGCCATGCGGGACGAGCGAATTGTGCCCTTTGACGTTCCGGGCCACAAGCGCGGCCGGGGCAACCCGGCGCTGACGGAATTTTTGGGGGAGCAGTGCCTGAGCGTGGACGTCAATTCCATGAAACCGCTGGATAACCTGTGCCATCCTACCAGCGTAATCAAGGAGGCGGAAGCGCTGGCCGCCGAAGCCTTCGGCGCCGCGCATTCGTTTTTTATGGTGGGAGGTACCACCTCCGCCGTGCAGGCGATGATCCTTTCGACCATTCGGCAGGGTGAAAAGATCATCCTCCCGCGCAACGTACACCAAAGCGTCATTAACGCGCTGGTGCTTTGCGGCGGCATACCGGTCTACATCAACCCGGAAACGGACCAGCAGCTTGGCATCACGCTGGGTATGTCGATCGTTTCCGTGCAAAATGCCCTGCAGTCGCACCCGGATGCCAAAGCGGTGCTGGTGAACAATCCGACGTATTACGGCGTCTGTTCCGACCTCCGGCGTATTACCGAAATAGCCCATGCCCAAGGGATGCGTGTGCTTGTGGACGAGGCGCACGGCACGCACTTCTACTTTGGCAGCGGCCTGCCACTGTCCGCCATGGCGGCGGGCGCGGATATGGCGTCGGTCAGCCTTCACAAGTCCGGAGGTTCCCTTACGCAAAGCTCTCTTTTGCTTTGCGGGCCTTCCGTAAACGCGGATCGCGTTCGCCAGATCATCAACCTGACCCAGACAACCAGCGGCAGTTATCTGCTTCTTTCCAGTCTGGACATATCCCGTCGCAACCTTGCGCTGAACGGCGTCGCTCTTTTTGATAAAGTAAAGCGTTTTGCCCGATACGCGCGGGAGGAAATCAACCAGCTTGGTGATTATTATGCCTTTTCCCGGGAACGGGTCAATGGAGACAGCGTTTTTGATTTTGACGAAACGAAACTGTCCGTTAATACCCTCTCCGTAGGGCTGGCCGGGATTGAAGTATACGATATTCTGCGCGACCGGTATGATATACAGGTGGAGTTTGGCGATCTGGGCAACTTCCTCGCCTACTTATCCGTAGGGGACAAGACGAAGAATATCGAGCGGCTGATCAGCGCGCTTTCCGATATCCGCAGGCTGTACAAACGGGATCGGAAAGGGCTGTGGGAAAGCGAGTATCTGGCGCCGGACGTGGCGCTTTCTCCACAGGCGGCTTTTTATGCTACAAAGGAAAGCCTTCCGCTTTCCGGGTGTGTCGGCGGGATCAGCGCGGAGTTCGTGATGGCCTATCCGCCCGGGATACCGGTTCTGGCGCCGGGAGAGCGCATCACTCCTCAGATCGTTGATTATATCGGGTATGCTAAAGCGAAAGGCTGCCTGCTGACCGGGCCGGAAGCCATGGATATTACCCGGCTGAATGTTGTAACGGAGGAAAACGGACATGGATGATTTATGGTACAGCGAATATCACACCCCGGATGTTCGCTTTTCGATCCGGGTGAACGCACAGCTGCATGTGGAACAAAGCGATTACCAGCGAATCGCCGTTTACGACTCACCGGAATTTGGTCGCTTCCTCACGCTGGATGGGGTGCTGATGCTGACCGAGCGGGACGAGTTTATCTATCACGAGATGATTACCCATGTGCCCATGGCGGTTAACCCGTCGATCCGTAACGTGTTGATTGTCGGCGGAGGCGACGGGGGCGCGGCGCGGGAATTGGCCATGTACCCGTCGATAGAGCATATCGACGTAGCGGAGATCGACCATCGCGTGATTGCGGTCTGCCGGGAGTACCTGCCTCAAACCGCTTGCGGTTTTGATGATCCGCGCGTCGCCATCCATGAGGTAGACGGTTTGAAGTGGATTCGGCATACGGAGAACCGTTATGACCTGATTATTGTAGATTCTACCGATCCGTCCGGGCCGGGCGAAGTGCTGTTTACCCGGGAATTTTACGGCGGATGCCTGAACGCGCTTACCCCGCAGGGAATTCTGGTAAACCAGCACGAGAGCCCGTTTTACCGGGAGGATGCCAAAGCCATGCGAAGCGCGCATCAAAGGATACAAAGCGTTTTCCCCGTTTCGGAGGTCTATCAGGCGCACATCCCCACCTATCCTTCCGGTCACTGGCTTTTTGGGTTTGCCTCCCCGGAGTTGCATCCCCTGCGGAATCTGCGGGCCGAAGAATGGAACCGTCTGGGTATCCGTACCCGATACTACAACACCCGATTACACAAAGGCGCATTCTGCCTGCCAACCTACGTAGAGGAGGACCTGAAACCAATTGAATAAGAACGTACAGACCTTTCTCGGCTGTGACGCCGAATATGCGGACGCGCAGCTGGTACTGTTCGGCGCTCCCTTCGATGGCACCACCTCGTACCGCCCCGGCACGCGCTTCGGCCCCTCCGCCATACGCGGCGAATCCTACGGGATCGAAACCTATTCCCCTTACTGCGATCGCGATCTGTCCGAACTTACTGTATGCGATGCGGGTGATCTTGACCTCCCTTTTGGCAATACGGAAAAAGCGCTCGCCCTGATTGAGCAGGCGACAGCCGAAGTGTTTCGGGATGGAAAACGCCCTGTGCTTTTAGGCGGCGAGCATCTGGTTACTCTTGGCGCTGTGCGCGCGGCCATGGTGAAATACCCGAACCTGCGCGTGCTGCATCTGGACGCGCACACCGATTTACGCAGCGACTATCTTGGGGAAAGACTTTCTCACGCGTGCGTACTGCGGCGCATCTGGGAAATGACAGGCGACGGACGCATCCATCAGTTTGGCATTCGCAGCGGCGAACGGGATGAGTTTGCTTTTGCGCAGGAACATACCTGCCTGCATCGTTTCGATTTATCCGGATGGGAACAGGCGCTCGCTTCTCTGGCGAATCAGCCTGTTTACCTCACGTTGGATTTGGATGTGCTGGACCCTTCTGTTTTTTCCGGCACCGGCACACCGGAAGCCGGAGGCGTAACTTTTTCGGAACTGTTGAACGCTCTGCTTCAACTGCACCGTGTGAATCTGATTGGGTGCGACATTGTGGAGCTTTCCCCGCATTACGACCTCAGCGGTGTATCCACCGCAGTCGCCTGCAAACTAGTTCGGGAACTGCTTTTACAGATGAAAGGAGAATGACCATGGGAAAATGTATGATTATCGGCTGCGGTGGCGTGGCCTCCGTCGCTATCCACAAATGCTGCCAGAACAGCGATGTTTTTGAGGAGATTTTAATCGCAAGCCGCACGCTGAGCAAATGTGAGGCGCTAAAGGCCAAACTTTCTGGTGGAAAAACGAAAATCCGTACCGCGCAGGTGAATGCCGATCATGTGGACGAACTGATCGCCCTGATCCACGATTTTCAGCCGGACGTGGTGCTCAATCTGGCGCTCCCCTATCAGGACCTGACCATTATGGACGCGTGTCTGGCCACGAAAACGAATTATGTAGACACCGCAAACTACGAACCGCCGGAAACTGCGAAGTTCGAATACAGCTGGCAGTGGGCGTATCGTGAGAAATTCCGGGAGGCCGGGATTTGCGCCCTGCTTGGAAGCGGTTTTGATCCGGGGGTCACGGGCGTGTTTTCCGCTTATGCGCAAAAGCATCAGTTCGATGAAATCCATTTTCTGGACATCCTTGACGCAAACGGCGGCGATCATGGCTATCCGTTCGCGACGAATTTCAACCCTGAAATCAATATTCGCGAGGTGACCGCGAAGGGCAGTTACTGGGAAAACGGGCACTGGGTAGAGACCGAGCCGATGGAGATCAAGCGGGAATATGACTTCGCCCAAATCGGAAAGAAGGATATGTACCTGCTTCATCATGAGGAGCTGGAAAGTCTGGGCCAAAACCTGAAGGGAATCCGCCGTATCCGCTTTTTTATGACCTTCGGTCAGAGCTATTTGAACCATCTGAAATGCCTGCAGGACGTCGGTATGACATCGATTGAGCCGATTGACTTCGAAGGGCAGAAGATCGTGCCGTTGCAGTTTTTAAAAGCCGTTCTGCCTGATCCGGCCAGCCTGGGCCCTCGCACGATCGGCAAAACCAATATCGGCTGTATCTTTCAGGGGGTAAAGGACGGTAAACCAAAGACATACGCACTTTATAACGTATGTGACCACCAGGCCTGTTACCGTGAAGTCGGCAGCCAGGCCATCTCCTACACGACAGGCGTACCCGCAATGATCGGCGCGATGCTGGTGATGACCGGGGTATGGAACAAACCCGGCGTATGGAATATGGAGCAGTTTGACCCCGATCCCTTCATGGAAGCGCTCAACCGCTGGGGGCTTCCGTGGACCGAAGACTTCGCTCCGGCACTGGTGGACTGATGGACACGGCGGAACTGCTCGGCCTGCCCACACCCTGCTATGTAGTGGATGAATCTCAATTGGTACGCAACCTGCAAATCCTTCGCTCGGTATCTGACCAGTCGGGGTGTAAAATTCTACTGGCGCAAAAGGCGTTTTCTTTCTATGCAGCTTATCCCTTGATAGGCCGTTATCTGGCCGGTACGGAAGCCAGCGGCCTGTATGAAGCGCGGTTGGGGAAAACCGAAATGGGCGGAGAAACCCATGTTTTTTCCGCTGCATATCGCGAGGATGAGTTTGCCGAGATTGCCTCGCTGTGCGACCATATCGTTTTTAACTCGTTTACCCAATGGGAGAAATACGGGGAGGCGGCGCTTACCGCCGGTTCGAGCTGCGGCATCCGGATCAATCCGGAGTGCTCCACACAGGATCACGTGATGTACGATCCCTGCGCACCATACTCCCGGCTGGGGGTAACGAAAGAAAACTTTCGCCCTGATTTGCTCGAAGGTATCGAAGGACTCCACTTCCACACGCTCTGCGAACAGGGATGCGACGCATTAACTGACACGCTTGCTGCTGTGGAGGAGAAATTCGGTGCCTATATTCCGCGAATGAAGTGGGTCAATTTTGGCGGAGGGCATCACATTACAAAACCCGGATACGACCTGTCGGCGCTGGTGGAGCGTATTCTTGCCTTTCGCCAGAAATACGGCGTTACCGTGTATCTGGAACCCGGCGAAGCGGTTGCGTTGAACGCGGGTGTACTGGTGACCCGCGTGCTGGATGTGGTGCAAAACGGAATGGATATTGCCGTTCTGGATGCTTCAGCTGCCTGCCACATGCCGGATGTACTGGAAATGCCTTATCGCCCGCCCCTCCGTGGAACCGGGATGCCCGGTGAGAAACCGTACCTATATCGTTTGGCAGGTCCTACCTGTCTGGCAGGCGACGTAATTGGCGACTATTCGTTTGATCGCCCGCTTCAGCCCGGCGATACGCTGGTTTTTGAAGATATGGCAATCTATACGATGGTGAAGAACAATACTTTTAATGGGGTTCGGCTTCCCGGTATTTATCTTCGGGAAACCGGTGGAACCATCCGGACGATTCGCACCTTCGGATACGGGGATTTCAAGAACAGGCTTTCCTGATTCTGCGGTTTGTTTGCAGGCATTGGAGAAACACCTTATCCGATCTTCCTGTTTTAATTCTTCGTGCGGCCTGATCGCCAGTTGGATCGGGCCGTTTTCAATTTATCTGTATTATTCCCACCGTACTTATAACGGGCAAAATATCAACCCGCAGTAACCCTTCCGCTCCTCCGCAATCAGGCGTTTCGGGCTGTAATTCATGTGCCTGTAACAGCGACGTTAAGCAGGCGTGATGTTTCTTCCCTTTTCTTTGAAGGCTTTCTGTGGTATAATCCATACAGGATAGGGAATGGATGACCGCACAGGCAGGAAACGCCGGTTCTTACCGTCGCACCGCTTTGCGCGGGTCTCATTTTGTTAAAGGGATCGGAGGACGGGCCATGTTTACGCCAAAGGTGCAGAACGAGCAAACCGATTTGCTGATGAAGGCGTTGCTTTCCCTGCGCACCATGGAAGACGCCTATCGCTTCTGCGAGGATGTGCTGACTGTGAAAGAGCTCAAGAGTATTCCCCAGCGCCTTGAGGTCGCCGTGATGCTGAAACATAAGGTGACTTATCAGGAGATCGCCAATAAAACCGGCGCCAGCACCGCAACCATCAGCCGGGTCAACCGTTCTCTGCTTTATGGAGCGGATGGATACAAACATGTGCTGAAGGAAATCGACCCGGATTAACGGCTCCGACTTTTTACGGACGCAACAGGGATGAGGTTTAGAACGATGAATTTGGATATGCTCAACGAACAACAACGTAAAGCGGCCGAAACGCTGAACGGGCCTGTTTTGATTTTAGCGGGCGCGGGTAGCGGCAAAACGCGCGCGCTCACTTTTCGCGTCGCCAACCTGATTGACCACGGCATCCAGCCATGGCAAATTCTTGCCATCACTTTTACCAATAAAGCGGCTAAAGAAATGAAGGAGCGAATCGCCAAACTCGTAGGCGAACGCGCGGATGATGTATGGGTAAGTACTTTTCACGCGATGTGCGCAAAAATTCTGCGCCGCGATATCGAAAAATTGGGCTACAACCGTTCGTTTACGATTTATGACGACGACGATCAGGCCAGTGTGTTAAAAGACGTGATCAAGCGCCTGAATATTGACGATAAAGTGTTGCCGCTCCGAGAGTTGCGCTGGAAGATCAGCGACGCGAAAAACAAACTGCTCACCCCGGACGAATGGTTTCAAAAATCACCGCGTGATTTTCACAGCCAGCAGATTCACGATGTTTACACTCAATATGAACTGCATTTAAAGAATGCGAACGCGCTGGATTTTGACGATCTGCTGGTTCGAACACTGGAATTGTTTGCCGACCATCCGCCAGTGCTTGAAAGTTATCGTCAGCGTTTCAGCCATGTGCTGGTGGACGAGTATCAGGATACCAATTTCGCGCAGTATTCTCTGGTGAAATTATTAACACAGAAAAGCCGGAACCTTTGCGTAGTCGGCGACGACGACCAGTCGATTTACGGCTGGCGCGGCGCGGATATCCGAAATATTCTGGATTTTGAAAAGGACTTCCCGGACGCAACGGTAATCAAACTGGAGCAGAATTACCGCAGTACGGCCAATATTCTGGACGCCGCCAATCAGGTAATCGCCCACAACGAAAGCCGCAAGGATAAATCGCTTTGGACGGAAGAACCCGCCGGCGAGACGATCAAGCTTTTCTGTGCCGGGGACGAGCGCGAAGAGGCCGCCTGGATTTGCGACCGGATGCAGCAGCTTCACCTATCGGGCGACATCTACGGTAGTATGGCGGTACTGTACCGCACCAACGCGCAGAGCCGCGTTCTGGAAGAAATGCTGATGCGCGCGGGAATCCCCTATCGCATCTACGGCGGACAGCGTTTTTACGATCGCAAGGAAGTTAAGGACGTTATTGCCTATCTGCGCTGCATCGTAAACCCCAGCGACGACGTAAGCCTTCGCCGGATTATCAACCAACCCAAACGCGCAATCGGCGAAAGCACGATACAGGAACTGGTTCGCTACGCCATCGAAAAGGAAATGCCGTTGTACAGCGCTCTGATCGACGTGCCGGAATCGCTTTCCGCACGCCCCCGCAAGTGCGTGCATGAGTTTGGCGAGTTGATGAACCGGCTGGTTCTGGAATCGGAAGAAATGAAACTGAGCGAGTTCGTTTCTCACCTGATTCAGGAAACCGGGCTGCGCGCGCAATACGAGAACGATCAATCCGAGGAAGGGAAAACCCGGCTGGAAAACATCGACGAGTTGATGGGCGCCGTTGGCGAGTACGAGCAGGCGGCGGAAGAGCCGACACTTTCCAACTATCTGGAGAATGTTGCTCTGATTACCGACCTTGACAGTGCGGAAACCAGCGCCCAATACGTCACCCTGATGACCGTACACAGCGCAAAGGGATTGGAATTCCCCACAGTCTTTATCGCAGGGCTCGAGGAAGGCATTTTCCCCAGTGGCCGCAACATGCAGGATGAAGCGAAGCTGGAAGAAGAGCGCCGCCTCTGCTATGTGGCCATTACGCGCGCCATGAAAAACCTGTATATCAGCTACGCTTCCCAACGTATGATTTTTAATCAGCTGAATTATAACGCTCCCAGCCGCTTTATCGCTGAAATACCCAGGCGGTTGCTGGATGACGAATGGATCGGTCAGCGTGAGCGCAGCTTCCCCGGTTCGGAAGAACCCCATGGACGTATGTTCCAACGGCGCGCGCCACGCGCGGAAAATGTAGGCCCGCTTACGTTTGGGGTGCCCAAAATCGTTACGCGTGGTTCGGGCGCAGGCAGCAGGAGCGCGGCGCTGGGAATCCCCGGCGTGCAAAAGGGCTTTACCCCATCCGCTGCCGCCAGCGTACCCCCAAGCGCGATGGCCTCGCTGTTTGCCATCGGCGACCGTGTAATGCACCGCAAGTTTGGCGAAGGGGACGTGGTGGAAATTCACGGGAACGGCAATGAAGCCCGCATTGTGATCTCTTTTGCGGCCTACGGGCAGAAGGAATTCGCGTTGAGCATCGCCCCCATTGTAAAGGTAAACCGGTAATTCACGTTTTCGTTTTCATCCGGGCGCAATACTGCGCCCCTTTTTTGAAACGGAGGGTTTGCCATGTCTGAAATTCGTATGCGTGAGTTGGTAGACCAGCTGAACGCTGCCAGCCGGCTCTATTATTCCACCGGGGCAAGCCCCATGAGCGACTCTCAATGGGACGCTCTTTATGATGAATTAACGAAACTTGAACGGTTACAGGGGATACAGCTACCGGATTCCCCTACGCACCGCGTCGGTGCGGAACCACTGAAAGCCTTCGAGCAGCATCGCCACCTGCACAGATTATGGAGCATGGATAAGGTGCAAAGTAAATCGGAATTGCAGGCGTGGCTGCAGCGCTGCGAAAAGCTGCATACCCAGCTTGGTTCCGGGCTGGTTCCCCTCCCGCCTCTTCATTATGCGGTAGAATACAAACTGGACGGTTTGACGGTGAACCTGACCTATCGAGACGGGCAACTTACACAAGCGGCAACGCGCGGTAACGGAGAGGTTGGGGAGGCGATCCTGCCCCAGGCCCGCACCATCCGCGGCATCCCGCTTTCTATCCCCTATCTCGGCCTACTGGAAGTACAGGGCGAGTGCATCATGCGCCTGAGTTCACTGGAAGCCTATAACCGCACGGCGGAAGAACCGCTGAAAAACGCGCGCAACGCCGCCGCAGGCGCGCTTCGCAATCTGGACCCGGCCGTAACGGCCGCACGAAAACTGGACGCTTTTTTTTACCAGATCGGCACGATTGAAAACCCTCCGTACACCGATCAGGCCGGGATGATTGCGTTTCTGCGGGAGAACGGCTTCCAAACCAGTCCATATCTCAGGCTTGCGGATACGTATGAGGAAATCTCCGCCGCGATTGACGAGGTGGAATCCGCCCGGGAAGGGCTGGATTTCCTGATTGACGGCGCCGTGGTCAAGGTGACGGCGCTGGAAATCCGGGAAGCGATGGGAAACACTGATAAGTTTCCCAGATGGGCTGTGGCGTATAAATTTGCAGCGGAAGAAAACGTGGCCACTCTGCTGGATATTACCTGGCAACTGGGGCGCACGGGCAAGCTGACGCCGCTTGCGCACCTGACCCCTACCGATATCGGCGGGGTGACCGTGCAACGTGCCACGCTTAACAATTATGGCGATATTCTGCGAAAGAAAGTTGCAATCGGCTGTGAAGTGTGGATTCGCCGCAGTAACGATGTAATCCCCGAAATCACGGGGCGTGTAGGCAGCCCTTCCGAAAAAGAAGTGCCTGTCGTTCCCCCGGAACGCTGCCCGGCCTGCGGGGAAAAACTGGTGGAACGGGGCGCTAACCTGTTCTGCATGAACCGCGCCACCTGCAAACCTCAGGCAGTAGCGCGTCTTGCGCATTTTGCCGGTCGCAACGCCATGGATATTGACGGTTTCTCGGAAAAAACCGCGGAATTGCTTTATGACTGTCTGGGGGTGCGCGATCCGGCCGACCTGTACCGGCTTACGGCGGAAGCGTTGCTTACATTGGACGGGTTTCAGCAAAAGCGGGCGGACAATCTTGTTTCGGCACTGCAAAACAGCAAGCATTGCTCGCTGGACGCGTTTCTTTTCGCTGTCGGTATCCCGAACGTAGGTCGGAAAACCGCGCGGGATCTGGCGGCGGATTTCGGCTCCCTTTCCGCTTTGTCTTCCGCTTCGGAGGAAAGGCTGACATCCATTCCGGAAATCGGTGCTGTCGTAGCCGCAAGTATCACAGAGTTTTTTAGCTTTCCCGAAAATCGGGAAATGATTGACCGCCTTCTGGCCGCCGGTGTAGAACCTCAATGGCAAAACGCCGCCCTGTCGGATCTTCTGGCCGGTCAGACAATCGTTGTAACCGGAACGCTCCCGACGCTGAGCCGGGAGGAAGCGGAAGCGATGATCACCGCGCACGGAGGGCATCCCGCGGGAAGTGTCAGTAAAAAAACAAGTTTTGTTCTGGCTGGTGAGAAGGCGGGCAGCAAACTGGCCAAGGCACAGGAATTGGGTATCCCGGTGCTGAGTGAGGACATGTTCATTGCGAAGCTGAAGGGGAATTCACCCCTTGAGAACGATCAATAACCGGGAGGATTCCGCATGAGGGAATATCTGTGGTACTTCTTTGCCTATGCGTTTCTGGGTTGGTGCAGCGAGGTGGTATTTGCCGCTTTGAAAAGCGGGCGTTTTGTCAACCGTGGATTTCTCAGCGGTCCCATATGCCCCATCTATGGTTTCGGCATCGTGGGGGTTCTTCTTTGCACCGCGCCGTTGCAAGGAAACCTGCTTTGGCTGTATCTGGGTTCTGTGGTGCTTACTACGCTTTTGGAGCTGGTAACCGGGTTTGCCATGGAGAAGCTTTTCCATCAGCGCTGGTGGGATTATTCCCAAATGCCGCTCAATATCGGCGGTTATGTATGCCTGCCTTTCTCGCTGATCTGGGGGATAGCCTGCGTACTGATCGTGAAAGGGTTGCATCCGATTATCTCCGGTCTGGTGGCGTTGATAACAGAGCCATGGGGTTCCGTACTGTTGGGAGCTTTTACGGCGTTATTCATCCTGGATGTCTGCGTGGCAGCCGCCAAAGCCTTCAAGCTGGATCGCCGTCTGTCTCAGATTGACGAACTTGCCGCAGCCTTACGGGTTATTTCCGACGGCCTTGGCGAAACCATGGCAAACGGCGCGCTCACCCTGAAGGCAACCGATCAGCGCGCGCGCAGTGAGCTACAGGTTGCCGGCACGCGCACACGAGACACGCTGAAGGAAGCAGACGAAAAGAGCCGCGCCGAGATGAAAGCCCGTTACACAGCGCTGGTTGCGATTTTTGAGCGTGATCACGCACGGCTTTTAAAGGCATTCCCTCAATTACGCTCGCTTCGCCATCCGGATGCGCTGAACGCCGCAAAAGAAAAGCTCGCCAAACTGCGTGAAAACGCCGGCAAGCATAAAGCAGAATAATCCGAAGGGAAGGCGATCAAGTTGCGGTGTGGATGTCCCCATTGCGGAACCTTTATGATCCAGGAAGAACGAAATGAAAGCGCCTGCGTATGCCCTGAGTGCGGCTATCGCTGCAACGCATGCCTCGGAACCGGCACAGCCATCAGCAGGGATTCCCTGCAAAAGCTACGCGATACCGACTGGTTTACACCGGATTTCAACAGCGCTTCGGACGATGAGGAAGCGGATTCGGTTAGCCCAGAATCCCCAGATGCTCCAGAAGGATTTTAAGTCCGATTAAAATCAGCACCACACCGCCCGCGATCTCCGCGCCACGTTTAAAGCGGGTGCCAAACTGATGTCCGATTACAACCCCCAGAAACGATATGATAAATGTGATCGCTCCGATTTCCAGTACCGCGGGTACGATCGCCGTTTTCATAAAGGCGAGGGTAATTCCGACAGCCAGAGCATCAATGCTGGTGGCGATCGCCATCAACAGCAATTCCTTCAGATCCAGTTTGCCGTCGACATCGCAGGATTCGTCATCCTTGCTGTGGAAAGATTCCCAGATCATTTTCCCCCCGATGTAGGCTAACAGCACAAAAGAGACCCAATGATCCACTTCTGTGATAGAATCGGCAAACTGCTTGCCAAGCAGCCACCCAAGTAACGGCATTAGCGCCTGAAAACCCCCGAAAAAGAGCGCAATCACCGTCGCCTGCCCATAACGGATTTTTTTCATACACAGGCCTTTGCACAACGCCACAGCAAATGCGTCCATGGAAAGCCCAATCGCGATCAATACCAGTTCCATCTGCATCTCTCCCTTTATAACAAACCGGATGCCGTATACAGCATCCGATACGCCTCGCCCTTACGGACAATATGCGTATTATATAGGCCCAACCCGCCTGTTGTCAAGCTTTTGGAGGTGAACCCACATGACCGAGTCCGATGAGAAACGCTGCGCACCCCAGTCGCCCGAGCTCCAAGCGAACCTTATTACGGGAGCTCTTCCGTGCGTGATTGAAAAAGCACTTCAGCAAACGACCGATATTGATTCCATGCAATTTAAAGACACGGAAGCCTCCGAGGTGAGCGGTACGGATCTGGAGTTCTCCGGCTGCCGCTTTGAACACTGCGTTTTTTCCGACTGGTCGCTTCGCCGTGTCAGTTTCGTGGACTGTATCCTGGAAAACTGCGACTTGAGTGGATTAAGGCTCGAAAACCTCACTTTTCAGCGAGTAAAGCTGATATCTTGCCGCCTGACCGGGGTTGAATGGCTGAAAGCGGCGCTGATGAACGTGATGATGATTGATTGCGCCGCTGACTACTTTACGCTTGCGGAGAGTAAATGTACTCATGTTTTATGGCGTAACTGTCGTTTTCGTGAAAGTATCTGGCAGGATATCAAGCTGAAAGACGTTACGTTTGACGCCTGTGACCTTACCTCCTCACAAATACGATATATGCCCATGGCGGGGTTGGATATGTCTACCTGCAAATTGGAAGCTCTGCAAATTGATCCGCTTGATCTTCGCGGTATGAAAGTTACCGCTGTCCAGGCGCTGATGTTCTGTTCCCTTTTAGGGCTTGTTGTACTGGATTAAGCGACGAAGAATACGAGGAAAAAGCAGTTTGGTTTTTCAATGGGTAACCAGTTCCGACCCGGATTTTATAATGCTCACCGATGAACTGGATCAATTCTTCCGCTCCGTGCTGGGAACGAAGCAGTCCGAGTTTGATTCGTATAATCAAAGGAACATGCTTTCCGAAATCGTGGTGATTTATCAGGATAACAAGCCTGTTGCCTGCGGAGCGCTGAAGGTGCATCCGGATCGAAGCGCAGAGTTGAAGCGAATCTATGTAAGGCCGGATGCACGCCATAGCGGGATTGCGCGAAAAATGATCGGCATCCTGGAGGGAAAAGCAGTCAATCTGGGCTGCTCTCGTATGATTTTGGAAACCAATCCTGCTTTTACGGATGCTGTTGCACTTTATACCCGACTCGGATATGAAAAGTCCGAGAATTTCGGCCCATATGTGAGCGTCTGTACCCTGTGCATGTCAAAATCCTTATCATAAAAGCAACGATCTCATACGAATGATCATTATGCTTTATGCAGTAAAACGCGCTTCCTTTTTTGCAGGAAGCGCGTTTGCAATGTAATCCTTATCGATTTGGCATATTCTGATCCACCTGCTGGCGGGTCATGCGGATATCAGTCAGCTTTTCGCTGATAGAACGGTCCAACTGTGCCAGCACCTCGTCGATATGCGAGTAGACGTCGTGATACAGTTTGTCCACTTCTTCCTGAGTATTCTGCCGCACCTCCTGTACCTCCATGCGGGCACGCGCTACGATTTCTTCCTCGCTTACCATCTGCGACGCGCGGGCTTCCGCATCCGCAATCATACGGCGCGTTTTTTCCTGCGCTTCGGCAAGCATGGCCTGCGTCTGCGCATTCGCCTTCTGCAGCATATCCTGCGCTTGTTTGTTTGCGTTCGCCACAGTACCCTGCGCCTGCGCGTTGGCTTCGTTCACGGCTCGCGCAGCGCGGGAATTGGCTTCATTTCTTGTCTGTTCCGCCATAGCACGTGCTTCGTTGATAATATTCTTCTGGTTCTCGATCACGCTTTTTGCGGCGGTAATGTCTCCTGGCAGTTTGGCGCGAATCTCCGCCACCAGTTGCAGGCAGCGGTCCCTGTCCACCATTACCAGATTACTCAGCGGCATACGCCGGCCTAAGGCGATTTGGTTATCCAATTCGTCTAAAAGCATATCCGCATTCGCTTCAGACATATTCGTTCTCTCCCTTCTCCGGCTTACGGATGATAAGCCAGATTCACATCCTGAATAATGCTTGCCGGAACAAGCGTTGAAATGTCGCCCCCGAACGCCGCAATCTGCCGCACGGCGCTGGAGCTGATATAGGCGTAATCCGGCGACGTCATCAGGAAGAACGTCTCGATTTCAGGGGCGATCTGCCTGTTGATCTGCGCCATCTGGAACTCATTCTCAAAATCGGTCACGGCACGCAGACCACGTAAAACGATCTCCGCGTCAATGCTTCGCATATAATCAACCAGCAACCCGCCAAAGCTGTCGATCTTCACATTTGGCAGATGAGCGCAGGCTTTTCGCAGCATTTCCATGCGCTGTTCCACCGTAAACCGGTTGCGTTTATCCGGGTTATTAAGTACCGCTACCACCAGCTCCGGGAACAGCTTGGAGGCTCGCTCAATCAGGTCGACATGGCCAAGCGTAACCGGGTCAAAACTGCCGGGATATACGCATACACCCTTACGCATTACCATCCTCCTTGCCGCTGTAGTCAAAAAAGAAAATTTCGGTATCTCCGTACCGCCGAACATCCCGTTGTTTATAAGGTCTTTTCAGGTGCGGCGGATCGCCTCTCCGGCGCTCAATCACCAGTAACGCCCCCTGGTCCAGTAACGTATTCTCCGCCAAATGATCGCATATCTTCTCAATCTCGGTCATTTTATATGGCGGGTCCAGAAAGACGAGTGAAAACGTTCGATGATCCCGAGCCAAGCGATCCAACGCGGCTTGCCAGTCGGCTTTAACGATCTCAACCGACTTTGTAAAACCCAGCGCCTCTGCGTTCTTTGTAATACATGCGATCGCTGTCGGCGATATATCCGCAAATGCGGCAAATTCGGCTCCGCGGCTCAGGGCTTCCAACCCCAGCGCGCCGCTGCCCGCAAACAGATCCAGCACACGCGCTTCAGGCGTTTCCCGCTGAATGATATTAAACAGCGATTCCCTTACATAATCCTGCGTCGGTCGGGTATCCATTCCCTTGGGGGCGTAAAGAGTGCGGCCCCGGGCGCTTCCCGCGATGATGCGCATGCCTTACTTCCTTTTCCCATGGCTTCGTTTTGCCGGACATTATACAAGCTGCTGAGGCGAGTTCTTTTTCTCGCGTTCCCGCTTTTCCCGCCGGGCGCGGCGCTTCTTCTTGTTTTCTCCGATCGCGATGCCGGTGTTGATGCGGACGCGTGCGTTTTTCCCTTGCTGATACCCGAAGGCATACCCCAAAGGAGCTACCATCACCCATAGTGGAGATAAGCGTTCGGCCCAAAGCGTCGCCACGTCGCCCAGCTTGGTTGCCACGTTAATAAAAGGCAGCGTCATGCTTCGAACAACAATGCGTACAACGGATATGGCATCCATTCCGGAATGCGACTGATAATATGCCAGAGCGTCCCCGATGCCACTCTGTCGAGTGAAGCGCGTCAGCCAGCTTGGCAGCACCCCGAGCGTGTAGGTGCTAAGCGACGTAACGCAGGCAAACGCGAGCGTAACGATCAGATAAGGCGCTGCGCCGATCAGCACTTCAAAAAAGCCCTTGGCAGGGTGAAAACTGCGTTCCAGCTCCTGTTGCGAGATCATTTTGCCTTCCTGCCTGCGCGTATACATGATTTCCCCATACGCGGCGTCACCCTGTCCGGCCGCCATCCCGCTGGTATACATATACGCAGTAGCGGTTGCAATTAGGATCAGGCTGGTGATGATCCGCAAAGCCAGTGCGTCAAAAGTCAGCAGCAGGCTGAGAATCAGATAGATGACGGAGATGAACAGGATGTTGAGCATCATCCGAAAGCCCTGCTTCACGGCGTCCTGCCCGTGCCAGGAACCAATCAGAATCGGCTTCACAACCTCTGGAACCGGTTTTTTCTGCTTCTGCATGCTTAACCCTCTCTGCGTCTCACACGACAAACCCTGATCATCGTGTGAAACGAAGTGATTTTCTTCTGTATTGTATCAAAAAATAACGGCTAGCGCAATGCGCGTCATAGCACTGGAAGATACTCTCTTGGAACACGACCTGTAATAGCCAGCAAAACTTCATAACTGATCGTTTCGGCCCATCCAGCCAGCTCGTCCGCGCCGATCCGTTCCTGTCCCTGCGTGCCGATCAACACGACCTGCGCGCCTTTTTGCACGTCCGGGATGTCGGTCACGTCAATCATCGTCTGGTCCATACAGATACGCCCGATGATATTGGCCCGTTTTCCGTTTACCAGCATTTGTCCCCGGTTGCTCATCATACGATGGTATCCGTCGCCATAACCGACAGCCACCGTAGCAACGCGCATGGGTTTGTCCGCCGTGAATGTGCAGCCGTAGCTTACGCTGTCGCCCGCGGAAATTTCTTTCACATACACTACTTCGCTCTCCCAGCGGAGCGCCGGCTGAAAATTCAGATCAGTGGCTACGGGCGGATACCCATACAGGGATATCCCTTCGCGAATCATTGAGAAAGAGGTTTCAGGCGCTACCAGACTCATCGCACTATTGGAAACATGCGCCGGTATAGAGGGATCGAAATGTGACCGCAACAGCTGAAACTCTTCCAACTGCTTTTGCGTATAATCCGTGATACCGCCCTGTTCGTTTACGTGATCCGCATCTGCAAAGTGGGTATAGATACCGGTCGCTTTTACATGCTTTGCCTGCTTAAGCGCCTGTGCAAGCACATCCGCTTCCCCTTCTGTACGCAGGCCAATCCTTCCCATGCCTGTATCCAGCTTGATATGAACCAGAGCCTGTCTGCCAAGCTCGGCCGCTTTCTCGTCGAGCGCTTCCACCATCTTCGGCTCAAACACCGTCTGGGTCAGGTCCTGCAGAATCGCCGTTTCCGCGGCAATCTCAGTAGAAGCGCCCAAAACCAGAATGTTTGCCTTAATTCCGTTTTCCCTCAGTTGTACGCCTTCTTCCGGGATGGCCACCGCCAGGTCGCGGCATCCGGCATCCGTAACCGTCTTAGCGACTTCTACAATACCATGACCGTATGCGTTAGCCTTGACCACCGCCATAACGCGTACATCCTTCGGTACCTGGGCAACCATCAACTGAAAGTTATGCCGGATCGCGTTCAGATCAATTACAATCCGATTCTGTCGGAGCATTCTTTTTCCTTCCTTTCACACGGGGATATAATCGGCCGGAAATGCAGATGCACGGAAAAACATACCGGATAGAGTCTGTTATCTCCATAGAGAGAGCGTGTCTGGGATGCTCTTGCCGCGAAATGAGCCGTTGTGTTCGCGGTTCGTTTGCCTCCCAGTTTGCTGTGCTTCCCTCTGTCCGGACATACATTCCATCCGTACAGCCTTCCGTGCATCCGTTTCCATCATTCTTTTTACAGCGCCCGGATATCGTCCTGCGAAAGCAGCTTAACCCCTGCCGATTTCAGCACGTTCGCCGCCTCTTCCGGCCGATCGACCCGAATGATGATCAGCGCGCTGTCTCCCGTATTGCGTACGAAGCTGTACAGGTATTCCAGCGCGATATTCTTTTCCGCAAGGCGGGTCAATATACCGTGCAGTCCGCCCGGACGATCCGGTACGCAAACCGCGAGCACATCGGTCAGCTTGACGGTATATCCGTTTTCGGAAAGAATGCGTACCGCCTTTTCATAATCTGCCACAATCCCACGCAGGATGCCGAAATTGGTCGTGTCCGCGATGGACAGGGAAACAAGATCAATCTGATGCTCCGCAAGCACTTTGGTAAAATCCGCAAGCCTGCCGGGTGTATTTTCAATAAAAACGGATATCTGTTTTACAAACATTCCGCCACACCTCCAAACGCTTTTTTCCAGTATACCATAAAGCGGTTTCACCGAACAGTCATACAGCGTTTAAAGCGTTCTGCGGTCGATAACGCGCTTGGCTTTACCTTCGCTGCGCGGCAGAGAACCAGGCTGGCAGAGCTTTACGCTTGCGTGTACCAGCGCGTGCGCGGCAATCGAGTTGACAATCTTCTGTTCCAGCGCTTCCATTCCCCGTACGGTGTCGCTCATAAACTCCGGCGCAAGTTCCACCTGTACCTCCATGGTGTCTAGCGTTCCCTGACGATCCACCACAATCTGGTACTGCGGCACAATGCCTTCCACCTGTAACAGTGCGTGCTCGATCTGCGAGGGGAAAACATTCACCCCGCGAATAATCAGCATATCGTCCGTACGGCCCATCACGCGGCCCATCCGCACATGAGTACGTCCGCATTCGCAGGGTTCGTCGGTCAGTGTGCAAAGATCATGCGTACGGTAACGCAGCAGCGGCATACCATGCTTGGTAAGCGTTGTGAAGGTGAGATCGCCCTGCTCGCCATAGGGCAGGCTCTGTCCGTCGGCACCGATTACTTCCGGGAGAAAATGATCTTCCCAGATATGCATGCCTTTTTTGCACATGCACTCCACCGCAACGCCGGGGCCCATGACTTCGCTGAGCCCATAGATATTGATGGCGTCGATATGCAGCATGCTTTCAATCTTCTGGCGCATCGCTTCGGTCCACGGTTCCGCACCGAAAACGCCGCTCTTCAGTTTTGTATTCGTGATTCCTTCCGCCTGCATGGCCTCCGCGAGATTCAATGCGTAAGAAGGAGTGCAGCAGATGGCCGTCGTGCCAAAGTCCTGCAAAATCATTAGCTGGCGTGTGGTATTTCCTCCACTGATGGGGATCACGGACGCGCCTACACGTTCGGCGCCGTAATGCGCGCCCAAACCGCCCGTGAAAAGACCATACCCGTAAGCCACCTGCACAATGTCGTTCTTGCCGATGTCGGCGCTATACATAGCGCGAGCCATCAGTTCCGCCCATCGGTCAATATCTCCGCTGGTATATCCTACGACCGTGGGTTTGCCTGTGGTGCCGCTGGACGCGTGGATGCGGATAATTTCACTTTGCGGAACGGCAAACAAACCGAACGGGTAGTGATCACGCAAATCTTGCTTTTCTGTAAACGGAAGTTTCTCAATATCCTCTACTCCGTGAATATCCGTTGGAGTAACGCCCATTTTTTGCATTTTATTGCGGTAGAAGGGAACATTTTCATATACCCGGCGCACCACATCGCGGAGCCGCTCATTTTGCAGCGCACGAAGCTGATCCCGTGGCATACATTCCATGGTCGGATTCCAAATCTTATGTTCCATCACGGTTCCTCCTCACGCATTCATGGCGTCCAAACCAGATGTGCGGCCACTCTCAAATGCGCGAACATTGATTTCCAGCGTTTTACGCGGTACTGAAACAGCGATCGCCTCTTGCCATGCTTCGTCGCCAAACGGTAAATGAAGACTCAACTTTCCAAGCAAAACAAGGTTTACGGCTTTCTGGCTGCCGGCATTCTCCGCCAATTGCAGCGCATCCAACGCTTCTACTCTTTTCCCTTTCAGTTCCGGGACGATCAAAGGGTTCTCGGGGTATTGCGTTGCGCCGGTAATGACCGACATCGGTGAAATGCGCTGTGTATTCACAATCAGGATTCCTTCGGGTTTTAAATACCCGGCGGCGCGTGCGCCTTCCAACGCTTCGAAGCTTAAAAGATAATCCGCGTTACCCGCGCTTACCAGCGGAGAATGTACGGCATCCCCTACCCGAACATGGGTGATCACACTGCCGCCGCGCTGGCTCATTCCGTGTACTTCGCTCACCTTAACACCCAAACCGGCGTTCAGCGCCAGGCGACCCAGAATTTTACTGGCCAGCAGGGTCCCCTGACCGCCTACGCCGACAATGACCAAATCAAAATTGATTGCTTTCATCAGGCGCGCCCCCCTTCCCGGATCGCGTGGAACGGGCACACCTGCGCACACATTCCGCATCCGTTGCACAACGTCGGGTTGATGATTACGTGATCTTCCCGCCGCTCGATCGCCGGGCAGGACAGTTTCATGCAAGCCCCGCAATTTTTACATCCTTCGATCTCAAATATCGGCCTTGCGGTTTTATCCAGCAACGCGCAGGGTCTGCGCGCAATGATTACGCTCACCTCGTCGCGGGCAGTTTCTTCCCGCAGCACTTTCTCCATGGCTTTCAGGTCGAAGGGGTCCACCACGGTTACATGCTCTACCCCACAGCTTTCGCAAAGCTTTTCCAGGTTGACTGCAGGGGCAGGATTGCCGTGAATATCCTTACCGGACGCCGGGTTCTGCTGATGGCCTGTCATGCCGGTGATGCGGTTGTCCAGAATCAATACGGTGATGGCCTCATGGTTATATACCGCGTCCACCAGCGACGTAATGCCGCTGTGGATAAACGTGCTGTCGCCCAGTACGGCAACCGTTCCTTTGGAGAACTCCCTGCCCTGCGCGCGCTCAGCGCCGCCCGCCATACCGATACTTGCTCCCATGCACAGGCAGGCGTCCATGGCGGAAAGCGGCGGCAACGCCGCCAGCGTGTAACAGCCGATATCGCCCATTACGCGAAGGCCCAGCTTATTCACAGCATAAAACACACCGCGATGCGGGCAGCCGGGGCAAAGCACCGGCGGGCGGGCGGGCAGATCCTGCCCGGATGCCTCCGGCAGCTTCGTGCCCAGAATTGCGCTCTTTAACCGTTCTGCGCTTAGTTCTCCCTGTATCCCGGTGTACTTTTTCCCCTCGCAGGAAATACCGGCCGCCTTCACATCCCGTTCGATCAGGCCTTCCAGTTCCTCAACAATAATCAACTTTCTCACTTTAGACGCAAAATTTTCAATCAGCTTCATCGGTAATGGGTACACCATGCCTAATTTGAGCGTGCTGGCATTAGGCAGCGCGTCCCGAACATACTGGTAGCAAACACCGCTTGTGATAACGCCGACCGCAGTATCGCGCAGTTTCATCACGTTGACAGGCAGGCTGTTTACCGCTTCAGCCAGAAATTCTTCCCTTTTCTGCACTTCCAGATGACGCTTGCGGGCCATGCCTGGCATCATCACATATTTCATCGCGTCTTTGTGATAAGGCTTCACCGGAATTTCGGCACGTTCTCCCAACAGCACCGCGCTCCTTGCGTGCGCGATACGAGTGGTGAGCCGTAAAAAGACGGGAGTATCCAATTCTTCGCTCAGCTGGAACGCTAGCGCGGCAAAGTCCCTGCACTCCTGGCTGTCGGCAGGCTCCAGCATGGGGATATGCGCCGCGCGCGCATAATAACGACTGTCCTGTTCGTTCTGGCTGGAATGCATTGCAGGATCATCCGCACAGCAGATGATCATGCCGCCGTTTACCCCTGTATAAGCGGCTGTAAAAATCGGATCGGCCGCTACGTTTACCCCTACATGCTTCATGCAGGTCATGGATCGCGCCCCGGCAAGCGATGCGCCAAACGCAACTTCCGCAGCCACTTTTTCGTTTGGCGCCCACTGTACGTTCACCTCGGGAAATTTTGCGATCGCCTCGGTAATTTCTGTGCTGGGGGTGCCGGGGTAACTGCTTACCACCTTCACACCGGCTTCCCACGCGCCGCGCGCTACCGCCTCATTCCCTAACATCAGGGTAACATTGGCCCCTTTCGCCTCCGTCTCCCGCGCCTGAATCAATTCGCTTTTTTCCATTCCTGTTATCCCTCGCAATATGGCCTTCCCGAAACCTTCGGAAAGAAAATCTGCGGCTGCTCTGCCGGTATATAAACGTCTGCCGGTTCGTTCGCCCGTGTTGCCGCGATAACGAACCGACAGGTATAGCATATTGATTATATCATTCTTAAGAAACGATGAACAGTATTGAAATTGTTCTTTTCCCTTTACGGCGTTATGGAGGTATATGGAACGAAAAGCGCGGAGGTCTTCACCTCCGCGCAATTTGCACTTTCGTTTACTCTACCGAGTAGGGCATCAAGGCGATGGCACGAGCGCGCTTGATTGCTTCGGAAAGCTGCCGCTGATGTTTGGCGCAGTTGCCGCTCATACGGCGGGGTAAAATCTTTCCGCGTTCGTTTACAAAACGGCGCAGACGGTTAACATCTTTATAATCGATATACTCGATTTTATCCACGCAGAAGCTGCAAACCTTACGGCGGGGTTTCCGGCCGCGCGGACGAGACCGTTTATCACCACGGTCTCCGCGATCTCCACGATCTTCAGACATGGGGCTGTACCTCCTTCATTGAGCGTTAGAACGGCAAATCGTCGTCGTCAACCTCGCCGAAGCCCGCTTCTTTTTTCGCGCCGCCATGGTTAGCGGCAGGTTCTCCTTCATAGGGAGCGCCATTCTGGTCGTCCTGGCGTGACGAAAGGAATTCCACATCGTCTGCCCGTACTTCCAGTGTGAAACGCGTTCCGCTGCCATCTTTCGCTTCGTAACTGCTGACCGACACGGGGCCGACCACAGCGACTTTACGTCCCTTGGCAAGATAACGCTGGCAGTTTTCCCCCAGCTTATCCCATGCGGAAACGCGGAAAAAATCAGCTTCCGGTTGGTTGGCGTTCTGCGATGCACGGCGCCGGTTCACCGCAACGGTAAAAGAGCAGACGGTTTTTCCGCTGGATACCGTGCGTGTTTCAGGATCGCGCGTGAGATTGCCGATAATGGTAAGTTTGTTCATCTACCTGTTCCCCCTTATTCTTCGGGAGCGGTCGGGGCTTCTGGCGCAGCAACTGGCTCGGAAGCTTCAGGCTGGGCAGCGTCGTTCACATCAGCGGGTACCACGGGCACCGCAATGGGACGTACGGCGCGGGGCTTTACGCTCTGCTTTTTCTCCTCCAGCTTGATAATCAGGTAGCGAAGGATTTTGTCGTTGTTCTGCAGATTACGTTCAATCTCCTTGGGCAGTTCGCTCTCGGATTTGAAGGTAACCAGAACGTACCAGCCTTCCAACATGTCGTTGATCGGATAGGCAAGGTGGCGCTTTCCCCAGGTTTCGTCAACCTTCTCGATTTCTCCGCCGTTCTGTTTAAGCAGTTCGGTGTACTTCTCGATCAGTTCCTTGCGGGCGGTTTCTTCCAGCCCTGTGTCGATGATGTAGGTCAGTTCGTACCTGTTCATTTCGTTTCACCTCCTCTTGGACTTATGGCGCCGCAACATGCTTGTGCGGCGCAAGGATGTGCCAATATTGAATTATACCAGCAGAAACGTAAGAAAGCAAGCTCTATTTTAACGCCTGCGGCCAACCATATGTTACAGGCATAATCGTCGCTCCCTGCCTAATGATAACGTTATCATTCATAGCCGTAATGGAACGTGCGATTGCTTTTTTACCTGTTTTGCTGTAAACTGAAAATGAACATACCGGAAGGGAGGATGAGCATTATGAAGTTAATCGTTGCCATTGTACAGGATGAGGATGCTTCCCGTTTAATCAGCGAATTGATGGCGGCCGGTTTCGGCGTAACCAAACTGGCTACAACCGGCGGTTTCCTGCGTGCCGGCAATACGACGCTTCTGGTTGGGGTTGAAGACGAACGCTTCCAATCGGCAATGGATGTAATAGAGAAAGTTTGCAAGAGCCGCAAACAGATCGCCGCTTCGCCCGTATCAATGGTCGGCGTGCCCGGTGCCTACACCCCCTACCCCATAGAGGTTGTTGTTGGCGGCGCGACCATATTTGTGCTGCCGGTTGAGCAATTCCTGAAACTTTAGTTTTCGGAAAGGAATAATGTTTTGGCGGACGACAGGGTTTACGCGGGCGATCTGCCCGCGTTTATGGAATATCCGGCGCTTGGTGGCGGCTATGCGTTGCTTTGGAACGAACTCCGATCCGGGCGGAGGGCACATGCCTATCTCCTGTCCGGTCCCCGCGGTGTCGGTAAGCTGACCTATGCGCGCGTTCTTGCAGCAATGTTGCTTTGCGAGGTGGAAAATAAACCCTGCGGTCAATGTGGCGAGTGCCGAAGTGTATTCGCCGGAAATCATCCGGATCTGATCGAGGTGTTATCACCTGATGGCAAAACGATTTCCATTGACCGGATTCGTGAAACCATCATCGCGATTTCTCAACATTCATTCGGTACCGGACCCCGAATCGTCATCATCGAACCCGCGGAGAAGCTGACACCTGCCGCACAGAACTGCCTGCTTAAATCGCTTGAAGAACCTCCTGCGGATGTGTTGTTTTTTTTACTGGCACATGAGTCCGGTGCTGTGCTTGCTACCATTGCCTCGCGTTGCCTGAATGTGAAGCTTTCTCCGTGGCCGGATGAACTTCTGCTCCCTTTGCTTCTGCAATACGGCCATGAGCAGTCCCATGCGGAAGCGGCTCTTTCAGGTGCAGGCGGGGTAATCGGCGAAGCGCTTCGCATGTTGAATGATGAAGCCTCGCAGGGTGAGCTGATGCAAATGATCGAACAGGCGCTGTCGATACGCCGTGACGCGGATGTGGTCGCAATCAGCACTCGCCTGAAGGATGACCGCGAGGGTGCGGAACGCGCGCTTACCGCGTTGGAACAGGCGCTGCACCAGGCTTTAATACTCCGGACCGGAGTGATGAACCCACAGGCACGCCTGAGTATACAAGTACGTGCCTGGGGCCAGAACACGGATGTGGAAACCCTTACGGAACTGATTCGTTCTGTATTTGATACCCGCAGAAAGCGGCAAAGTCAGGTGAACTGGCAGGCGAGTCTGGATCACCTGCTGATGAAACTATTGGAGGCAAAGACTGCATGGCAACAATCATAGGCGTTCGGTTTAAAAACGCCGGAAAATTATACTACTTCGATCCGGGCGAGTTCTGGCCCGTTCCCGGTAACTATGTCATTGTAGAAACTGCGCGCGGGATGGAATATGGGCAGGTGATTACCGGCGTTCGCGAGGTCAGCGACGACCTGATCACGCCGCCGCTGAAAACAATACTGCGCATCGCGGACGAGCGCGACGCGAAACACGCGGAAGAGAATGAGGCTTTTGAGAAGGAAGCCCATCAAATCTGCCTGCGTAAAATTGAGGAACATAAGCTGGACATGAAACTGGTCGGCGTTGAGCAGACCTTTGACAATGCGAAGCTGCTCTTCTATTTTACGGCAAACGGTCGGGTTGATTTCCGTTCCCTGGTGAAGGATTTGGCATCGGTTTTCAGAACCCGGATTGAGCTGCGCCAGATCGGCGTTCGAGATGAGGCCAAAATGCTGGGCGGCCTCGGTCCCTGCGGCCGTCCGCTTTGTTGCGGTTCTTTTCTGGGGGATTTTCAGCCTGTGTCCATTAAAATGGCCAAGGAACAGAATCTGTCGCTTAACCCCACGAAAATTTCCGGGGTTTGCGGCCGGCTGATGTGCTGCCTCAAATTTGAAGAGGACAACTACGAACAAACCCGGAAAAATATGCCGAAGCTGGGCAAAGAAGTGGAAACGGCAGACGGGTATGGCGTTGTCATCGACCTGAACGTGCTTAAAGAAACGGTTACCGTTCGGGTTCGCAAGGGCGATAGTTCCGAGCTGAAAACCTATCCGGTCGCGGAAGTGCGATGGTTTAAACCCCCGCAACCCATTGCGCCGAAGCCACGCGTACAGGATGCCATGAAACCCGTTAAGGTTCCTACGCAGATTGACGACCGCGATTCAGAGGTGCTCCCGGAAATGGTCGCAGGTGAAGAAGTCGAAGAGGTGCCTGTTGCTGAGGCGGAACCCGCTCTTGAAAGCGAACTCCCCGACGCGGTATTGCCGGATGAAGAAGAAGCGGTATACGACGTGGAACCACTGACCGAAGAATTGCCCGACGAAAAACCTTTTTCCAGTTGGCAGCAGGCTGTGGAAGAAGCTTTAAAGAGCGTCGGGAAACCGCAGGCGTAACGCTTGCTAAAAACGAACCCGCGTGTTATGATATTGCAAACGTTGTTCCTCCCGGAGCGATGTCAATTTACCGATGGAGGTGAAATACCTTGGCATACAAAATTTCCGACGACTGCATCAGCTGCGGCGCCTGCGCGTCCGAATGCCCGGTGGAGGCCATTTCCGAAGGCGATGGCAAGTTCGTGATCGATGCCGATAAGTGCATCGAATGCGGCGCTTGTGCGGATACCTGCCCGGTGGGCGCCCCCAAGCAGGACTAATCAAACGACATAAAAAGCGGCGGAGCAATCGCTCCGCCGCTTTTGCTGTATTTGGGAAGGGCTGAATACCAACATGATTTCATCATCAGATCAATCCAGCATGCTGATCCCCATCGCGTCCGATTCTTATCCCCGCTCGACAAGCCACAGCATTGGATCTATGCCGCACATCTTCGCCAACGCCTCAGCCAGAAAGTAATCGCCATACACCAGATTAACGTGCGTTCCCGCTCCATCGTCGTGATAGGCGGCGGTACATTTTTGCAGGATGCCGACGCTTTCATTCGTCCAGTCTGCGCAAGCCTGCGTAAGCGCATGCAGCATTTTTTCTGCCGCTGCATGATACGCTTCCGCATGGGCAACCATCCCCGTCCGTTCCAGTTCCAGCAAACCGCAGGCCGCGCAGGCAGCCGCGATATTGTCGATCTTTACTACATCTTTCGGCTGACGAAAGTCGCAATCCGTTAACCCATCTTCTCGAATATTTGCAACAAAGTAGTCTGCAATCGCACAGGCCGCATCAAGATAACGGTTTTCTCCCAACGCAAGGTACGCAAGGGTAAACCCGTATAATCCCCATGCCTGTCCGCGGCTCCAACTGGAACCTGCCGCATATCCCTGCCCTGCCGGTTTTGCGATTACTTTGCCGTTCTCCGGATCGAAGATAACGATATGCCAGCAGCTTCCATCCTCCCGCACAAATTCCCGCAGCGCAGTATCCGCATGGAGGCGTGCCGCCAGCGTAAAACGGGGATCCCCCGTATACACGGACGCCCAGTAAAGCAGACACAGGTTCATCATGCAGTCGATGATCGCCCATCCGGCCTTGTCATCGTTCCAGGCGCGAATAAAACCGTTTGAGTTCATCCGTCCCGCCAGAATTGTCGCCGCGTGAAGCGCATTCATCGCTGCCGATTCCGCGCCTGTAAAGCGGTATTCCGCCCCGGCGGACAGCAGGTACATAAAGCCCACGTCGTGATTCAGTTTGCTGAACGAGCTCAGTTCCCGGGCAAGCAGCGCATCTACACGAAGCGCTTCTTTCTTAAAAACATCGTCGCCAGTGGCGGCATAAAACTGCCACATCAGCCCCGGCCAGAAGCCGCCGGTCCACCAGCTGTTGCCATCATAGGGCGAACCAATCCAGCGTCCCTGACCGCCCTGATATGGTATCATATGATTCTTAGCGGCAAGCGGAATGGACTTTTTGTATTTGGCTATCATTTTTTCCAACGCGGTTTCAGCCCAACCGGGCATACTGCTTCACCTCCTGCGGCCATTCCGGAACCATTGCGCTGTCCGGCGAACCGTAAACAGCGCAGGTCAGCCGATGGGTTCCAGCAGCCAGTTCTACGGTTAACGTAGGGATATAAGTTCTGTTTGCCATCAGGTTGGTATTGGGTTCCGCGCCGACCACCTTACCCTGTTTGTAACCCTGAAGCCCAAAAACAGCGCTGACTCCCCAGGGTGAACAAAAGGAAGCTTCGGTTTCTTTTTCCGTTACAGTCCCCTCGCATGCGCCATCCCGGGCAATTGCGAAACCGCCTTCCGCCACCCACACCTTCTGCTTACAGGTAATCGTGTGCATCCGTATATGCCAGTTTTCCCGTAAGGGGATGATCTCGCTTTTCACAGTAACACCGGGAAATGGCGACCATACCGAGCATACGCTGTTCAGGCTGATTTGATAACTTTTACATCCATATCGCGACTGATAGACTGTACCGTCCGGGCTGATTGCCAGCGTGTTGTCAAACGCGCCGTCCCAAAGGTTTTTTGATGCTTTGGGAACGCTGAATCCATATACGGTGGAATATACGAATTTTTCATATTTTGCTTCGTCGTGCGCATGTTCCGGCGCGTGGTTTCCTGCGGGATAGGCAAGTACCTGTGATCCGTTTTCGCTTCGGCACAGTAGCATGCCAGCGTGTTTCTGCAAACATCGGTCTGGTCCTTTGAACGGTTTCTCTTCCGCCGTCCAGAACGGGTGATTTTCCGGCAGTGCCAGACAAAGGAATGTTTTCATCGCCCAATAAGGAGAGCCAGGCGCGTTATACCCTTCCGCCATGATCAGGTTTGGGTATCCATAACCGATTGACAATATTCCATCACGAGTGAAAATCGGTTTCCGCATCCAATAGCGTAAATTGCTTAAGACGAGATGTTTTAACACGCCGTAATCCACTTCGTCGTTTATCGCCCCCGCGTACGCGGCCGCGGCAAAAAAGGCGCTTTGCGCAAACCGGTAGGTGAGACTCCTCCCATATGGTAAGGCGCTTCCGGCTGCATCAAACCAGCAGGCAAAATCCCGGGCAACCTGCACAGCGCGTTCGCGGTAGGTGTTCGCCCGCTCCGGATCCATGTCTTTCATCGCCATGGAATAAACCAGTCCGTAAAAATGAAACGCCCAGAAGGTATAATAGTCGTGCTGCGTTTGGTAGTCGCAGTACCAGCCTTCTCCCTCATAATGCGCTTCAATCAGTGCGAAATCCTCGTTCAGCCTGTTTTGTGAATAAGGCAGACCGCAAACACGGAAGCCCGTGTTAACCAGCACGCGAAAGAAAACCCAGTTGTTCTTTGGGATCTCATGATCGTTGATCTGTTTTAGCCATTGATGGAGCTGGTTTTGGGTTTTCTTTGGAAGTTTGAAGAAGAATAAGTCCGGGCAAAGGCACATCCCCATGCCGAATACCGCCATCTCGACCAGCCTTTGATCGAAATCCCCCACAATGCCCCAATATTCGGGATGATTCGGATTGACTCCATTTCGTATACCCTTTCGCCAACAGGACCAAAACGGTTCCACCTCCGGGCACTTCCCCATCATCATCGGCAGAATCGCCCACAAAGGTCGCGCGAACGCCTCCATATCGGCGATTGCGCGGGGATATACCGCGCCGGTATCGTCCAGATGAATATGCGATCGTCCCGCGCTCATCAGCGGAATTAACGGGGATAATATCTCGGCTGCGGCGCTGGATACGTCGGCCCTGGTTCGTAACGGGTTCCCCCGTACCGCGTTGCTCATTCGCTCTTCCCCTTATCGAACTCAAATCGTTCAGTGTGCTTTATCCTTGGGCCCGCAGTCAGCAGTAGCCGAAACAGACTTCCCGGAAAGCTTTGCGCCATTCTTTCGTCATTTACGGGTATTTCTTCCCAGCGATACGATAAGTCGTCGGAGAATCGCATCCGAAGATTCCCTGCCGCCAGTTCCGTTATCCCTTTGTCAGTCAAGAAAGTTTCCGGTTTGGAGCGAAGCATCCAAACCCATGTAACCGCTACAGGCTCTCGCAGTTCCAAATTATCCGTTACTGCCGCGCATTCATCCACGCGCAATTCTCGGCGGAAAAGGATCAGTCCGGTTTCCAGCGGGTAAGCCGTCTGAAGATCGGCTATCGCTCCCGTATCGCTTTTTTCAAAGGATTTCGTTCGGTATTCCGCGCCCGGTTTCTGCTCTATCCCGCCGATGATTGGAAGATTGTGATAAGCGGAGCGAATATTCCAGAGCGTATACCTTTTCTCGGAGAAGGTAAGCGCCGTATAAGTCATGTTTCCGGCATCGATAATCGCGGGTTGTCCCTCAAGGTACACAATCACGTTGCCTACATCGTTATGATTATGGTTTTCTCCGTTGTTTCCGCCTTTCATTGCAGCGTAGATTCCGTCTTTATTCATCGCCCATACCTGCAAGTTGGGCATGTAGACCGTATGTTCATCCTCTGATCCGGTTTCCAGGGCTTTAACGTCCCGCTTTGTGAAAAGATAGAACAGTACTCGGTTCATCTGGGGCGTATCAATCGGGCGCGGCGTTGTTTGGTAATCACATATTTCATTACCGAGCGAGGCTAAACAGCCATTCTCCGTACGAATTCCATAAGTATAAACGCGTTCCCCATCCAGCGCCGGCTTTGCGTCGCAGTCTGCAAAATTCCAGTACCATGGTCCATCAATATGAGCCTTCATCGGGAATTGTGCAACGGCGCGAATGAGTGGGTTATCGTAGAAGCATGCTTTTCCGCCCGTGGCGATCCGTAGATTTTCCAGGCAGTCCAGCAGGCTTGCTCCCGCCACGTTCCAATACCCGCAGCCTTCATCACAGCCTCCGTCTTCCGGCAGGCATTTCAGATAACGATCCAGAATCCGCATCGAGCGGTCCAGCGCTTTCGCTAATCGGCTCGGATCGGTTTCCAGCAGTAAAAACGCGTCCATTACATTGGATAAAATCCATGGGGTCCAGTTATTCAGTGCCCTCCGGGTAAGGCCCATCCACCAGAAATCGTCTCGATTCAGGAACGGCGTGAAAATTCTTTTCTCAATTTCGTCACGTACCCGTTGAATCAATACAGGAGTCAGTTCCTCCAACTCATCCGAAAGAAGATCCGTCACATAAGCGAGCGTTGCCGCGGTCTGCGCGGAAAAAAGATCGATTTCAGGCGCCTTAATATCCGGCAACTGATGCTGTTTATCACGTTTTCCGTTCGGCGCAGCGTTGTGAGCGCTGATGACCCAACTGCTTTCTTCGCATAAAAACCATAACCCGTCTATAATCGTATCCAGATACCGTTTGTTTCCCGTAACGCATTCCGCAAGCGTCGCGCCGATCAGTAAATTTCTGCGACGAAAGTACGGGGTTTCATAGGATTTGCGATTCCCGGATCTCGCATATTGAAGATATAATGTCACGGAAAGCTGTGGATATCCGTCAAGGGCTTCATTACCCCATCGTATCAGTTCATCGCGTGTTTGTGCCGGCAAACTTGACCAACTTTTTTGATCCGTCCTGGGGGGAATGATACGTCGCATATTAAAAGGTACTATCAGGCTTTCAAGAGGATGGCTCTCTAAAAATTCAGCGAACAATCCGGCTTCCGCCCTTTCTGCATGCTGAAATGGCAGTCAGCATGTGTTTAATATTTACTATGATCATAACATAGATTCTCTGACCGGAGTGAATCAACCTGCTTGAATTTTACAGTAGTTGATTATTCGACTGTATGGATTGCGAATGTGGCAGGCTTATCATATTCATACTATGCGCTTCAAACGTGTCGTTACGCTTAAGTAGACTTGAGCGCATCCGGTTGATTCTTCCTTTTGCAAGTTTTTTCCGCAATACTGCAAATTCCCTATTGACGATGAAGATAAGACGATGTATGATGATTTCAGTTTCCGAGAAAGCCGTACATTTTAGCTTGCCGGAGACTAAAAGAACGTTTTCCTTCGCTTCCTCGTTGCGCTTTTCATTGATCTGCGTATCGCTTTTGCGGAGGGCAAAGAAGCCTGATTTTTTTCAGGCTTCTTTTTTATATATTGAACCATGTCCTATGTTTCTCAAGGAGGTGAATGTATGAAAACACGTACGGCTGCCGGCGTCACCACTGGCAAGAGAGTCGCCGTCTGGTGCCTCTTCGCTGTTTCCGGGCTGATCACTGTGCTTGGAGTTACCTTATTCGTATTCGGGTTATTACATCAAACGGAGTTCACCGTCCTGCAATCCTCGTTACCGGGGGCTCTGTTCGGCGCCGTGATCGCATTTCTGGGTGTGCGGTACACGCTGTCGGTACGAAAATTGCAAGCCAAACTCTATGCAGCGCCTTCTAAATTTTCCTGGAGCAATTTCAAAAAATAAGGTTGGCAGAAACATACATTTTCCTTATCAAGATGGAATGGGGTGGAATTATGAAGGATCATCGAAAGAGTTTATTCATTCTCGTTCTAATCATCGTATTTATCACGGTGCTGCCGCTGGCAGCCTTTGCGGAGAGCGGCGATCCCACAGGAGCCAGCTATACTGCCATAACCGGCACTGAAACTGTCGGCGATGTCGCGGTTACGGCCAATAAAGCCTATTTCGGAGCTAACTTCACCTGGGTGATGCTGTGCGCGTTCCTGGTGTTTTTCTTCCAGTGTGGCTTTGCGATGGTGGAAACCGGTTTTTGCCGCGGCAAGAATGCGGCTCATACCATCACCATGAACTTTATGGTATTTCTGGTCGGCGCCGTTGGCTACTTTCTGGTTGGCTTTGCCATCCAGATGGGTGGTTCCGGCGGCGCAGTCGGTCTTGGCACTGGCGGGGGTGTTCTGAACGCTCTGCTGTCCATTCCAGGCCTGGGTGGTATTATGGGGCATAAGGGGTTCATGCTCAATGGTACCTATGACGCAGGCGTTTACGCACTGTTCTTCTTCCAGATGGTCTTTATGGATACGACCGTAACCATCCCCACCGGCGCTATGGCGGAGCGCGTTAAGTATTCCGCTGTTGTGATTACTTCCTTCTTCATTTCCATGATCCTCTATCCGTTCTTCGCCAACTGGGTCTGGGGCGGCGGCTGGATGGCCACCTTGGGCGTGAATTTCGGACTTGGACACGGCGTGGTCGACTTCGCTGGTTCCGCGGTTGTGCACTCCATGGGCGGTATGCTTGCGCTGGCCGGTGCGATCGTTATCGGCCCCCGTATCGGTAAGTTTAAGAAAGACGGTACTGCCCGTGCCTTCCCGGGCCATAACATTCCAATGGCGATTATCGGCACCATTATCCTTTATTTCTGCTGGTTTGCATTCAATGCAGGCTCCACGCTGAACGCATCGGATTACCGGCTGGCCGTAGTAGCAACCAACACCATGATCGCCGGCGCGATTGCCGGCCTCGTGGCGATGTTCTATTACTGGATTAAATTTGGCAAACCCGATCCTTCCATGACCGCGAACGGAACGTTGGCAGGTCTGGTTGCCATTACCGCCCCCTGCGCTTTCGTGAACGGAATTTCCGCCTTCATCATTGGCTTGGTTGCTGGTTTGCTGGTGTGCGTTGCCGTTCCCTTTGTGGAAAATAAGCTGCGTCTGGACGACCCGGTAGGCGCAATCTCTGTCCACGGTGTGAACGGCTTCTGGGGCGTTATTGCATTGGGGCTGTTCGCGGACGGTTCCTATGGCGACGGATTCAACGGCGTTTCGGGCGGCGTAACCGGGTTGTTCTATGGCGATGCGTCGCAGTTGCTTGCCCAGTTGATCGCAATCGGTGTATTGCTGGTCTGGGGCTTTGGCGTATCGTATCTGTTCTTCAAACTGCTGGACAAGGTTTGGGGTCTGCGTGTTTCTCCCGAAGACGAATTGGAAGGCCTCGATATTCCTGAAATGGGCGTTCTGGCCTATCCCGATGAACAGCTTGTGCGCTCGGAACTGGATTATGATTCCGAGGACAACGCCCCTATCAAGCAGCTGGCCCGCTTTGGCAGGAACGG
>JAEWYP010000017.1 GCA_023395615.1 Bacillota bacterium
GCGTTTCCTTACATGGACGGACTAAAATCTACAGGAATTGAAAGAAAGCGGGGGAGAAAACGAGTGCGAGACCCTGTGATACGCGCGGCGGAGCTGGTGCCGGTCGGCGCGAAAAGGCGAAGGATGGCGCCTTATCTGTTTTTACTGCCGGTCATGGTCTTTTTGATTGCCTTCTACTATTATCCGTTTGTAAAAACCATCGTCACCAGTTTTACCGTGACCGACGCGGCGGGCCAGTTTAAAAAGGTAGTCGGATTTCGGAACTTTCTAATGATTTTCAAACGGAAGGATTTCCTGCCGATTCTGGGTAATACCCTGCGCTTTGTGCCGATGATTGCCCTGCCGACGCTGCTGCTGGGCCTTTTGCTGGCGTTGTTTGCCAACAAACGCGCGCCGGGAGTGTCCCGGCTTACGGAAACGATGTTTTCCATGCCGATGGCGATCGCGTCCGCTTCGGCGGCGCTGGTGTGGTCGCTGATCTACAACCCGGTTGTGGGGGTGGCGAACTACCTGCTGGGGATGCAGATCAATTGGCTGACCGATGACCGCTACGCCATGCTTTCTGTGGCGATTGTGACTGTGTGGCTGCAAACCGGCTCCAACTTTATCTTTCTGCTCACGGCGCTGCGCGGCGTGCCGCAGGACCTGATGGAGAGCGCCATGATCGACGGCGCGGGCGGGTTGCGAAAATTCCTCCATATTACATTGCCGATGATTTCGCCCACGCTGTTTTTTGTGATCTTTCTGGATATCATGGGCAGTTTTCAGGCGTTCGGGCAGATCCGCATCCTCACGCAGGGCGGCCCGGGCATTGCTACGCGTGTGCTGGTGTACGACATCTATCTGGAAGCGTTTATGAACTACCGCTTTGGCACCGCCTGCGCCGAATCGCTGATCCTGTTCGCGATGATGCTTATGGTTACGCTGATCCAGTTCCGTTTTGAGAACAGGGGGGTGCATTATGCGTAACCGCGCGCCTGTGTGGAAAAGTGTGATCGGTGTTCTGCTGGGGCTTGTGATCGTGTTTCCGGTGCTGTATGCTTTTTCCATCAGCCTGATGCCGGAATCGTTTATCGCCGCGTATCCGCCTAAAATCCTCCCGACCGCGCCGACGCTGGAAAACTACGCAAAGGCGCTGAAAACCGCGCCGATGCTTCGGTTTGTGCTCAACAGCGCCGTTGTGGCCGTAAGCATTATGGCGGTACAGGTGCTCACCTCGTCACTGGCGGCCTATGCGTTTGTCATGTTTGATTTTCGCGGGAAAGGGCTTTTATTCGGGGCTGTTCTGGCGACGATGATGATCCCCGGCGAAGCGATCCTGATCTCCAACTACCTGACCGTCGCGTCGGCGCGGCTGCTGGACAGCTACTGGGGGCTGATCCTGCCCTACGGCGCTTCGGCGATGGGGGTGTTCCTGATGCGCCAGCAGTTTTTAACCGTACCCAAGGAGTTTCGCGAGGCGGCCACCATGGACGGCTGTACGGACTGGCGGTTTTTCTGGCGGATTTTGATGCCGGTCTCCGTACCCGCGATCAGCGCGCTGGCGGTGTACTGCTTTATCAATACCTGGAACCAGTACATGTGGCCGCTGTTGATTACCAGTTCCGTTACCATGCGAACGGTGCAGATCGGTATCAGCATGCTTTCCTTCTCCGACGGGATGGCTTATGGTGTGATTATGGCCGGATTTATGTTAATTTTGCTTCCGTCTCTGGTGATTTTCATTCTGGGGCAGCAAAAGATGGTCAGCGGCCTGATGGCAGGCTCCGTGAAAGGGTGATCGTGACGGGTGGGGCGTGACTTGCGGGGAAAGAAGTGCTATGCTTACAGGTAGAGCAAGCATAGATGAGGAGGCCTCGCGATGCAGACGACGAAGCCCACGCGCAAGCAGATCGAAGAATGGAAAGAAACATTCGCGGCGTACCGTCCCCGGTTGCGCCCCAATCGTAAAACGGCGGAGGAGCTGATCGCAACCCTGCGCGATCGTTATCCGGTTGTAGAAATGGACGACGAAGGCTGGAAGCAGGTTGTAATTCAAAACGTGACGATGAACCCGTTCTCGGCAGAAAAGCTCCCGAGCGGGCAAACGCCGCAGGCCGTGGTGTTCCGCGTGCTGAACGCGGACGCGGGCAAGGTTTTATATGAGCGCCAGAGCAAGCCGTCTGTGGGTCTCCCCATTACCGTAGGGGTAGAACGGATCACGGGTGAGTTCCACGTGGAGGGCAGCGCGGACCTGTGGGACGAGCTTTTTGCCTTTCGCGGGCTGGACGCGGCGGATTTGGAAAATTACTATCTGGTTGCGGAGTACGTGAATTGTCTTGAAAAGGCTGGGACACTGGAAGCGACGCTGACGGCTATGCAGGCATGACCCGTGGAAGGCTGCCGGGCTGCGAAGCCATACGCCGGAAGGAACCGGCAGTTTTATTGAATATGAACGATACGAAAAAGGGCGGGAACGTGCATCGAAGCATGTTCCCGCCCTTGAATGGTTTTCTTACTGTGATCGTATTTTAACCGGGCTTACGACACGGCCGGGTCAGGGTACATCCAGCTCGCTCACCTCTTTGCGGTATTCGCGTTGCGGCTCGTCCGCGGAGTGGAGCGGGTTCCAGACCTGCGCGAAGAACGGGTCCACCTTCGCGCGGGCGGCATAATTCCAGCTTTCCCGCTCACACTGCGGGCACCAGTGGCCCCCCTCCAGCACCAGCCGGGGGCTGGCGGTAAAATCATGGCCGAACGCGCAGCGGAAAGTAAGCTTGCCGGTCCAGTCGCCGGTCACCATCCGGTCGCTTACGCACTCGCCGCCGCGGAAACGGGCGGCTTTTTGCATGTCTGTAAGCGTAAGCGTATTTTCCGGTTTGGTTTCGTCGTACCCGTGGTCGATTGGTACCACCTGATCCCAGTCCGTAAAACGGGCAAAATGAGCGATGTCCTGCGCGAGCGCGTTGCAGTTTTTCCGGCTGCCCCAGCAGGCTTCCACCTGAGGTTCCATACGATCCTCCACCATACGCAGGGTACCGTGCTCCCGCCGGGCGACACCGGCCAGACCCCGGCGCAGCAGGGCGGCGGCGACCTTACGCACGCCGGGCACACGGTTGACAGCGCGCGCCAACCCTACGAGGGGACCGAGGGTTTTCAGGTACTCCTCATACAGGTAGTCCATGCCGTCGTGGCGAAAATGGAGAAAATTCTCCAGCCGGTCCGAATCCAGATAGTACTGCCCGTGGAAGTTGCGGGTGGCAAACCAGCGGGGGTCCAGCACGGCGTTCAGGTCAGTGAAGCCCAGTTTCCCAAACAGGGTCTGGAACAGGGTAAACGTATCTGTACGGCAGGTTTTACCGCCGCCGATGTTGTACACGTGCCCCCAGAAGGATTGCGGCAGCGTGCCGTTGACCTGATACAGGCACAGGTTTCGCAGGAGAATGCCGGAATCCCGGTCGGA
>JAEWYP010000086.1 GCA_023395615.1 Bacillota bacterium
TGCAGCGCGGTGTTGGTGGAGCAGCCCAGCGCCATATCCACCGTAAGCGCGTTATGTACGGACTGCGCGTTCAGGATATCCAGCGCGCGCAGGTTTTGCCGGTACAGTTCCATCACCTGCGCGCCCGCTTCCTTGGCCAGGCGGATACGCGCCGCGTAGGGCGCGGGGATGGTGCCGTTGCCTGGCAGCGCCAGCCCCAGCGCCTCGGTAAGGCAGTTCATGGAGTTGGCGGTAAACATGCCGGAGCAGGAACCGCAGGTGGGGCACGCGTCGTTCTCCGCGCAGGCCAGCGCTTGCCCGTCGATGTTGCCGGCCATATACGCGCCCACCGCCTCGAAGGCGCTGTTCAAATCCTTGCCGTTCAGCGACAGCATTGGCCCGCCGGACACGAACACGCAGGGCAGGTTCAGCCGGGCCGCCGCCATCAGCATTCCCGGCACAATCTTGTCGCAGTTGGGGATAAACACCAGCGCGTCAAACGCGTGGGCGCGGGCCATACACTCCACGCTGTCCGCGATCAGCTCCCGTGTGCACAGGGAGTAGCGCATCCCTTCGTGCCCCATGGCGATGCCGTCGCACACCGCGATGGTGTTAAACTCGAACGGCGTTCCGCCCGCCATCAGCACCCCGTCCTTCACGGCGCGGGCGATTTCCCGCAGGTGGTTGTGGCCGGGCACGATTTCGCAATAGGAGTTGACCACCCCCACGAAGGGCTTGCGGATTTGCGCGTCGGTAAATCCGCAGGCCTTCAGCAGCGATCGGTGCGGCGTGCGCTCCGGCCCGGTTTTCACGGCGTCGGAACGGCTCATTTGTTTTCCTCCGCAGGCTTCTGCCAGCTCATCTTGGCGCGCAGGTCTGCGCCCGTTTTTTCCAGCAGGGTGTTCTGCGCGGCCCTGCGCATGGCGTTAAAGCCGGGGCGGTTGGCCTGATTTTCCAAAATCCAGTTGCGGGCGAAGGTACCGTTCTGGATCTCGGTGAGTACCTTCTTCATTTCCTTCCTGGTTTCCTCCGTAATCAGGCGGGAACCGGTCATATAATCGCCGTACTCGGCGGTGTCGGAAATGGAGTAGCGCATAAAGTTCATGCCGCCGGACACCACCAGATCGATAATCAGCTTCATCTCGTGCACGCACTCGAAATACGCGTTTTCCGGCTGATAGCCCGCCTCCACCAGCGTGTCGAAGCCCGCCTTCATCAGGGCTGTTACGCCGCCGCACAGCACCGCCTGCTCGCCGAAAAGGTCGGTCTCGGTCTCCTCCCGGAAGGTGGTTTCCAGCACGCCCGCGCGCGCCCCGCCGATGCCTGCCGCCCACGCCAGCGCGATGCCTTTGGCGTCGCCGCGCGGGTCCTGCTCCACCGCGATCAGGCAGGGTACGCCCTTGCCTTCCTGGAACTGGCTGCGCACGGTGTGGCCGGGGCCTTTGGGCGCAATCATGATGACCGCCACGTCTTTGGGTACCACAATCTGCCCGAAGTGGATGTTAAAGCCATGGGCAAAGGCGAGGGTCTTGCCGGGCTTCAGGGCGGGCGCGATGTCGTTTTTGTACAGCGCCGCCTGCTTTTCGTCGTTCACCAGCACCATCACCACGTCGCACGCGGCCACCGCGTCGCGGGTGAGCATCACGGGCAACCCGGCTTTCTTCGCGGCTTCGGCGGACTTGGAACCTTCGTACAGGCCTACCGTTACGTCAAAACCGCTGTCCCGCAGGTTCAGCGCGTGGGCGTGGCCCTGGCTGCCGTAGCCGATCACGGCGATTTTCTTGCCCTCCAGAAATTTGCGGTCGCAATCCTTCTCGTAATACATGGTTGCCATTGTTTTATTCCTCCTCTTTTTTAGTGAGCACATAGTCGCCGCGGCCGATGGCCGTAACGCCCGTCCGGCACAGTTCGATAATGCCCAGCGGGGCCAGAAACGCGATAAACGCGTCCAGCTTGGTTTGTTCCCCCGTAAGCTCCATGGTCATGGTGTCCGGGGTAAGGTCAATCACCTTGGCGCGGAACACCGTCACCGCGTCCAGCGCCTGGCCGCGGGTTGCAGGCTCGGCCCGCACCTTCACCAGCAGCAACTCCCGCGCCACCACGCGGGGCAGGTCCATGGCTTCCACCACCAGCACGTCGTGCAGTTTTTCCAGCTGGCACACCAGCTGGTTTTGCACGTATGCGTCCCCCGCCGCCCGGATGGTGATGCGGGACACGCGCGCATCCTGCGTTTCCCCGACCGAAAGGCTGTCGATATTGAAGCCCCGCCGGGCGAACAGGCCGGAAATCCGGGTAAGCACGCCGGATTCGTTGCGTACCAGCATCGACAGGATCAGCTTGTCGTTTTCCATGCGTTTACCCCCTTAAAATCATATCCCGCACGGTGCCGTTGGGCGGGATCATCGGCAGCACCATCTCGTCGCGGTCCACCCGCACATCCACCACGACCGGCCCGGGGATCGAGAACGCCTTATCCAGAACGCTGTCCAGCTTATCCAGCGCTTCCAGCCGCAGGCCCCGCGCGCCGAAGGCCTGCGCCAGCAGGCAGAAATCCGTGGGCCGGTTCAGGGTGGTATTGGAGTAGCGTTTGCCGTAAAACATGGTTTGCCATTGCCGTACCATGCCCAGCACGCTATTGTTCAGCACCACCACCACCAGCGGCAGGCGGTTGGCCACGGCGGTGGCCAGCTCGTTCAGGTTCATGTGGAAACTGCCGTCGCTGGTGAAAAGCACCGTCTTTTTAAGCCCCGTGCCGATACACGCGCCCATGGCCGCGCCCATGCCGAAACCCATCGTGCCCAATCCCCCCGAGGTGATAAACGTTCGCGGCCTGCCAAAGCTGTAATACTGCGCTACCCACATCTGGTGCTGGCCCACATCCGTCGCAACCGGGCTGTCTGTGGGCAACCGCCGGTTGATCGCGCGAATCACCAGCTCCGGGTTCAGTTTTTCCGGGTTCATGGTCAGGCGGTTGTCCGGCGCGGCTTTCAGCGCCTGCACTTCCGTAAGCCACGCGGGGTCGGAATGCGGCAGCCCCACGGCGTTCAGCGCCGCAAGCGCCTGTTTCACATCCGCTACCAGCGCCACGTAGGCAGGGATGTTTTTGCCGATTTCCGCCGGGTCGATGTCGATATGCAGCACCTTGTGGTCTTTGGAAAACTCCTGCTTGTTGCCCGTTGCCCGGTCCGAAAACCGTGTGCCCACTGCGATAATCAAATCCGACCGATCCAGCGCCAGGCTTGCGGCGTAGCGCCCGTGCATCCCGGTCATGCCCAAAAACAGCGGATGGTCATTGGGCACTGCGGAAAGCCCCATCATACTGGTACCGATCGGCGCGCCGATGGTTTCCGCCAGCGCAAGCAGTTCTTCCCCCGCTCCGGCGCTGACCACGCCGCCGCCCACGTAGAGGAACGGTCGCTTCGCCCCGGCGATCAGCTCCGCCGCGCGCTTTACCGCCGTATCGTCCGGGATTTTCCGCTTGGGTGCGGGTTCTTCTGCCGCGGGTGTAAACTCGCACTCGGCGGCCTGCACATCCTTGGGGATATCCACCAGCACCGGGCCCGGCCTGCCGGATGCGGCGATGGCAAACGCTTCGCGCAGGGTATCCGCCAGGCGCGCAACCTCCTTCACCATAAAGTTGTGCTTGGTTACCGGCATGGTAATGCCGGTAATGTCCACTTCCTGAAAGCTGTCCCGGCCGATCAGCGGGCAGGCTACGTTACCCGTAATGGCGACCATGGGGGTGGAATCCAGGTAGGCGGTGGCAATGCCGGTAACCAGGTTGGTCGCGCCCGGGCCGGAGGTGGCCAGCACCACGCCGGTCTTGCCGGTGGCGCGGGCATACCCGTCGGCGGCATGGGCCGCGCCCTGTTCATGGCAGGTAATCACATGCCTTAACCACCCGGCCGCTTTGTACAGTTCGTCGTAGATGTTGAGCACTGCGCCGCCCGGATACCCGAAAATCGTATCCACCTTCTGCTCTTTCAACACTTCCATCAGGATCTGCGCGCCGTTCATCCTCATTTCGCACCCTCCCCGGATATAAAAAATCCCCCCGAACCGTATTCCACGGTTCGGGGGGTGTGGGCATACCCTCTATGGTTATGCTTTCACCATTGTCCCTGTCCCTGGCATACGCAAAATCACGTTGTCATCCCGTACGAGTACCCGTACTAGGACGACAACGGTAATAATGATAATGCCTAGGGCAAGAACTAACTGGTTCATAAGCGGCTCCTTTGCTGGAATTAGCGATACGTTACCATAGAAAAGCGGTTGCTGTCAAGAAAAATTTAAAAGAAAAAGGAATTTTACGGTGATTTTACATCGCAACGTTCGCAAAACATACCCTGTAACCCACAGAACTCTACAGGTAAAACCCGCATTGTCAGGCACATACGCTATGATTTGCGGCATCCTGTTATTCCCTGTCCCCACTCCCACAAAGGTTCGTGATCAGCCGAACATAGAAGCGCACGGTATCCGCCTGTTTTTTCACGGGAATCTGCTCGTTTACCCCGTGGATCATCCGGCGCTCCGCCGCGGAAAGCGGCATGCCGGAAAAGCGGTACACATGCGCACAGATGCGCTCGTAATGGCGCGCATCGCTGCAGGCGATCATCAGGTACGGAGATACCAGCACGCCGGGGTAAATCTCCCCGATTGTGCGTTTCAGCGCCGCGTATCCCTGCCCGTCGATGCCGGAGCATCCCGACGGCGGCAGACCTTTAAGCAGGCTCACCTCCGCGCTCGGATCCTTCACCTTGTCCCGAAGTGCGGCGAGCGTTCCGTCTATCGTCTCCCCGGGCAGTACGCGAGCGTTCAGCGTCAGCTGCGCCTCGGCGGGCAGCACGTTGGCGCTTTCTCCGGCACGAAACACCGTAAAGGCCGTCGTGGTACGGAACAGCGCGTTCATCTCCCCGCCGCTCTTACGACACATCAAGTCCAGCGCGGGGCGGAAAAGCCAGAGGTTGGCGAAAATGAACCGATATAAAAAGCTGGAATGCCGCGCCAGACCGTCCAGCAGCAGCTGCGCGGGCTGCGTTACACGGAACGGAAAAGGGTGATCCGCCATACGCACGCAGGCCCGGGCCACCGTATCTACCGGTGTCTTCGGCAGCGGTGCGGAGCTGTGCCCGCCTTTGGAGTGTGCGGTGACCTGATAGTTTACACTCCCTTTTTCCGCCACACCGATCAGCGCGCAGGGTTGTTTTACGCCCGGAAACACCTTTTCCACGATCGCGCCGCCCTCGTCCATCACCATCAGCGGTTTTACTCCGCGGTTTTCCAACACATCCACGATCTGCGACGCGCCGGACCCCATCACTTCCTCATTGCCAGCAAAGCAGAAATACACGTCCCGCTCCGGAATGTATCCCTTTCGGATCAACGTTTCCGCAGCGGTCAGCGCGGCGGACAGCGTACATTTGGTATCCAGCGTACCGCGCCCAAAGATGATCCCGTCGGCGATCTCCCCGCTGAACGGCGGCTTTTCCCAGCGCTCCGCCTCGGCTGGCACCACATCGTAATGCGCGGTCAGCAACAGAGGCGCGCCATCACCATTCCCCGACCAGTGGTAGAGCAGCCCGCGGCTGCCGACGCGTTCCAGCGAACACACCCGGTGCACGCCGGGAAACAGCGTGGGCAACAGGTCGATCAGCTTGTCGAATTCCCGTTCGTCATCCAGCGTCGGATCGGCGTGGGATACGGTATGGCACTGCACGAGCGCCGCCAGGTTACGGGCGGCCTCGTTATCGTCCACCTCAAGCGGCACAGGCAGGGGTTCCTCTTCCTCCGCCGGGCGGAAACGAACGGCCCGGTAAAACGCGACCGCAAGCAACACCGCAAGCAGCCCCAGAAAAATCCATAGAACCATCATGCTTTGCCTTCCTTCGGGGTCAGCCAGCCGCGGTTGTACATCCACCGCGCCGCCACAATGGCAATCACCGACGCCACGGGCACAAAGATAGCCGCGCTGTTGGCCAGCGAGGGAACCGCCACAAACAGCGCCACCATCGCCACAATCGGAGCCACGGCGATCTTGAAATTCTTCGCGATCAGCGCTACGCCCAGCCCGCCGAAAAGCGCGGGCAACAGTTGGTTAAAAGCAGGCGAAAGCGCGGGGTTATCCAGCACCGGCGTCAGCGGCACGATCAGCAGCACGCCTAAAAAGATAATCAGAAGCGTTGTGATGCTGGACACCGCCACGGCAATAGTCGATACGGCCTCGCCTTCGGGTGTGCCGCTTTTTACCCCGGCGCGGTCAAATGCCGCCAGCGTACAGGGCACCTTGAGCATCGTCAGGCTTCCGGTGATAAACGCAAGGTAACTGCCGCCCGCGCCCAGCATGGGCACATAGGTGATGACCTCGATAAAGCCGACCGCCCAGTACATGGGCGCAATCGCCAGCAGGCCCTTGAGCAGGCCCGCGCCATCCGGCCAGGCGTTGTAATACAGGCAAACAGCCGTAGGAAACATCAGCAGCACTAGGCCCATTCCCCACACCCAGATTTTGCCCAGCAGGTGGGTCTGCTCCTCATAAGGCAGGTTTCCGCCGCGCTTACTCATGCGACCACCCCCGTAACCCAGCTGGTAATCGGAATGGCCAGCGCCATCGCCCCCACCATGGAGATAGACAGCGCGTAGTCGGTCAGCCAGTCCCATTTCAACAGTTTCACGCACGCGCCCACGATCAGCATAATCACAGCCGACGCCAGCATCACAAACACGGGAATCCATCCGGTCAGTCCTTCGGTGACGTGGCCGAAGATCATGCCCAGAAACGCGGAGATCATGCCCATAAACAGGGCGTTCATGAAAATCTCACTCCAACGCCGGTCCCGTTTTTCCAGCTTGTCCACGCCGCTTAGCAGGCGTTTGCAGAGGATCGGGGTAAACAGCACTCCGGCCATAATCCCCAGCGTCATCACCCAGGCGATGGTTGTGTACTGCGGCGCGGTCAGCATCGTTGCCGTATCGCCCAGGGTGGTGCCAACGGCGCGGGCGGCGGCCTCGGCGGCAGGCGTTTCGTAGGTAATCGCGCCGATGACGGACAGGCGCAGCCACGGCAGCGGAAGCCCCAGCTTGCGGGACAGGGCGATGACACCGATCAGGATGGAAATGGCGGGCACCACGGTAAACGTAGCGCTGGTGCGCACCACCCGGCGAAGCGTGCTTTTTTGCATGCCCAGCGCCAGCGCGCGCCGCCACGAGCGTACCAGAAAGAAGATGGACTGGGCCAGCACCAGCAGCAGGATCACGGCGACCACGATGTACAGGAAAGAATCGTTAACCGAAAATGGCCTTGGCAAATTGAGTCCCCCTTTTCACCCTGCGCACGGCATGTCAATCAGGCAAAAAGCTCCAGGCCGCGCTGCTATTTAATACTATTCGCCGGACGCGCCGTGGTTTCCTCGTCATAAATCCGCACCGGGACCACAACAATCTGCGGCGGCAGGTCGCGATGATCAATCCGATTCAGCAACAGTTTCACCGCGGTTTCCGCAACGCCCGGGCCATCCGCCGTAACGCTGGTAAGCGGCGGCAGGTAGGCATGTCCCCGGCGGATATGGTCAAAGCTGATCATCGACACATCCTCCGGCACCCGCACGCCACGCAGACGCAGGTCGTTCATGCAGTAATAAGCCAGTTCGTCGTTATAGGTGATTATCGCCGAATAATCAATCGGTTCCAGTACGGACAGCAGTTCTCCGGGCTGAGGTTTCTCAAAAAAGGTCCTCCAGGGAATTACCTTCAGGCTATCTGCGGGCAGACCGGCCTTCTCCAGTGCGCTCATAAGCCCTGCCTGCCGGTCCTGCTGAGAACTGTTCACGTTCGGACCGGCCAGATAAACAATTCTGTGGTGCCCCAGCGCGGCCAAATGATCCCCCACCAGCCGCCCGCCCATTTCATCATCGCAGCGGGCGGTATCCACCGTTACCCCCTTAATCCACCGATCCAGCAGCACAAAGGGAACCCCGGCGCGCTGCATACACTCGATATGGCTTGCGTTGTTATGCGGGAAAAACAGGATTCCGTCAACCGAACGGGAGATGGCCATGTGGATCATCTTTTCCGCCAGATCATCGTTCACCTGCGTGCAGAGAATCATAATGTGATAATCCTTCTGCTGAAGAAGCGCGTCCATCTCACTGAGCATGTTGGAATAGTAAGGGTTGCTGATGTCGTTGACGATCACGGCGATCGTGCGGCTGGTGCCCGAACGCAAAGTAGATGCTGAAGAATTGCGGATATACCCCATCCGGGACGCGGTTTGGATAATCGCGTTGCGGGTATCCAGCGGCAGGCGGATGTCGTTTCGCAGCGCGCGCGAGACCGTATTGGCCGAATAACCGCAGGCTTTGGCGATATCCTGTAGGGTAGCGCGGTGTTGATCCGTCATAAATTCCCTCCCGTACCACATAGCATGCATGCAGAGTAGCATTTTCCAGATATGTTTTCAATAGACAGGTAAATTTTTATAAAGGATTGACAATTTGGAAAACCTGCATTAGAATGTCACTAAAGGTTAACGTTAACTCAACAGAATATAGGAGGAGGAACGAATCGTGAAAAAGATTCTTGCTCTTGTACTGGCTTGCTGTCTGCTTCTGGTCGGCAGCGTCGCTTTGGCTGAGAGCTCTGATACCGTACATCTGACCCTGTGGACTTTCCAGGAGCTGCACCTCCAGTTCTACAAAGAAATGCTGGCCGAGTATAATGCCCAGACCAAAGGCCCGAAACTGGACATCGACATGCAATGCTATCCATACGAGGACATGCACAACAAATTGACGATCGCCCTCCAGACCGGCGAAGGCGCGCCTGACATCTCCGATATCGAAGTGAACATGTTCGCCAACTACCTCAAGGGCGACATTCAGCTGGCCGATATGAACGAGTATGTGGAACCCCTCAAGGACAAGCTGGTTATGCAACGCCTTGACAACTACGCCCGCGACGGCAAGTATTACGGTATTGATCACCATATCGGCGCCTGCGTGGTGTTCTACAACACCGAAATTCTCGAGGCGGCCGGGGTCAACTACAAAGATATCAAAACCTGGGATGATTTCGCCGCGGCCGGCAAAGTCGTTCTGGAAAAGACCGGCAAGCCCATGACCACCTGGGAAGTTAAGGATACCTGGAGCATCTACCCGCTCGTAAGCCAGCATGGCGGCGACTGGCTGGATGCCGACAACAACGTTCACATGGATGATCCGGTGGTGGTAAGTACTCTGCAGTTCATGAGCGACATGCTGGACGCGGGCACCGCAGTCGCGGCCCCCGGCGGCGGACACCATGAGGAAGAGTATTATGGCTGGATGAACGCCGGCAACTGCGCATCCGTCATCATGCCCTTCTGGTATACTGCGCGCTTCACCAACTATATGCCCGATCTGGCCGGTAAAATCAAAGTCGCCCCGATGCCCACGTGGACTGACGGCGGCTACAAGACCGCTCAGATGGGCGGTACCGGCACCGCGGTCATCAAGACCAGCAAAAACCTTGAACTTGCCAAGGATTTCCTCGCTTACGCGACCCTGAGCTACGAAGGCAACCTGCAGGAATGGTACATCCTTGGCTTCGACCCGATCCGCAAGGATGTGTACGGCACGGCTGACCTTGCCAAGCCCAACCAGTTCTTCGATTACTTCGGCAACGACATCTTCGACGTCGTTTCCTCGATGCTCGACAGCGTCGCGCCCACCTGCCTGACCGACCTGTATCCCACCGCCGCCGATATCGTTAAGTCCGAGATGGCTTACGATCTGGTTGTCAAGCGCATGGCTCCCGCAGATATCGCAAAGACCTGCGCGGATGAACTGCGTGATGCGGCTGCCCAATAAGGTAACTCCGATTCGTTTCCGATCTGCGCCGGGGGTTCTCCCCCGGCGCAGAAGCTCGGAACCCATTCATTCAAAGCCGGCAATGAAACATTGTATCCCTCCCCGGAAGGTATTCTTTCACGGGGTTTTTCGCTTGAAACCCAATCAATCAGCCGCACAGTGCGGCCTTGGAGGGCTGACATTTTGCAGAAAACAGTTCGGAAACGAAAACTGACCGGTATCAACGATCCAAAAGTGGTGCCTTATGTGATGATTGCGCCTTTTTTGCTGTATTTCCTTCTGATCTATCTCTACCCAACGGTTTCCTCCATCATCATGAGTTTTCAGAAGATCGATGGGCCGAATACCGCAACGTTTATCGGCCTGAGCAATTATAAAAAACTACTTTCCAATAACTATCTCATGGCGTTGCAGACTACAGGCAATTACACGCTGTGGGATCTTCTGATTCTCATTCCCATCCCCCTGATCTTTGCCGCAATCCTTAGCAGCCGCTTTGCATTGTGGCCCAATTTCTTCAAATCCCTGTACTTTATCCCCGCTCTTACCTCCATCATCGTGGCGGGCATCGTATTCAGGCTGGCGTTCGGCAGCCTGGAAACCGCGCTGGCCAATCGCGTTTGCATCGCGCTGGGTCTGCCGGGTACGGAATGGCTAAATCACTTCGGAACCGGCAACTTCGTACTGGTTCTGATGACGCTCTGGCGTTGGATGGGTGTGAATATTATCTATTTCTATTCCGCGATCCGCGCCATACCGCAGGACCTGTACGAGGCGGCGCGTATCGACGGGGCCGGTGAGCTGCGCTCATTCTTTAGCATCACCCTGCCCAGCATACGCCCGGTTTTAATCTACGTGATCACCATTACCGTGCTGGGCGGTTTCTCCATGTTCACCGAAAGTGTTGCCCTGTGGCAGCAAAGCAATCCCGGCGGGATCGGGCGCACCATCGTTGGGTACATGTATATGATGGGTATCTACAAAAACAATATGGGCCTCGCATCGGCGGTAGGGATCACGTTGCTGTTGCTGGTCAGCTGTGTGAACCTTGTACAGCTGACGTTGATGGGCTTTTTCAGGAAGGAGGAAAAAGCATGCGGAGATCGCTGAAAGGCAGTGGAAAGAACGCGATCACCCGTGTGCTGATCGCCTTGCTTCTCATCCTTGCCGGTGCATTGCTGATGATGCCTTTTTACTTTATGTTCCTCTCTTCGCTCAAACCCGGCACCGAAATTCTCCGCCTCGGGTTAAGCTTTCAGTTCGATCCCGGCGTATCCTCCTTTACGAATTATGCGGCGCTGAACACCTACCGGGACGGCATCTACTGGAAATGGTATCAGAGCAGCCTCGTAATCATGGTGCTGCAAACCTCAGTCGGGCTGTTCTTCTCTTCGATCGTCGGTTATGCGCTGGCTATGTACCATTTCAAGGGGCGCAGGGCCGTAGACATTCTGGTGCTGATCCTGCTGATGATGCCGTTTGAAATTCTGATTCTTCCAATGTACCGCACGCTGATGCGTATCAAGCTGATGGACAGTTACTTCGGCGTAATCCTCCCCTATCTGGTTCCAGCGTTTATGGTGTTCTTCTTCCGACAATACGCGAGCGGACTGCCGATCGAACTGATTGAGGCGGGACGAATCGACGGCTGCACCGACTACGGCATTTTTTTCCGTATTATGGTTCCGGTGATGATCCCCGCTTACGGGGCAATGGCAATCCTGTCTGCCATGAACAGCTGGAATAACCTGCTTTGGCCGTTGATCGTGCTGAATACCAATGAGAAGTTCACCATTCCCATCGGTATGGGCACCACGATCACCCCATATGGCAACGCATACGATATCCTGATGCCGGGCGCCGTCATGGCGATCATACCGATCGTGCTGATCTTCCTCGCCTGCCAGAAAACCTTCATGGCCGGTATGACAGCAGGCAGCGTGAAGGGGTAACACACACAAACCGAATCGCAGGATGCATAGAGAAGCGCACAGCTCGCTCCGCCGCGCATATCCTCTTTCAGAAACCACAGACCGGACGGTGTATTGCCGTCCGGTCTCAGTCTACCAGTATTTTGTCAGTGGTATGTGCGCTTCCAGCGAATCGCACGTGGATCAATCCATGCTCACTTTTGTGGGGTTAAACCCGGAAAAGTCCCACGGTGAGGCATCCGTCGCTCATGAAAAAGTTGATACGCACGGCATAAGGCAGGGTGTTGGTGAAGATCATGGTCGTGTCGCCGCCGCCCACCGCCGCGTCAAACCCGACCGGGCAATAGTAAATCCCAACGTCCGCGTGCACCTTGCGCCAGTTAATCAGAATCGGCACCTGAATCAGCAGGTTATACAGCGTGGTATTTACCTGGCAGCAGCCTCCGCCGTATCCCCACAGCGCCGTCTGGCTCATGATGGGGGCGTGATGGTACCCCGTCGAGGCGCGGTATGGGCCCATCAAAGCGTAGGTGTTCACGGTTTCGCCCGGCTGTACCACCGTATTGGAGATAAAGCTGGAACCCAGATAAATATTCCAGTTACGGCCCTGATACTGCATGGTGTGTACCCCTACCGCGTAGAAGGTACTCATGCAGCTGATCAGGTCGCCGCTCTGCGCGTCGGCCCAGGGAACCACCTTCATGAGGTAACTTACATCGCTTTGTTCGATATAGCCTGTCGTGCGCCAGTACGGCAACGGATAGCGCCCCTGGCTGTCCAGCGTGTCCACCGACACGGCGGAACCGGGGTTGATCGTTTTGAGCACCTCGTTACCTTTTTCGTCATAGCTGCGGATATCGGTGGAGTGGTTTACGAACGCAAGCCCGACATGGATATCGCATCCCGGGATATCCCCCGCGTACGGGTCGATGCGGTCCCACTTGAATAAGGCCGCGGTGGGCACGTATCCGTATGAATTGTTATATCGTATGTAGCTTACGCCGTTTTGGTTGCTGCTGACCGTTACCTTATCGTACTTCGGGATTTTGAAAGCGGCGGCGGCATCCGCGCTCGCCGATTTCTTAGCAACGACCGCTTTATAAGCGTATGCGACGAAATTCTCTTGGAACCCGGCAATTGCGTCGGTCGAATCGTCCGGAGCCACGGTCGCTTCCCCGGTTGGCGCGGCGGTTACCGCAGCGCCGGTAGCGCCGTTCACATACTCATGTATCTCGCTCAGATACTGGGTGCGCACATAGCCGTTGTTGCGGCCAATATCCACCAGCGACCATTCGTCGCCCATTTCAATTATGTATACCACGTCGCCCTTGGCAATACTTCCGCATCCGCCCGCGTTATCATCCGGCGCCTGCCGAACTTTCAGTGGCGCAGAGGCAATGGCCGTATAGCGCACCACGCTGTCGTCGGCATTAGCTTCTTCCTCGGCGCTGGAGGCGGGCATATCTGTCGCTTCGGGGGTTGCAGTCACTTCGGGCGTTGCAGTCGCCGTCGCTTCGGGCGTCTGGCTGGGTTGCGCTGTCGGTACAAAGGTGGGCGAGCTCTCGCCCAGAGCAAAAACGTTTTGCCCCGCCAGCATCAGGCTAAGGGTGGCAATCAACAGTCGACCGGCCCATTTTTTCATGTCGCGCGTTCTCCTTCGATATGGTTTCAAAACGTTTCTATTATATCGACCGTTTTCCTCCGCGTCAAGGCGCGACGACAGCGTATAAAGCCCGCGATGAGCCATCGGGCGCGTTTTGCGCCCCATCGTGAACGTGTAAAATCTTCCCACCCCTTGCGCGCGGGTCAAAGCGAGGATACAATAACAGTGAAACCAAACACGGGTTCTCCACCCCCTCGGAAGGAAAGGATCGACATGACGGAAGCGCTGCAGCACAAAATCCGAACCCTGCCGGACAGCCCCGGCTGTTACCTGATGAAAAGTCAGGGGCAGATTATCTACGTCGGCAAGGCGAAAAACCTGAAAAATCGTGTACGCCAATATTTCCACGCATTTGAAAACCATACGCCCAAGGTACAGGCTATGGTTTCCCGTGTGGATGATTTCGACATCATCCTGTGCCGCACCAATTTTGAAGCGCTCACGCTGGAATGCAACCTGATTAAGCTGCACCGGCCGTTTTACAATATTCTTCTGAAAGACGACAAGCAATACCCCTACCTGCGGTATAATCCGAACGAGGCTTTTCCCCGCCTTACGGTTGCGCGTACCCTGGACCCCCACGACGGTTACAAGTACCTCGGCCCCTACATCGGCGCTACCGCCGTTCGCCAGGTGCTGAACGAACTGAGCCGGTATTTCCCCCTCCGCCGCTGCGCGCTGAAACTGCCGCTGGGGAAACCATATCGTCCCTGTGTCTATCATTCTACCGGACAATGCAAAGCCCCCTGCGCGGGTTATATCAGCGAGGCGGATTATAAAGATATTCTTCGTCGGGCCGTTGATTTCTTAAACGGCGACGCACGGGAAATTCTACGCGAGCTGAACGAACGTATGGCCGAAGCCGCCGCAAAAATGGAATACGAGCAGGCAGCGGTCTACCGGGATAAAATCGCCGACGTGCAGGTAATTACCGAACGGCAACTTGCCATCCAGACCCGCGATGTGGAACAGGATGTGGTGGCTGTGGCTTCTGATGCGAGCGACGCCATCGTGCAACTTTTACATATTCGCGGCGGACGGATCGAGGGCGGGCAGGCCTATGTGCTGGAAGGTGGGGGCGGCGACGAACCGGGCGATATTCTGGAAGGTTTTATTACCCAGCATTACGAGGATGCCCAAGCCATCCCCCGGGAGCTTCTGGCTGAAACGCTGGGAGAAAACCGGGAGGAACTGGAACTGTGGCTACGCGAACGGCGCGGCGGCGCGGTCAGCCTGCTTACGCCCATGCGCGGAGCCAAAGCCGCGCTGGTAGGCATCTGCCGCAAAAACGCCGCCGACGCGCTGCTGAAACGCCAGCAAAGCGAGCAGAGCAAAAACGCGCAGACCGTGCTGGCCATGCAGGAGCTGCAAAAGGCGCTGGATCTGCCAACGCTTCCGGAACGTATTGAGGGGTATGATATTTCCAACACACAGGGGGTGCTATCCGTCGCGTCGATGGTCGTTTTCCACGGCGGGATGCCCGCGAAAAAGCAGTATCGCCATTTCCGCATCAAAACCGTCGAAGGGGCTAACGACTTTGCCTCCATGGCAGAAGTAATCGGCAGACGCTTTACCCACGGGCTGGAGGAAAAAAAAGAGCGCGAAGCTTCCGGGCTTGATCCGCGCGACGGCCGTTTCAGCCGATTCCCGGATGTGATCCTCATTGACGGCGGCCCCCAGCAGCTTGCCTTCGCCCACCGCGCAATGCTCGACGCAGGGGGGAACGTACCCATGTTCGGTCTGGCCAAGCGGTTTGAGGAAATTTACCTGCCGGGTCAGGAAACCCCGATTGTGCTGGATAAACGCAGCAACGCCCTGCACCTGGTGCAGCGTGTACGCGACGAAGCCCACCGCTTTGGCATTACCCATCACCGGATGCTGCGTGGCAAAGCGGGCATTGCCAGCGAACTGTCCGCCATCCCGGGTATCGGCGAAAAGCGGAAAGTTGCGCTGCTTCGAGCTTTCGGCAGCCTCCCCGCCATCCTTGCCGCCGATGTGGAGGCACTGAAAGCTGTCGAAGGAATGAACATCCAGGCCGCGCAGGCAGTCGCAGCCTATGCCGCATCCAAGGCCGCGCCGCCTGCCGAAGCCCACGGTTCCGCAAAGAAAGGGGAACCCGAATGAAATCCAATCCGCCGGACTGGTATCGCCACGCATGGTCGCTGGATGTTAAACAGCAGTCGTGGGTAGAACAGACTGAAAAACAGGTGGAATTTCTGGTGCGGCAACTGTCGCTTACCGGAAAGGAACGCATTCTCGATCTTGCCTGCGGTTTCGGCAGGCATGCGCTGGCAATGGCTCGGCGCGGTTTCCCGGTCGTCGGCGTTGACCTGACCCCGGCCTATGTGGAAGATGCGCAGACCGCAGCAAGCGCCGAGGGATTGAACGCTTCTTTTTTCTGTATGGACATCCGCGACGTGCGCTTTTCCGGCGAGTTTGACGTCGTGCTCAGTATGGCAGACGGCGCGGTCGGGTATCTGGAAACCGACGAAGAAAACGAGAAGATATTTGATGGAATCGCCCGTGCGCTGAAACCCGGCGGGCAACACTTTTTAGACGTATGCAACGGCGAGCACGCCGAGAAATTCTTCCCCAAAAAGTGGTGGGAGCCCGGTGAAACCTCGCTTTCGCTGGCGCAGTTCGAATGGCATCCACAGACACGGCGCATGCTCTTCGGCGGTTGGGAGTATCCCTACGGGCAACCGGCAGGGAAACCACGGATTGAAACCGGAGATCCGATCCGCCTGTATACCCCGGCAGAACTTGAAGCCCTTTATGCGGTGCGCGGGATGCGTATGGAAAAGACTTTCTCCACTTATGATGGTAAACCCGCAGACGATCGGGAGCTGCAACTGCTGGTGATTGCCCGCAAACAACCCTGATCGCGCGGTTGGTTGTCCTTACGCTATAGAATCCCGCACAAACGGGTCGCTTTTTTTCGGTTTCGTGTTATACTGATTTTGTATACTTTTTATCCGCACTGATCTCCATCACAGGCTCCCGCTGGCCGCGTTGTCCGGCTTGCCGCCCGGGAAGATCGCTCGGCAGGCAGACGTCCGGGAAGCCGGAAAGGAACCCTTTTGGCTAAAGACAAAACAATATTCGTTTGTTCTTCCTGTGGCTATGAAACCCCGCGCTGGCTGGGTTGCTGCCCGGATTGTGGCGAATGGAATACCTTTGAGGAGCAGCAACGTATCGCGCCTGCCGCCGCATCCGGCAAGACCGCCGAAAAAGCCGCCCGCTACCAGACTACGGGCGCTGAAGCCATGCTGCTGGCGCAGGTAAAAGAAACGCAGGAAACGCGCGCCTCTACCGGCAACGAGGAGCTGGATCGCGTGCTTGGCGGCGGGCTGGTGCAGGGTAGCGTAACGCTGCTGGGCGGCGATCCGGGCGTAGGGAAAAGCACCCTGTTGATGCAGGTGGCCGCGGAGTTAAGTAAAAACCGCCGGGTTCTTTATGTAAGCGGAGAAGAAAGCCTTCGCCAGCTCAAGTTGCGCGCCAACCGGCTGGCCGTACAGCAGGACCGTCTGCTGGTGCTGGCGGAAAACGGAGTGGAAAGTATTCTGGCCAAGTGCGAAGCTATCGGGCCGGACGTGCTGATTATTGACAGCATCCAGACCATGGTCAGCGACGACAGCGCCAGCGCGCCGGGTTCCGTGTCCCAGGTGCGGCAAAGTGCCGCGTCCATCATCCGATACGCGAAAACAAGCGAAACCTCCGTTTTTCTGGTCGGCCATGTCACCAAGGAAGGCAGTCTGGCAGGCCCAAGGGTTCTGGAACACATGGTGGACACCGTACTCAGTTTTGAAGGAGATCGCCAGCACGAATATCGTCTGCTTCGGGCGGTGAAAAACCGATTCGGCAGTATTAACGAGCTGGGTGTGTTCGAAATGGTCAGGAACGGCGTCATGCCGGTGGCCAATCCCAGCGAGTCGCTGCTCAGCCAGCGCGCACGGGGTGCCAGCGGTAGCGTAGTGTTTTGTGCCATGCAGGGTAGCCGCCCGATTCTGTGTGATTTGCAGGCTTTGGCCTCGCACAGTTTTTACGCTATTCCCCGGCGCACGGTCGGCGGCGTGGATTCCAGCCGCGTGGCGCTATTGTTGGCGGTCATGGAAAAACGCGCGGGGAAAAAGCTGTTTGATCAGGATGTGTACGTAAGCGTCGCAGGCGGGCTGGAACTGGACGATCCCGCCGCCGACCTGGCGGTATGCCTGGCCGTGGCTTCCAGCCTGGAGAATTTCCAGCTTCCGCAATCGCTATGTGTGATGGGCGAAATTGGTCTTTGCGGCGAAGTACGCCCCATCGCGCAGGCGGAACGTCGTGTGGCGGAATGCGTTCGTCTCGGCTTTGCGGATATTCTGTTACCCAAACAAAACCTGAAGAGTCTCACCCATATCGACGGCGCGCGGCTGACCGGCGTTGACACGCTGATGCAGGCGCTGGCCGTAGCGCATTAGTTCACAGTAAAGAAGGGATCCTCCGATGGCTAAAAATAAAACGATCGAGCGGGTGCTCCGGCTGCTGATTACGCTGGTGGGCGTTGGCGTGGGCGCGTTGGTCGCCGCGCTGGTGCTGCCTGTGCTGCGCCGCACCTACCCATCCTTTTTTCTGGAACCGTACGGCGTGGCAACATTGTATTTTGTGCTATGTTTTCTGGGCGGACTTTTATTGTTTCTTCCTTCCCGCCGTATCCAGCAGCAGCTTTTGCAGTTAAGCGCAGCTGTGGAGCGGCGCTGGTCCAGCATGCCGACACAGCAGATTTTCCTGTCCGGCATCGGGCTGATCTCCGGACTGATTATCGCCGCGCTGATTAATCAGCT
>JAEWYP010000049.1 GCA_023395615.1 Bacillota bacterium
TCCTCAAAGGGTTTCAGGCCGTGCCATACGTCCCAGCAGTGCACATCGCCCCGGTCGTAGCTGTTGGGATCGTCAAAACATCCGCCGGAGGAAGGGGAGCTTGGCCAGTAATCAATCTGCGGGGCTAATTCGGCACATTCCTTTTTGAGCACATACTCAAACTGCTTGATGTAGTCGGCTTTCAGCGCCGGGCTGTGGGCGACCACGGCGGGCCAGTCGCACCAGCCGGATTCCATCTCGTTATTGCCGCTGATGAGCCCGATACAGGCGTGATGGCGGATGCGCAGCAGGTTGTCCCTTACTTCGGCGACGATGTTCTGCTCAAACGCGTCGGTCATTTTATAGATGTTGCAGGCAAACATCAAATCCTGCCACACAATCAGGCCCAGCTCGTCGCACGCGTCCAGAAACCAGTCCTCGGGGTAATAGCCGCCGCCCCATACGCGGATGGCGTTAAAATGGCTGGCGGCGCAGTCGGCCAGCAGCTTGCGCGTGCGTTCCGGCGTGGCGCGCCCGATCAGATTATCTTCCGGGATGTAGTCCGCGCCCATGGAGAACAGCTTGTGTCCGTTCACCTTCAGGCAGAACTCCTCGCCGAATTCGTCCCTGTCGCGGGAGAGCACGAGGGTGCGCAGGCCGATGCGCCGGGTGGTTTCGTCCTCCACCTCGCCCTTCCCGTTCAGGCAGGCGACGGCCAGCGTGTACAGCGGGTGTTCCCCCCAGCCGTTGGGCTGCCACAGGCGCGGCTGGTCAATCGTAATTTCCAGCGCGCCGCTGCCGTTGGCATAGGTGGTTTTCGCGCCGTCCGGGTCGGTCAGGGTAACGCGCAGGGCGGCGGGGAGATCGCCGTGGGTCTTGGCGTTTACCGTCAGGGTAACACGGCCTGCTTCGTGGCGCTGCAAAATCTCAACAGCTTCGATCCGAAGCCCGTCGTACCCTTCCAGTCCGCAGGGCCGCCAGATGCCCGCATCCGGCAGTTGAGGGCCCCAGTCCCACCCGAACATGTAATGCGCCTTGCGCAGGAAGCTGGTGCCATGTACCGAGCCGGAACCGTCGTAGGTTACGTCCGGGTTAGCCTGCGCGGCTTCCTCGATAAAGCGGTTGGGGGAGCGCAACAGCACGGTCAGCGTATTGCCGCGTTCCCGCAGCAGGGGTTTCACATCCACACGCCAGGTGCGGTGCATATTATCGGCATGCAGCACGGTCTGCCCGTTTACCGTTACGTCGGCCAGCGTATCCAGCCCGCAAAAAACCAGATCAATCCGCCGATGGGCTAGGAACGCCGCGGGTACGTCGAAGGTGCGTTCGTAAGCGTAATCCCGATCCATCATGCGCAGGGTTTTATATTCGTTCTCCCGCCAGAAGGGGTCTTCGATCAGTCCTGCAGCCAGCAGATCGCCCAGCACCGAACCCGGCACCCGGGCGGGAATGTCGCGGTGGCCTGCCGCTTCCGCAAGGGTCCAATCGCCGCATAAACTCAGGTTTTCTTTCATGGCATGTACCATCCTTTGGCCCGCCCGGTATGCGGGCCAGTCGTGTCGGTTGCTTCGGCGCGCGCAGCCGTCTATCCAGGAAATATCTTCTCTGTTAAAACCGGCAAACCCTTTGTTGCGCTTCTCCGGCGGGCGTGCCTGTATCGTTCTTTGCCAAAGCCATAGACAGTATAATTTACGGCACGCCGCGAACGGCGTGCCGCGCCATGGTGGGGTCCCGCCGTTCTCCGGTTACGCCTTGTTGAGCTGATCGACCAGAGCGATTAGATCATCGTATTTAATCTGGCCGTCTGCAAAGCTCATCAGGCTGCGCAGCGGCATAAATGCGATCAGGGCCTCCAGCATTTCGTCGGTCACCGCGGGAGTGCCGTCGTCGGCCTCTCCGGCTCCGGAACCGACCATCGTTTTTTTGTAGATATCCAGCATCGGCCGGAACACTTCCATCGCCTTGGGGTCGTCCATCAGGTCGGCGAAGATGGTGTTCAACGTGTACTTGCAGGGCAGCGCCACGGTGGAAACCACGGTTATATCCTGTTCCAGTTCGATGTCGCGGCTGGACCGGGCGATTTGGATGCCGAACGCGCCGGTCTCCACATGCCAGTCGTGAATTTCTGTGTTCCAGTAGGCGAACGCGCGCTTACCCAGCGTGAAGGTGACCGTTTTCGTTTCGCCGGGTTCCAGCGCGATCTTCTCAAAGCCTTTCAGTTCGCGCACGGGGCGGATGACTGTGCTTTCGTGGTCGGCCACGTACAGCTGCACCACTTCTTTACCGGGAACCTTGCCAACGTTAGTCACGTCCACGCTCACGGTCAGCGGTTCGGTATCCCTTATCTCATGGGCGCTCAGGCGCAGGTTGGAATAATGGAACGCGGTATAGCTCAGGCCGTAGCCGAAGGGGAACAATACAGGCATATGCTTTTTATCGTACCAGCGATACCCCACAAACACGCCCTCGCGGTATTCCACCGTATCCTTCTCCCCCTGATACCACGGGTAGGAGGAGTTGTCCTTCAGGCAGGCGGGGAAGCTTTCCGGCAGGCGGCCGCTGGGGTTAACGACGCCCAGCAGAAGGTCCGCCGCCGCGCCGCCCACGGCCTCGCCGCCCAGATAAGCTTCCAGCACGGCGGCCACGTCGTCCAGCCAGGGCATCTCGATGGGCGCGCCGTTGTGCAGCACTACCACGGTGTTGGGGTTGGCGGCGGCCACGCGCTCAATCAGGTCTTCCTGCGCTTTAGGCATCCGCATATGCGCGCGGTCATACCCTTCGCTTTCGAAACGGTCGGGCAGGCCCACAAAGAGCACGGCTACGTCGGCGGCGCCCGCCGACTGCTCGGCTTCGGCCAGCAGTGCCTCGTCCGGGTCGTCGCTTTCCACGGCGTATCCGTCGCAGTAGGTCACGCCGGGCAGTTTGCTTAGCTCGTCCCACGCGCTGGTGATGGCGCTGAAGTTGATATGGGAGCTGCCGCCGCCCTGAAAGCGCGGCTGTTTGGCGAATTTGCCGATCACGGCGACCTTCTGCCCTTTTTGCAGAGGCAACACGCCGTTATCGTTCTTCAACAGCACCATGCATTCCGCCGCCAGCTTGCGCGCCAGCTCGTGCTGGGCCTGCCGGTCCCACGGGGTTTCGGGTTTGGCTTGGGTTAAGTAGCGTTGATTTACGTTCAGGATATGCTCGCAACAGAGGTCTACCAGCTTCTCGTCCAGCCGGCCTTCGCGCACAGCCTTAACGACGAGGCGGTCATTCTCCCCGCCGGAGGCCGGCATTTCCAGGTCCAGCCCGGCCTTAACACATTCCACACGGTCGTCGGTCGCGCCCCAGTCGCTCATCACGTAGCCGTCGAAGCCCCAGTCCTTGCGCAGCACGTCGGTCAGAAGCCAGCGGTTCTCACAGGCGTAGGTGCCGTTAATCCGGTTGTAACTGCACATCACCGTCCAGGGTTTTGCCTGCTTCACGGCGGCTTCGAAGGCGGAAAGGTAAATTTCGCGCAGGGTACGCTCATCCACTACGCTGTTGCTGCTCATCCGGCGGTACTCCTGGCTGTTGCAGGCAAAGTGCTTCACGCTGGTGCCCACACCGCGGCTTTGTACGCCCTGGATAAACCCGGTCGCCGCTTCGCCCGCCAGATAGGGGTCTTCGCTGAAGTACTCAAAGTTGCGCCCGCAAAGCGGCGAACGCTTGATGTTCATCGCGGGGCCCAGGATCACGGAAACCTTCTCGTGCTGGCAGGAGTCGCCTACCGCTTCGCCCAGCTGGCGGAGCACGTTCCGGTCAAATGAGGCGGCTGTAGCGCAGCCCGCGGGGAAACAGATGGCTTTGATGGCTTCGTGGATGCTCATGTGGTCGGCGCTGTCATCCTGTTTGCGCAGACCGTGAGGGCCGTCGCTGACCATGCAGCTTGTAACACCCAGCCGCTCAACCGGTTTGGTATGCCAGAAATCCAGGCCGGAAAGCAACCCCGCCTTTTCCTCCAGCGTCATTTGGGAAACCACTTGCTTTACGTCCATGGTGATAAACCCTTCCTTTGTCAGAATTTTACGGTGCTCAGGTCCCAGGGCTCGTAAATTTTGGGAACGTCGCTGATCAGGCGGCGGGTATACTCGGCTTTCGGGGTCAGGATCACCTCGTCCGCCGTGCCATGTTCCACAAACTTGCCGTGCTCCATAATGTAGACCTGATCGGAAATGTAGTAGGAAAGCCCGATGTCGTGGGTGATAAAGATAATTGTCATGCCGGTTTCGTCGCGCAGGTGCATCAGCATATCCAGGATCGTGGCGCGGGAACAGGCGTCGATCATGCTGGTCGGTTCGTCCGCCAGCAGGATTTTGGGCTTCAGCAGAAACACGCGGGCGATCATCAGCCGCTGCATCTGCCCCCCGGACAGTTCGAAGGGGTACTTGTTGGTCAGTTCGGCGTATTTCAGGTTCACGAAGCTGCAAGCCTCGGTCATCAGCTCGATCTTTTTTTCCTTTGGCAGGTGGCGGCCGCCCGTCATGCGGATGCAGTCCAGCAGCACCGTGTCGATCTTGTTAAACACGTTAAAGGAGCTGAAAGGGTCCTGAAAGATCGCCTGAATCCCATGCCAGTATTCCCGCTTCTTTGTGGCGGTGGAAATATCGCGCAGCTGGCCCTGATAGTAGATTTCACCTTCGGTCGGCGTCAGCAGCCCCAGCAGCATTTTGGAAAGCGTGGTTTTGCCGCTGCCGCTTTCGCCTACGATGGAAACCAGTTCCCCCTCGTGAAAATCAAAATCCACATGGTCCACAGCGACCGTCTGTTTCCCACCCATTCCGAAAACCTTGGTAACCCCTTTGCCACGCAGGCAGGAGGGGCGCGCCGCGATCTCTTCCGGGCTGCGTGCTCCGGCGGCTGCGGTTTTTGGGTTCAGGGCGCATCCGCATGTTTCATTGGTCGTCATCGCGGTACACCTCCCTCAGGTGTTGTACGGAATGCCCGCAGCGATAGGCGCGGTTGCCGTCAAACTCAATCATGGGCAGGGCGTTGACGCGGCATTGGGGCACCGCAAACTTGCAGCGTTCGGCGAAGCGGCATCCCTGCGGCGGCTTTTTCAGGTTGGGGGGTGTGCCGGGGATGGCGGTCAGTTTGTGCTCGCGCGTGCCTTCCTCCGGCACGATAATGGAGCGCATCAGCCCGCGGGAATAGGGGTGGATGGGATCGAACACCATCTGTTTGGCGCTGCCGCGTTCCACAATCTGGCCCGCGTACATCACCATGATGTCGTCCGTTACATTATACAGGAGAGGCAGCTCGTGGGTAATGAAGATCATGGAGCGAATATAGCCCTTATCCATCAAATCCCGAAGCATCTTGATGACCATCTTCTGGCTGGTTACGTCCAGCGCGCTGGAGGGCTCGTCCGCGATCAGCACCTTAGGCTTCAGGATGGTGGAAATGGCGATGACGGTGCGTTGTTTCATCCCGCCGGAAAGCTCCACGGGGTAACGGTCCAGTACGGATTCGGGCAGCCCCAGCTCCGCAAACCGGGAGCGGGCCAGTTCCGCGATGTCTTTGGCCTGCGCGTGCGGGTCGTGCGCCCGGATCACGTCTTCGATAAACCGCAGAATCTTGCGCGTCGGGTTCAGCGCGTTCATCGCGGCCTGTGGGATATAGGCGATCTCGGTGCCCAGTACGCTTTTGCGCACCGCGTCCGGGTCCAAACCGGAGATATTCTTTCCGTCGATGATAATGTCGCCGCTGATGTAGTGCAGGGGGGCGAAATAATACCCCATCAGGCTCAGGGCCAGGGTGGACTTGCCGCACCCGCTCTCGCCCGCGATGCCCAGCGATTTCCCCTCCTCAATCGTCAGGGAAACGTGATCCACGGCGTATACATCCTCGTGGAAACGGGTGACATACTTGGTGGTAAGCCCCCGTACGTCCAGCATAACCTTACTCATGCTCGGCCTCCTAATCTCTCAGGGTGGGGTTAAACACCTGATCCAGCCCCGTGTTCATCAGGTTCAGCGAGAACGAGATGAACGCGATGGTGAGGATCACGGGGAAGTATGCCCACCAGGAGCCGTTGAGGTGCGCGGAATAGAGCATCGCCCAGTTCATCATCAGGCCCAGGGTGGGAACCTCGGTGGTTTTCGGCCCCAGACCCAGCAGAGAAAGCTGCGCTTCCGCCAGGATTCCGGAGCTGACCTGCAGGATAAACGCCATCACCACATAGGAGGCGATGTAGGGCAGAATATCCGTCAGGATGATGCGCGGCAGGGAGTGCCCGGAAAGGCGGCTTAAGTTAACGTGGTCGCGGTTGCGAAGGCTGATGACCTGCGAACGCACGGAACGCGCCGTCCATACCCAGCTGGTCAGCCCGATTACCAGCGCGACGGTGGTCGCCCCGCGCTGATCCTGGTTGATGGAGTTGCTGATGAGGATCAGCAGAACGAACGAGGGAATCACCGTGAAAATATTGGTAAAGAACATCACGATATCATCTACGATACCGCCCAGATAACCGCCCAGCAGCCCCAGCAGCAGGCCGATCAGCGTTGCGACGGTGCCCGCGATTAACCCGATGCGGATGGAGGTGCCGCAGGCCGAAACCAGCTCCTTGAGCGTGTCGCGGCCAAAGTTGTCGGTGCCCAACGGAAGGGTTTTCACGTTGGTTACGTCGCCGACGTTTACGTAGTCGGTTTTTGTGATTTTTGCTTTCTCCGCCGGTTCGCCCGTGCTTTCGTCCGGCTCGGTCACGGTGAGCACCTCGCTGTTTGCGGATGCGTTGATGTTCTCGTTGAGCCGCGCGTAATAATTCCGCATGGCCTTGGTCATGCCACTGGGCTTCGCGGCAGTGCCGTAGTTGGCCTTCCAAAGCTTGATCAGCGCTTCCGTGTCGTTCACGTTCAGCCCTTCGATGCTTACGCCCGCCGCGGAAAACCAGTTGACCATATTCACCTTGTCTTCGGCGCTCAGGGCGCTGGCCACCCGCTTTTCATCGGCGTCCGGCAGTTTCAGGGTGCTGGTTTCAGCGTTGATGCTGTCGTACAGCGACACATAGGTGCCGGGCTTTGCGAATGTACCCAGCCCGATCATTTGCAGCGGGTTGCCGGGATTGATCAGCGGGTAGATGATAATGGTGAGCAGGATTACGACAAAGATGCAGAAACCGACCAGAAACTTGGGGGAGTGGAATACCTGCCGGATTGTGTTTTTCATCTGCGCCGCCCCCTTACTCAAACTGCGCGGCTTTAACGCGCGGGTCGATGAAGCCGTAGATGATATCCAGCACAAACGTGGCGATCAGCACCATGATGGTGATAATCAGCGTGGCGCCGGAAATAAGGGGATAATCGGCCATTGCGATACCCTGATAGATGGTGGTGCCCAGGCCGGGATAGCTGAAGATGATCTCCGCTACCAGCGCGCCGCCTACCATGGTGCCGATAGACAGCGCCAGCCCCGTTACCTGCGGCAGCATCGCGTTGCGGAACACATAACCGACGACTTTTTTATCTTTGATTCCCAGGAAACGCGCATATTTCACATAATCCGCGTTTAGTTCGTAAATGGACATCGAGCGCATCCCCACCGCCTGGCCGCCGATGGAGACCAGCACGATGGACCAGAACGGAAGCTGATAATGCTGAATCACAGAAAGAACAAAATTCCAGCTGAAATTGGGCAGCATATCAAACCCGTATCCGCCGGAGATGGGGGCGACTTTCAGGTTGATGGCGAAAACTACCAGCAGGATCACCGCCATGCCGAAGGCGGGAATACTGCTGAAAAACAGGGTGAGGGGCATCAATACCTTATCGAATCCTTTGCGGATATAGGCAGCCAGCGCTCCCAGAAGGTTGCCCAGAAACCAGCCGATGATAATGGCGGGAAACTGGAGGCAAATCGTCCACAGGATAGCGTCGCTGATAATATCGGATACTTTGCGGGGATACTGGCTGAAAGAGGTGCCCATGTCGCCGTGCGCCAGGTTGCCGACATAGGTGAAAAATTGTTCCGTGATCGGCTTGTTCGTGCCGAACTCACGGGCGTAATTGTCGTAAATCGCCTTCACGGCGGAGGCCTCGGAAAGGCCCTTCGCCTGCTTGGCGGTCATGGCGGCCACGGGGTCGCCGGGCATCAGACGGGGCAGGATAAAGTTGAGCAGCAGGGCCGCGATAAAGGTGATGACCAACCAGAGGATCTTTTTCCCGAAATATTTGCGATAGCCTTTCATGGCTTCTTCCCCCAATCATTCGGGAGGCGGCTGCGTCCCGGTAGCCGGTAACGCAGCCGCCTCGCTCCAGTCAGTCAGTTAGGGGTTCACGAGCTGCAGGTCGTACAGCGCGGCGATGCTGTAGCCGTCCGTGCAGTCCATGGGCGGGATGTTGCGTCCGTCTTCGGCATCCGGGAAGTTCGTCCAAACGGACTCGTTCACGGCGTGGAATTTGTCCGGGCGATACATCAGCGAGAAGCTGGGCACGTCGGTCAGGTAGATTTTCACGGCCTGGGTGTACAGTTCTTTCAGCTTGGCCGCATCGGTTTCCACGGGAATCTGCTTGATAATCGTGTCGATATCGGGGTTGCTGTAATGGCCCCAGTTGCCGCTCCAGTTCCCCTCGACGCCGTTGAATTCGCTGCTCATCAGCATGCGGATGCGGCCCCAGGGCTGAGCGGGCGTGGCGGAATCGGTCCACATCATAAAGATGTCATAATCGGTCTGCTTGGCAGCGGTCACGACGGTCTGGTACACGGACCATTCGGGGAACTCGGTGGTGATTTCGATGCCGATTCCCTTGCCGGCGGCGGCTACGATTTCCATCGCGGCCATCCAGTCGGTCCAGCCGTTGGGGGCGCAGGCGTTCAGGGTGATTTTTTCACCGTTGTATTCGCGCCATCCGTCGCCGTCGCTGTCGGTAATGCCGGCCTTGTCCAGCAACGCTTTGGCGCCTTCGATGTCGTTGCCAACCCACTGCAGGTCTTTCACGGCGTCGTGGTCGAATGCGGCCTGTTCACCCGGCGTGGGGTTCATGCAGGAACGCGGCACATCGGCGAAGGTCGGGCTCTGACCGGTCATAGCGTTCTTGTTGATTGCGTCGTAGTCGACCGCCATGGCGATCGCCTTGCGTACGTCGGCGCTTTGCAGCAGGGGGATGTCCAGGTTATACCAGGCGGTGGGCATGTTGACGCAGATGCCGTAAGGCGCCTTGTCCATATAGGTGCTGATGGGCAGGTTGTCCTTCAGCCACAGATCCTGGATGTTGGCGATAAACTGCTGGCAAACATCCACTTCGCCGGCCTTGAGGGCGGTTTCACCGGCGGGGTTATCAGCATAGATCACATGAGCGATGTACTTGGGAACAGGCAGCTTGCCCCACATGGAGGCGTCCTGGCCCCAGTAGTTGTCATCGCGGATCAGCACGACCTTCTGGTCGTCGGCATAGTACTTGGTGTAGGGGCCGGACCATACCACATCGTCGCCCGGGTCTTTCTTCATGGCGGCGGGATCGTTGTTGCAACGGGCTTCCAGCGTCTGGATCCAGGCTTTCTGCACCACGTAGCATTCTTCCAGGAAGCAGATCAGCTGCAGCGGGTTGACCGCCACGCCGTCTTCGGTCAGCTTGGCCTTGATGAGCACGGTTTTGTCATCCACGGCGGTCACGCTGTCCACGTAGGGTTTGTAGCCGTTGCCTTTGGCGTTGCCGAGCTTCACGTTGGTATCGAAGGTGTAGGCTACGTCCTGGGCGGTAATGGGGGTGCCGTCGCTCCATTTTGCGGCGGGTTTGATCTTTACGGTAATCTCGGTGTGAGCGTCGTTCCACACATAATCACCGTCGGCGATCATGGGTTTCAGCGATCCGTCCAGCATGTTGTACATATACAGGGTTTCAAACATGATGGTACGGGAACCGCCGGCGGCCTGCGTAACGGCCATGGCGTTGTTCATGTCGTCGCTCAGCGGGTTCCAGCCGTTTACGGAGCCCCACTGCTGTCCGGCGAAGTACAGCGTTTCGTTACGGGGCAACTCGGCGGTCGTTTCCGCGGTGGCGGAAACGAGGGTCAGGCTGCAGGCCAGGGTCAGTGCCAGCAACAGGCTCAGGATTTTCCGAGTGTGTTTCATACCGATTCCTCCATTTTATATTGTTATGGCTTTCTAAGCCATGAGCGCTCCGTCAGATGCGGGCGACTGTTTCACCCGGCAGCATTTCACCCGGAATCAGTCGATGCGGCTTTTCCCCTTCCGGGTTTTCGATTGCCGATAACAACAGCTGCAATGCGGTGTGACCGATGGTTTCCATATCCTGCCGGTAGGTGGTCAGGTGCGGCTGAATCAGCTGGGAAAGCTGGATGCCGTCAAAACCGACCACGCTAATGTCTCCCGGTACGGAATATCCCCGCTGTCGCAGGGCATTTACACCGCCCATGCAGGCAATATCATCGGGGTAAAAAATACAGGTAGGGATTCGGGCCAGCGCCAGTATCTGCTCGGTGGCGCGGGCGGCGGCATCCGTGTCGTTAAAGGTGCAGGCAAAGGTTCGCCCATCCGCCAGTTCCAGCCCGCGTGCATCAAAAGCCTTTCGCAGGCACTGATAGCGCAGGTCGGCGATTACGGTGCTGTCGTCCCGCACAACCGCGATGCGGCGATGCCCCCGGCGATACACGAAATCTGCCATTTCATCGTAAGCAGCCTGTGTATCGGTCATAACGGACGCGTGCCGGTCACTTGAATAATCTACCGTTACGCTGGGAATGTCTTTTTCCAGCAACGCCTGTACCTGTTGGGAAAAGAAATCGGCGCAGATTACCGCCACCCCTTCAAAATTGCGATACTGGCAATGCTCTTCATAACTGAGTGTTTTGCCAGACAGGCTTTTACTCAAAAATGTGATGTCGTAACCGCTGTGCTCCGCTTCCGCCTGAAAGGCATTTATTACACGGGTAACAAACTCGGTATAGATTCCGTTGGGATGGTTCAGCTGCGCCAGCAGCCCCAGGTTGCAGGCGTGCCGTGTTTTCAGGGACCGGGCAGCGGCGCTGGGATAGTATCCGAGCGCACGGGCGGCGGCGCGGACGCGTTCTGTGGTTTCGTAGCTGATATCGCTGTCCGAACTGAACGCTTTGCTGACTGTCGCGGTGGAAACGTTACAATACTTCGCGATATCCCGTATCGTTAACATGAGGAGGAAACACCTGCCGATACAACTTAATCGTTTACGTTTTTGCGAATACAACTAAAACTCTATCAATATATTCAACTTAATCGTTTACGGACATTATAGGCTATGCGGAGTATGCTGTCAATATCCACAACAAAATGAAGAATGGTTTGCTAATACTGTCTAACAGCATGGAAAGTATTGTACGATAAGGAAAAATTGATACCTGATAAGAAAACATTCTGTTTTGACGTGAAAATTTAACAATTTTTTTCGAGACTCTTTCACTTGTGATGATCAAACCGGAGAAGCGATTGATTCAGGAAGCGCAGGATTGCACCGACGGCGTAACAAACAAGTTCATCAGCAATAGCATACGGAAATGTACCGGTCTTCCCAACGGGCACCTCTCCGCCAGGCAAGCGAAGCGTTCGGAAGGCCATGTAACAGTGTGTGGTTACGGGAGAAGAGCATAGATCGTATGGTTGACCTGCGTTCAGCATGGAAAACAGCGGGAATTCGAACCCCACCAGCGAATAGCCCGGACGCTGATGGCAGGAGGAACACATGCTGTAAAGCAGATCGAAAGGCCCGGAAACCTGAAAAAGTTCCCGTTTTAGTATTGCATTTTGCGACGTCGCCTGCTATAATCATAAAGCTGCTTCGGAAAACCGAGCGCATATGGGCCCGTAGCTCAGCTGGATAGAGTGTTTGACTACGAATCAAAAGGTCGTGGGTTCGAATCCCGCCGGGCTCACCAATGAAAACCGCCTGAAATCAAAGATTTCAGGCGGTTTTTTGCTGTCTATTTATATATAATTATTGTGACCGAAACGCATCGTTACGGCATGCGTGATGTGCAAAACAGGGTGCAGAATTGGAATGCGACCCGACAACATTTTGATACTGAACAAATCAATTGCAGACTCTCGCCGAACTTTTAATTCATAGGCTATAATGTGTTACTGTTCCCGGATATAGCCGGAATAAAGGGCGTTCAGGCTGGCGAGGCACTGGCTTAAATCCGACTG
>JAEWYP010000062.1 GCA_023395615.1 Bacillota bacterium
ATAATCCGCAGAAATCCACATAAAGGAGCCGTTCATATGCTCAATCCACGGCGCATGATTGCCGCCCTGAAGCAAAATATCGGCAAGGTCATCGTCGGCAAGGACGAGGTGATCGAGCTGGCGCTGACCGCGATGCTGTGCAAAGGCCACGTGCTGATCGAGGACGTACCCGGCACCGGCAAAACCACCATGGTCAGCGCTCTGGCCAAGTCGCTGGATTGCAGTTTTAACCGCATCCAGTTTACCCCGGATGTGGTGCCCAGCGACGTGACCGGCTTTACCATGGTCAACATGAAAACCGGGGAGCTGGAGTTTCACCCCGGAGCGGTGATGTGCCAGATCGTGCTGGCGGACGAAATTAACCGTACCTCTCCCAAAACCCAGTCCTCGCTGCTGGAAGTGATGGAGGAGTATCAGGTAACGGTTGACGGCGTAACCCGCCCGATGCCCCAGCCTTTTATGGTGCTGGCCACGCAGAACCCGGGCGAGTTCGTGGGCACCTATCCCCTGCCGGAAGCGCAGATGGACCGGTTCTTCCTGCGTATTTCGATGGGCTATCCCACCATGGAAGAGGAAATGGCGGTGCTGGAGCGTTTCAGCGGCACGGTGAAACCGCAGGAAAGCCTGCAACCCGTGTGCACCGCCGCCGATGTGGTGGAAATGCAAAACATGATCGGCACGGTATATTGCAGCAAGGAAGTTCGCCATTATATCGCCAACATCGCCGCCATGACCCGCACGCACCCCTCGCTGCAACTGGGCGTGTCTACCCGCGGCGCCATCGCGCTGATCCGCGGGGCGCAGGCCTGCGCGCTGCTTAACGACCGGGATTATATCCTGCCGGAGGATGTGCAGCGCATGGCCCTGCCGGTGCTGGCGCACAGGATGCTGCCCAACCCGGAAGCCAAGATGAAGGGGATCACCGCCGAGCGGATTCTGGTCGCGGTGATGGAGAACGTGCCCGTGCCGATCCGCCTGTCGTAACAGGCAGTTTTTTCGGCGCGAACCATTTCTTTAAAGGACGATGCCATGAAATCCACACTTGTCGGGCTGGGGGTCACGTTCGGGTTTTTACTGCTGTGCGCGCTTTCAATGGGCAACCGCATGTATCTGGCGCTGTCCCTGCTGATCGCGGTCACGTGGGCGCTGGCCTACTTTAGCGTGCGCGCGGCGGAAAAAACCGTAAAGGTGACCCACGGGCTGAACAGTACGAAGGTGAACCGCGGGGACAGCGTGGCCATGGAAGTGTCCGTGAGCCACCAAAGCATCCTGCCGATCGCCCCTGTGCGGCTGAAGATGCGCGCCACCAGCAACACGCCCGGCGCGATGATTTACCTGACCCAGCTGGGCCGCCGCAAGCAGAAGGTGGCCTATCGGTTTTGCGCCGAACATGTGGGCGCGATGTTCCCGGGCGTGGAAAGTTTTACCGTAAGCGATGTTTTCGGTCTTTTTAAAAAAGAACATCAGCCGGAGGTCGCGGGGCACGAGCTGCTCGTGCTGCCCGTGCCTTTTACCGTGGAGCCGCTCACCTTCGCCGCGGGCGACATGGGCGTGGAAACGATGAAGCGCGCCATGGAGGACCCCTCCAACCCCAGCGATTTTCGCGGCTACCAACCCGGCGACCCGCTAAAGCGCATCCACTGGAAGATGAGCGCCCGCAAGCGGGAGCTGATGATCCGCCAGTTTGAGGAACCGGCCCTGCCGGACGCTTTGGTGATGATGGATACGTCTCCGCCCGCCCTGTCGGAAGGGATGGACGCGTCGAAGCTGTGCTATCTGCAGGACGCGGTGCTGGAAACCGCCGCTTCGGTGGTCAGCTGCCAGATCAGCCACGAAAACCCGGTGCGCCTGCCGCTGGTGGGCGACCGGCCCATGGAATACCACGGCACCATGGGAATGCCGATTCTGCTGGAGGAGCTGGCACGCTGTACGTTTAACGAAACGGAACAGTTTGAGCGCGTGCTGCTGATGCAGATGAACGACCTGCGCAAAACCGGCGCGGTGGTGATCATCACCACCCGTATCACCGGGGTGCTTACGGACCTGATCGGCCGGATGAAGCGCATGGGGCCGAACGTGCGCCTGTACCTGGTGACCTACCGGCCGGACGACCCGAACCTGCAAGGGTATGTCGGAAGGCTTCAGCAAAGCGGCGTGGAAGTGAACTTCGTTTCGCCGCAGGGCGGCTGACAGGGAACACAGAAAGAAACGGGGGAGAACCGGCGTGAGCAGACCGGCGTTTTTGCAAAAGGAACCGCTGACCCGTATGGGGCTGGCGTTTTTGCTGACCGTCGGCATTGCCGCGCCCCTGCTGCTTGCGCTGGACCTTGGCGGGCAGATGATGCTCGCTCTGGCGGAGGCGCTGGGGCTGCTTGCGCTGCTTACGGCGCTGTCCGGCAACCGGAAAACCCGTATCGTCCTGTGGGTGTTGCTGGCCGGCGCGGCGCTGACACAGGTTTTTTTACCCCATCAGGGGCTGCTGGGCGGCTGGGTGGAAGGGTTTAAGGCGCTCGCGCTTTACTTTTCCGGGTATTCGGCGGTGCTGCCCCTGTTCAGCGGTCAGGTAGCGAGCCTGATTACGTTACTGGCAGCTGTGCTTGGGTATGTGTTTGCGCGGCGCGGCGTGGGCTTTGTGCCTGCTGCGATGGTGGTGGTGCTGACCCTGTTTGGGCTGTGGAGCCTTGGCAGGGGCGACCTGCTGTGGTATACGGCCCCGGCGCTGGTGGCGCTACTGCTGATGATGGCGCAGTCCGCGCATGAAAAAATCAACGTGCTGCATGTGCTGCCCATGGCGCTGGTAGCGGTACTGGCAGCCCTGCTGCTGACCCCCGCCAGCCGTGTAGTGTTTCCGCCCCTTTCCGAGGCGGCCAGTGACCTGAAGCAGACCATCAGCGATTATCTGTTTTTCAACAAACCACGCGATGTGTTTACGCTGGGCGCGTATGGGTATTACCCCATGGGCAGCGGCCAGCTGGGCGGCCCGGTGGAACCCAGCGAGTATCCCGTGATGATGGTGAAAACGGACCGGAAAACCCTGCTGCGCGCCGTATCCAAGGATTATTACGACGGGCGTTCCTTTGACGATACCTCCGGCGCGAAACGCTACCTGTACATCAACCCCCGCTGGCAGGCGCAGCGCCGTAAAGCCTTTTTGGAACTGTTGCCCGGCGAAGCCATCCTGAAGGCGACAAGCCTGTTGGACCAGAAGGCGGTCGCCGTACAAATGGAAAACAGTGCCGCGTCCACCGTTTTTACGCCGCTGTTTTTGCGCAGCCTCAACATGGAAAACGACATGGTGCCGTATTTTAACGACGCCAGCGAGCTGTTTATCACCCGGGATCTGCAGCGGGATGATCGGTATACCCTGTACGCTCCGGTGTTTGAGGGCGGCGACGCGGGGCTGGACGCGGTGGTGACCGCCGCGCAGAAGGACGACGCGTACTACAACGATATTTCGCAGATGTATACCCAGTTGCCCAACCATATGGAGCAGAAGGTATTCGACGATGTAAAAAGCATTGTGGCCGGAGAAAGCACACCCTATGGCAAAGCCATGGCGATTATGCGCCATTTGCAGAAATATTACCGGTACACGCTCACGCCTGATACCCCGCCCACGAACAAGGATTTTGTGACGTATTTCCTCTATGTGGGCAAGGAAGGATACTGCACCTACTATGCTTCCGCCATGACGGTGATGTGCCGCATGGCGGGCCTGCCCGCGCGGTATGTGGAGGGGTTTGAGGCGCAGCCTGCGGCCGATGGCTTTGCGTATGTAACCGGCAAGGACGCACATGCCTGGACCGAGGTCTATTTTCAGGGTTTCGGCTGGGTGCCGTTCGACCCAACCCCCGAACAGGAAAACGGCAACGAAGCATCCCATCAGAACGAACCTTCGCCCGAACCGACGATTACGCCAACCCCCAACCCGCAGGAGGGTCCGACCGCCACCCCCAACCCGGACGACCAGCAGAACGAGGATCAACCTTCACCGGAACCGACCGATCCGCCACCGCAGGACCCGGATACGCAAAACCCCGACATGTCGCCTCAGGACGATCAAAGCAATCTCGCGCTGTGGATGGCGCTGGCAATCCTTGCGTTGCTGGCCGCACTGGCGGCGCGGATCGCCCTGCGCAGCCCGGACCGGGTAGCGGCACGCAAGGCGACCGAACGGGAGAAGGTATTCGTATACGGCGCGGCGGTACAGCGGCTGCTCAACTATGCCAAGCGCAAGCCCAAGCCCGGGGAGACGCCGCTTGCCTTTGCCAAACGGATCGACGGCGTGCATGCCTTCCCCACGCAGATTATGCCGCTGTGGCGCATTATGGCGCTGAGCAACTACAGCCGTCTGGAGCCCGGGCAGGAGCAGACGCGCCGTGCCCGTGACTGCTACCGCGCCGCGTATGGCGGGGCCAACCCTCTGCGACGCCTGCGTTTCCGCCTTGCCACGGCGTTTGACCCGCGCCTGTACCGCGCGCTGGACACCCCCGCCCCGCATGACAAACCGCCTGCGAAAACCACCTTCAAAGCTCCCCGCGCTTCCGGCAAGGGAAAGGCAAAGGGCGGCAAACAGAATTCATCAGGCAAACGGCCGCCGGACAACACGCCGCCGAAGCCTCAAACCGATAACCCCGCGCCCCGGAAACCGGAGAAACCGGCGTAAACCACGCCGCGCCCCGGTAAAATAACTTGCGCGAGAATAGCATCATTCATACGCCCCGCCCGCGTACCGCGTTGGGCGGGGCGGCCATACGAAAGGAACCGCGAAATGACCTATCGCTACGAAACCCATCTGCATACCTGCGAAGCCAGCGCCTGCGGCATTGCCCACGGGCGCGATTACATCCCCTTTTACCGTGACCTTGGCTACCAGGGCCTGTTTGTGACCGACCATTTTTTCGGCGGAAATACCGCGGTGAACCAATCGCTTCCGTGGCGCGATCAGGTGGACCGGTTCTGCGAAGGATATGAACAGGCGAAGGCGGAGGGCGACAAACGCGGCGTGCAGGTACTGTTCGGCTGGGAGCAGGCCTTTAACGGGGACGAATACCTCGTGTATGGATTGAACCGCGCCTGGTTGTACGAACACCCGGAGGTGAAGCGCTGGACGCGCGCCGA